>NZ_JAOANA010000027.1:0-60877 GCF_032335535.1 Alkalihalobacillus sp. MEB130
TTACTCACCCGTCCGCCGCTAACGTCATAAGAGCAAGCTCTTAATCAGTCCGCTCGACTTGCATGTATTAGGCACGCCGCCAGCGTTCGTCCTGAGCCAGGATCAAACTCTCCATAAAAGTGTTTGATTAGCTCAATTTCGCATTACGCTAGCAATGCAATAAATTAAGGATGAAATTTGCCCTTTCGGGTAAATTTCTTTGACGAGATATCATGTATCTCTTTTCGCTTGGCTTTTGTTCAGTTTTCAAAGAACTCGCGGTCACTGTTTCTTTTCTTTCAGCGACATTTACTATCATAACATAACATTTCATTCTGCGCAATAACTTTTTTGTGATTTATTTTTGCGATCGTTATGATACAAACAGTTGTCATCAGCGACAAGAACTAATATAACACAACGAAACATTCCACGCAACAACAAATACAAAATAAATTTTTGCGGCTAGATTTAATAATTTACCATACTTCGACAAGAAGAGCAACTATTACTTAGAGTACACACAAACTGAAAATGAACAAACACACTGTACCCCATCCTTTCATTTCCCTTCTATCAAAACATACGATACTAACTCACTTTCTATTGTTATGAGATTAAAGGACAACCAGAATTAAATCACAGAGCCCTCTACACTAATGTCCGACATATCTTTAATTAACTATAGCAGTTAATTATTATTCCAATATTACCGTTAGGCAAACAACATAAATTTATTGAGGTTATCTATCTTTGGTACTTGAAAGCAATCCTATATTTCCTACGCAATAGTAGTATAGTTTCAAACCCCGACATTCAAAATGTGACACCTCTTAGCAAGTAAATACAAAAACAGACACTACCTCTAATAGAAGGAAAGTGCCTAATTGTAACAAATATGATGACATACCACGCAAAAAACGTAATTCAAGAAAACAAACCTTTAACAATCCAATTACTATATTTAATAAAAGAAGCTAATGAGAACCTAAAGAGTTTACAAGTAGTTGTTGATTCGTTTCTATATTACAATCGCTTTTTCTTACAATGAACAAGTAGGCCTCTTTGATAAGCGTAAAAAGTCGAAGGAGACAACCTTTCTTATATTAATAATATAAAAGAGTCCCCTTAAAGACTAACCGAACATTCAAAGCTCTAATAATTAGTATGAAAAAGCCACTCTCTGAAGATCCTCAGTACATAACGCACCCTATTCCCGCAAAGATCAAAAAATCGCCATTCATTTTCAGAACAAAATCCAATAGCCTTACACAACCCTATTTTCTAAACGCAAAATAAAAATAACAACCATTTACAACCGTTAATAAAGCTAACCCAAGAAACACATTGCTATACATTATCGCATTCCCCTCTGCGAGAGAAACACGATTTAGCAACATTCCACTTTCGTAATCTAATATTTTTCCTATAATGGCTCCACCAACAGCACCAGACATGAAATTGAATAAATTATAAATACCCATTCCGACTCCGATTTCATTTTTAGGTAATGACGTTGAGATAAGAGTCGCTGTCCCTGTCTGGAGAAAAGGAAAAGCAATATAACTGATCATGACTACCGCCCCAATTACCCAAGAAGCTCCACCGATAAAAGTCGATAGCAATAAAAATCCCGTAACCATAAGTGCAAAAGCAATATAAACAACTTGTTTACTCCCGCGCTTATCAGTTAAAACCCCCGCCACTTTCCCAATAAAAGCAGCAGCCATCGCAGCAGGAAAAATAGTAAGTCCAATATATAATGTAGTTAAACCATTCACTTCACTTAACATGAGAGGCAGCATAAACATCATACCAAACATCGTCATAATCGCTAAAAAACCAGAGAAAATGGTCGTACGAAAAGGTCCATTCCTGAATAGATCCGGACGTATAAATGGGTATTCACTGCTAATGGCTCTTCCTGCAAACAAACCAAAAAACCCCACGCTACTCACCAGATACCACCAATGAAACATCGTAATAAAAAGCATCAGAGAAGCTACTGCGATTGCAATCAACAGAGCTCCCAACAAGTCGACTCTCCCCTCTTGTTTTTCTTCATCCGGCATCCACATCCAGAAAAATGGGATTGCAAAAATAACCAAAGCAGAAATTAAAAATAGAAATTGCCAGTTCAGGACACCAGCAACAAATCCACCAAGGACCGGTCCAATTCCAGAAGCAAAAGCCATTGTGCTTGAGACTATCCCAAGCACCCTCCCCCTCTCTTCCGCGAAATACCTAGTTGGAACAATAAAGACCAACGCAACGATAGAAGAGGCTCCCGCCGCCTGAATCACGCGTGCTAGAATTACAATTTCAAAATTCGGTGCAAAAAAACCTAAAATCGAGCCAGCTCCAAAGAAACTAAGACCAATCGTTAATAACGTCTTTAAAGGATAGATATCGGCTAACTTCCCATACATTAATGCTCCGATTGCATAAATGACAATATATCCCGTCACCACCCAACTCACTTGTGAGGGTGCAAGGGAAAACGATCGTGCAATATCCGGTACCGCAATCATGAACATCGTTCCATTCATAACAGAAAATAATAAAACTGAACAAATTAATACAATGACTTTCTTTTTCTCTGAGTTAGTTAAGCTTTTTTCCAATCCTATTTCACCAGTAATCGATGTCACTCTTTATCCTCCCTTCCTTAGCCATCTAAATTCACATCCTTCGTCTACGCACACATCACTTTGAATCATTATACTCCTGTTCATGAAATTTATCTCGTCTCCGAATTTTCCAAGATAATTGAATGTCTTATTTTCCCATTGTTATAGTACCACTATCCAAAAAAAGAAGTATTCATTCTATACTGCAAAAAAATGGAAAGATAAGAAACGTCGACAGCCCCTTCTCTTTCACCCAAAACAGTGATATACTATTCTAGCGATGAGCTAAATTGCATAAGACGAGATTGACCCGCCTTTTAGGCAATGCACAAATGTGGAGTGCTGTCTCTCGCAGCAATACGCACAAAGACGCCCTATTGGGCGTCTTTTTTTATATACATATTAATAAGGAAAAACAAGTTCAACCACCGCACTACCACTGCCTCTATTATTATATATACATAAATTCCCCTCATGAGTAGATTCAACAATTCGTTTACTAACCATTAAACCAAGACCATTTCCACCTTTTTTTGTTGTTACAAAAGGTTGTCCGACCTTCGTCAGTATATGGTCTGGAAACCCTTGGCCATCGTCCTCAAAACGAATGACAATTGTCTCTTGCGAAGAAACTTGGACAGAAACGGTGATGATTCCATTATGACCAACAGCCTCCACACAATTTTTAAATAAGTTTATAAATACTTGCTTTAATTGATTTCCATCACAATAAATAAGCGGAACATCATCAAAGTTCTTTACAAATTCAACATTCTTAGGTAAGGCAAGGCTTGATAGCAACACATCAATTTCAGCAAACAACGTGTGGATTGCATACCAGTCTTTCGAAAGAACAGTTGGTCTAGAAAGAGTAAGAAACTCATTTGTAATCTGATTAATCCGCTCAATTTCTTGAAGTAAAATAGGGGTAAATGATTCATGATAACGTTTTTCTTGAATCATTTGTATAAACCCCTTTATCGATGTTAATGGGTTTTTAATTTCATGCGCAACCCCCGCAGCTAACTGACCGAGGATCGTCAATTTCTCTGCATCTTGAATATAGGCTTCCGTTTGTTTGTACTCAGTGATATCGTAAAGTTGTAATAAACTACCTTCTAAAAAAGGAAAACAATCAACTAAACAAATACTAGTTTGAGAATCGCAAATTACGATTTCATAGTCATTTATTGATTGACCATGTTCAATTTGATCACGGATCTCTTCAAAAGATTCAATATCCTGTAAAAAGTGAACTTCCTGCCCCAGACCTGGCAATAACGCTCTTGCTTTCGGATTTGTTGTAACAATTTTGCCGCTCTTATCAATTACAATATAGCCTATTGTAGATTGTTCTAGCACCATCTGATTCATGTGATCTAAATAACGGTTTCGTTCACGTAAATCCAATTCTCTTTGAATCGAATCCACAACCGTTTCAAGCGAAGTAAGGATCATAGGATGGGCATAATCCATAAACGTCATCATAGAAATTGTCCCTTTTAATGTTCCGTTCACATGTAATGGCGCGCTGTAACAGGCAGCAGAATGAAGAAATTGATGATAGTGATCAGTTCCTAATAACTGGACCGGTTCTTCTAACTCAATGGCAGCAAGAACAGAACTAACTCCTGCCTTGTCTTCCGTAAAGCGAATTCCCTTTTGTAAACCTGTCGCTTGTACAACGGTTTTTTCCAGACTTTTATCTCCGATGTATTCAATAAACGTACCTTTAGTGTCCGTTACGGTCACCATTAACGGAATTCCTTCACTCTTAGATAAAAATTTATTCATAAAAAAAGAAACGACTTCTAATGTTTCCTTATATTCCATTCGAATCTCTTCTAATTCTTCCGCGGTCACCTTTTGAAGAATAGGAATGACCATTGGATCTACACCACATCGAGCGCAACGTTCTTTTACTTCAGCTATATAAGCCTCTAGCATGTATTGATCAGCCCTTTAAATCTATATTTGTATTCTGTACCACTAAATTAACTTTCGGTTCTTCTGCTATTCTAGCATGATTTTACTCCCTATCTTACAAAAACGAATAAAATATCCTCTGTCAATTTCAGGTTCAGGAAATTTCAACTCTACTAGTCCGCGATGACTAGGTTTGCCCCCTTTTTTCAGCAAAAAGGGGTGGCTCATGCTAAAGCAAGTACCTACGTTTCATCAAAATAATGCCTATTTCGAATCAACAATCCGAATGACGTAGAAATCGTCACAAAAAAAGAGTAGATCCTTTTCGGATCTACTCTCTCTTCTTCAGAAATCGTTTTCAAACAATCGTATTATTAGCCAATTTTTTTGTTGCTATCAACGTTGTCATCTGCATCTAATTTCTTGTTTGATCTATACCAGAACAAGGCCACTGACCCTACAATCACCAAGTTAACGATAAGGAAAACAACTTGAGATGGTGAGTATGCATTTGGCATCGCTTCTGCAACCCCAATTGGAGAGAAGAATGCATATACTCCTAGCATGATCACAACTAGTACTGCAGAAAATGCCTTTGCATGTTTCCAAGGCGTTAAATCCACTTTCTTCGAATCATTTAATACAAATGGCGTTTTACGAGGATCAACTCTTCCTAGAACTAACATGACAAAAATATCAACCGCTAATAAAATCGATAGAACATACAGGAAGTTCACATCTGCTAAGAAAACTTTTGATAACGAATACAAAACAATGTGAACGACGATAACCACTTTCCCTGCATAAGCTGGAACTCTCTTACTAAAGAAACCAACAAGGATCATCGCAATAATTGGCAAGTTATAGAATCCGTTCATTTCTTGTAGATACGCATATAAACCTGATGGCGCATACATAATGAATGGAGCAACGATAACTGCCGCAAACGCTAACATAAAGGCAAAAATCCGACCTACTTTAACGAGTTCTTTATCTTTTGCATGCGGTTTAAAGATTGGCTTATAAATATCTAACGAGAACAATGTAATTGCACTATTTAACGTATTGTTAAATGAACTTAAAATGGCCCCAAATAACACAGCAGCTAAAAACCCTGATAAAGCAATTGGAAGAACATCAACAACAAGCGTAGGGTAAGCAGCATCATTATTGCTTAAGTTATCTCCATATAATAAGAACGCAATAATACCCGGTAATACTAAGAATGTCATACCAAAAACTTTAAATAAACCTGCAAATAAAACCCCTTTTTGTCCTTCTGCTAAGTTTTTCGCAGCAAACGTACGTTGAATAATCGATTGATTCATCGCCCAATAGAAAATGTTATTAAATAACATACCTGTAATTAGTACTGGCCATGGAACAGATGATGTCATACCCCCGATGGAGTTTAACTTTGTTGGGTTTGCATGTAACAATTCATGAACACCCGTAGATAAATTTCCACCTCCAAGAGCAATTAAAGCTAAGATCGGAATTAGCAAACCACCAATAACTAAACCGATTCCGTTTATAGTGTCACTCATTGCAGCAGCTCGAAGTCCACCAAGGATGATGTAACCTAAGCTAATAATCCCAATAGCTGCAGAGATAATGAGCACAAGCATAAATGGACTCAAAGTTGTGTAAGATGTCAATGAGAAAATACTATCTAATACCAATGCGCCCGAATAAAGTACTACTGGTAAAAACGCAACAGCGTAACTAATTAAGAATAAGATGGACGCAATTTGTCTTGTTCTTAAATCATAGCGTCTTTCAAGAAAATCAGGGATCGTTGTTAATCCAGCTTTTAAATACTTTGGCAAAAGAATTAATGCCATAATAATTAACGCAAGTGGTGATGTTACTTCCCATGCCATAACAGGCATACCTTCACCAAAAGCCTGTCCGTTAAGTCCAACTATTTGTTCGGTTGATAGATTGGTTAAAATAAGTGATGAAGCGATTACAATACCAGTTAAACTTCTTCCTCCTAAAAAGTAACCATCCGTTGTTGATAAATCAGTTCCCTTTGTTTTGTACCACGAAAACCACATGACAAAAACAGTGTAAAGTAGGAACGTTGCCACGATTACCCAAATCATAAAATAGTACCTCCTCATCAAGAGAATATGTGCGACTAGGCATCCTCTTAATTATGCTAAATGTTAAGAACCTGATGTCGGTTACTTCCTATTTGTGAAATGCTATCTTTTTTACCGGATCCCAAACACGCCCTTTTCCATTAAGAAGTCACATTCAAGTAAACTGTAACACTCTTATAATTTACGACATGCTTGGAATCGATTTCATCAACTTATTTATTAGTTTGTTACTTTCAAAGACTGGCGAGCTAACTGTACCGGTCTCCCTGTTTCAAGTGATTGTTTAGCTGCTTCTGCAATTCTCTCTGCTTGTAACCCATCAAATCCAGTACAAGTAATTTCAAAGTTTTCTAGACAAGCCTTCGCAAATTCTTTTACTTCATTAATATATGCTTGTGTGTAACGCTCAAGGAAGAAGTAAAGCGGCTTCTCTTTTGTTACGCTTTCAGAAGTGGACACTTCAACATTCGTTGCACGATTATTCTCAGCTTGAGCCGCTCCCTTGTCACCAAAGATTTCCACACGTTGGTCATAGCCATATACCGCTTGACGACTATTGTCGATAACACCAAGTGCACCATTAGCAAACTTCAACGTAATAATAGCTGTATCGATATCCCCCGCTTCACCAATCGCTGGATCCACAAGAACGTTCCCATGAGCGGATACTTCTACCACTTCACTATCCATAACAAAACGTGCCATATCAAAATCATGAATCGTCATATCCATAAATAATCCACCTGAAGACTTCACATAATCAACATTTGGCGGCTCAGGATCGCGCGAAGTAATTTTCAAAATATGCGGATTTCCGATTGTACCATCTTGCACAAGCGAGCGAATTTTTTGGAAATTCGGATCAAAACGACGGTTAAACCCGATCTGGATCTTTACTCCAGCCTTCTCAACTGCAGCTAAAGCGTCTTCCGTTTCTTCTACAGAGAAACTAACTGGTTTTTCACAGAAAATATGTTTTCCAGCTTGTGCAGCTTCTTTAATTAGGTTAGCATGCGTCGTTGTAGGAGAACAAATAAACACAGCATCAATTTCTGGGTCATGTAACAATTCTTTGTAATCGGTAGTTAACACTTCGATTTGTTTTTCAGCTGCCCAAGTTTGAAGATGATCAATCACAACATCCGAAACACTTTTTACTCGAATTTCTGGAACTAATTTTAAATTATCTACATGTAATCTACCAATTCGTCCTGCACCAATAATACCTAATGTTAATTTACTCATTTATTAAAACCCTCCCACTTTTATGTTAAGCGCTTTCCCAAAACAAACAAAAAATAAAGCGTTTTCTTAATTCCTTTTATAATCCCCTTATCACTCATATCATAAGAATAAATTATATTTTTTACCACTAGTACCTTCAATTAGCATCTATTTTTGAATAAGCTATGTATCTTTTTCACTTCTAGTTCCTACTTTCCCCCTCCATTTGCCCTTAATATCGATTAGAACTCACAAGAATCTGGTAAAGCGCTTTCCTTAATTGTCATTTTATCGCAACAACTTTAAATGTTCAATCTTTTTTTAAAATTTTTATTTATATTTTATAATGAACGACCGTGTTCGGTATAGGAACGGGGATCCTCTTAGACTACTAATAAAAACGCATTAAGTAAGATTTCACACAAAAAAAGACGATTATACCGGGGGATAATCGTCTTTTTTTTACTCATTTGATTGCCTTACTCACTCTTAGCTTCTTTCCTTTAATCGTGGCATTCTCCATTGCTTGCAAGACTAACGAACCTTTTCCATTTAGAACATCGACATACGTTAATGTATCCTGAATCGTAATGATTCCAATATCCTCTGCTGTTACTCCTGGGATTTTTGCAATCGTTCCAACAAAATCTACAGCACGAAGCTTTTTCTTTTTTCCACCGGTAAAGTGAAGTTTCATGATATCTTTGTTAATTCGTTCTGTTTTATTGTTTTTGACAATTCGGCGCCCACTCATTTTTTCTTCAAACTCAACTTTTCCGGCAATCACTTCATGTTGGCTCGGGATTTCCATTGAAGGTATTTTAAAACCAATATAATGTTCAATTGATTTTAAATATTTCCCTTCATTTGTAGTGGCAAAAGTAATAGCTTTACCTGCATTACCAGCACGACCTGTCCTTCCTGTCCGGTGAACGTAACTCTCTTTTTCCATCGGTACATCATAATTAATAATTAATGTCACATTGTCAATGTCGATTCCTCTAGCTGCTACGTCTGTTGCGACAAGATAGCGGAAATCTCCTAATTTAAAGCCTTTCATTACCGCAAACCGCTCTTCTTGTTCCAACCCTCCATGCAGCCTTTCACAATGATAACCAGCGTTCTTTAATGTATCATGAACAGTATCTACTTGGTCTTTCGTATTACAAAATATGATACAACTATCTGGATTTTCAATAATCGTAACATCTTGAAGCAAAGCGAGTTTCCCTTCTTCTCTCACTTCAATTACATGATGTTCAACGGTAGAAGTGGTAATACCAGTCGCTTCAATTTCAATATGAATAGGATCTTTCATATATTTATGACATAAGTTTTCTACATCTTTAGGCAATGTAGCAGAAAACACCATCGTCACTCTCTCTATAGGAAGTTGTTTGATGATCGCTTCTACATCGGTAATAAACCCCATATTCAGCATTTCATCTGCTTCATCGATAATCAAATATTTAATTTTATCTAGATCAAGAGTTTCTCTTTCAATGTGATCCATAACGCGACCAGGGGTACCTACGACCACATGTGTTTTTTGTTTCAACTCTTCTTTTTGCTTTGAGAACGGCTCTTTCCCATATACAGCCATAGCTTTAATTCGTTTATATCTCCCAATGTTCGTTACATCCTCTCGCACTTGAACGGCAAGCTCACGTGTCGGAGTCAGAATTAACGCTTGCGGCTTTCTTTCTTCCCATTCAATCAACTCACAAACAGGTATGGCAAAGGCAGCCGTCTTCCCACTTCCTGTTTGCGATTTCACAACAAGATCATTATTTTCTATCGCTTTTGGTATAACTTCCCTTTGCACTTCTGTAGGTAGGTCAAACTTCATCACACCAAGTGCTCGTCTTATTTCATCACTTAACTGATAGTCATCAAACTTTCGGTTACTCATGTCGTTCCCTCATTTTTTATATTTTATTTATTGTCTCACTGAAAATCTTCATATAAAAAGCCTAATCTTACTATAGATACTCAGTCTACATTAATATTTGTTCTAACGCGCAGACTAATTATAACCTATCTTTCTGTAAGTTACTTAGAATAGAAAGGATCCGTACTTTTTATTCAGCTTACTCTACATTACCATTATTAATAGAAATTGAAAGGATATTATTCATTATGATAACAGATATGCAATTGGTTTTTCTCATATTAGTCGTTACGACTATTTGCTTTTTAGTACCCCGATTTAGAGCAGATCTAGTTGCGATCAGTTCTTTGCTCGCTTTATTGTTAACCGGGCTCATCACCGTACCAGAAGCGTTCGCCGGATTTTCAAATAGCGTTGTCATCATGGTTGCCGCTTTATTTATCGTTGGCGCAGGCGTTTTTCAGAGTGGGTTAGCGCAAAAAGCCGGTGATTTGCTCATTAAGCAAACGAAAAACAGCGAATGGAAATTAACGATTTTTATGCTGATTTTGGTGGCTGGCTTAAGTGGTTTTATTAGCAATACAGGGACGGTTGCCATTCTTCTTCCAATCGTGGTCAGTTTGTGCAGACAAATGAAACTTCATCCTGGAAAACTTTTGATCCCCTTGGCCTTTGCTAGCAGTATGGGTGGAGCTCTGACATTGATTGGTACGGCACCAAACTTAATTGCCAGTCAAAGTTTACACGAGGCTGGTTATGGCGAACTTTCTTTTTTTTCGTTCACCCCCATTGGGTTAACGATGCTTGCAGCAGGAATCCTATTCTTATGGTTTGTCGGGCGAAACATGCTTAATAAACCCGCAGAAGATAAAACAAATACAGAGGCAGAATTTAATGCAGCTGAGCTAGTGGAACAATACGGAATTTCAGATTATATTTTTGCCGCACAAGTACCTAAAGAAAGCAAGATTATTGGTCAAACGATGAAACAACTTCGGTTACCAAGTACGTATAATCTAACGGTGTTAGAAGTGATCAAGGACGAGACAACGCCACTTTCGCGCCTAACTAGACGTAGTCAGTCGCAACGAATTACAGTGGAGCCTGGCTACGTGGTTGAAGCCGGGGATATATTCCTCATCTACGGAGAACAAGAAGCCTTATCAACATTCGTTGGTGATACAGGTTTGGTATCCCAAAAAGGAGTCACTTATCAACTCGAGGAAGGTCACCTCGCCGAAGTGATTTTAACTCCACAGTCTAGATTAATTAATCAGACCATCAGGCAAGTTCAATTTAGAGAAAAGTACGGGTTAACCGTTTTGGCCATGAAGCATCAATTTAGAAAAGCGAAAAAGGCCTCAGCAGATGAAACGTTACTTTACGGAGACTCCGTTCTTGTTCACGGAAAGTGGAAAGATATTACCCTTCTTTCCGCAGAAAAAAATGACACGGTCGTATTAAAATCAGCTGCTGAAGAGACGGATCTAGGCAATCAGACACACCTTAGTGTCATGGCAGGACTGATCCTGTTTGGAATGCTTCTAGCTATGGTATTTGAATGGGTTCCAGCTGTCGTATCCATTGTAGTCGCTGCGGTACTCATGGTGTTGACTGGATGTATACGACAAACAGAACAAGCATACCAATCCATCAACTGGCAAACCGTTGTCCTTATTGCATGTATGTTGCCAATGGCTACAGCATTGGAAAACACAGGCGGTGTCACGTTTCTGTCAGAAAGCCTCATTCAAAGTTTAGGGGCAATTGGACCACTCGCGGTTCTTGCAGGATTATATGGTCTCACATCATTATTTAGTCAATTTATTAGCAATACCGCTACGGCCGTTTTGTTGTTTCCCGTTGCGATAGTAACCGCTGAACAAATGGGTGTTAGCCCATTTCCAATGGTGATGGCCGTTGCCTTTTCATCAAGTATGGCGTTTGCTACACCTGTTGCTACTCCACCAAATGCGATGGTCATGGCTGCAGGGAAGTACACCTTCCTCGACTTTGTTCGTGTTGGTGTCCCTTTACAGCTACTAATCGCCGTTATCGCCATTCTATTGCTGCCGTTGTTTTTTCCTTTTTAACGTTTAAAACGGTGATCATGGTTTCTGAATAAACTGTTTCCTCCTAGTTAAAAAGCCTACTATGAGTTAGCTTCACATAGTAGGCGAATTCCGAACGAAGATGGATACGATAAAGGATAATGAAAGGATCGATTTACCCTTAGTTGATTGTTAGTCTTTTTTCGTTTCGTCAGCTATCTTCTTTAAAGACCTAATCTTTCCATGAGGGTTTTGTGCTTCTTTACGTGCTCGAAATTGACGTTCTTCTTGTGATTTTGATTGAGTCATTAGCTCTACTTCCTTTGCGTTTTATTTGATCGTGCATTTTATATTTTGTAATGAAATCTTGATAATATTCCATACAACTTTCATTCATTTTTGTCCCCTAAGTCTCTCTCCCATATTGTGTACTAAAAAAGACTGCAGGAAAAACCATCTCCCTACAGCCAATCTTCCGTTCATGATTTACAATTCTTGCCCATTCGTTGCAATTACTTGTTTATACCAATGAAAGCTTTTCTTTTTCACACGTTTAAGTGAACCAGTTCCTAACGGCGCTTTTGTTTCCCGATCTCTCCCCCATCCAACTTTTCGGGAACCTAACGACGCTTTTGTTTTCTAGTTTCTCCCACATTCAACTTTTTCGGGAATCACCTCTCACTCGATTCTTAAACATCCACCCTCGTGCTCCTGCCCCTATTGCTCTTCTTCTATAAAACCTCTCCATTGCTCTCAATGACTTTTTTATACCAATGAAACGATTGTTTCTTCTTACGGTCTAGTGTCCCGCTGCCGTCATCATTTTTATCAACATAGATAAATCCATACCGTTTGGACATCTCACCAGTTGACATGCTAACTAAATCAATACAGCCCCAGCTTGTATAACCCATGAGTTCGACTCCATCTTGTACAGCCTCTCCCATCGCTTTTACATGTTCACGTAAGTAATCAATCCGATAGTCATCGTGAATCGAACCATCTTCCTCCAATTTGTCATATGCACCTAATCCATTTTCAACAACGAATAATGGGATCTCGTATCTTGAGTACAGTTTATTTACGCTGATCCGTAGCCCAATAGGATCGATCTCCCACCCCCAATCACTTGCTTTTAGAAATGGATTTTTCACTCCACCGACAATATTTCCTTGTGCGGTTTCTGCTTGAGTCTTCTCTTTTTTATCGGTACGAGACATATAGTAACTCAAACCTATGTAATCGACGGTGCCTTCTTTAATGATTTCCAAGTCTCCCTCTTGAATCTCTAATGTAATCTTTTTCTCCTTAAAGAACCGCTCGATGAAAGCTGGGTACTTTCCACGCACGTGGACATCTGAACAGAAAAAGTTAAACAACTCTTCTTCCTTTAAGGCATACATCACGTTTTCTGGATTGCTGTCGTACGAATATACCGGAGCAAAAAGGATCATACAGCCAATTTTCGCCTCAGGAATGAGGTCCTTACATGCTTTTACAGCAAGAGCACTTGCAACAAATTGATGATGAAATGCTTGGAATGTCTCTTGGTAACGACTTTCTTCACTTTGAGGAGAGAATCCCATACTCATGATCGGCATTTTCAACGCACCATTAATCTCATTAAATGTCATCCAATATTTCACTTTCTCTTTGTAACGCGTTAAAATAACCTTCGCGTATTTTTCAAAAAAGGGAACCACTTGGCGACTTCTCCATCCCCCATACTCTTTCACTAAGTGCAACGGCATTTCATAATGGGAAATTGTCACGACTGGTTCAATTCCGTACTTATGCAATTCATCAAAAACTCGGTCATAAAAAGCCAAACCTTCTTCATTCGGTTCGCTCTCATCTCCGTTTGGAAAAATCCTTGTCCAAGCAATCGACAGACGAAACGCTTTAAAACCCATCTCCGCAAATAAAGCAATATCTTCTTTGTAACGATGATAAAAATCAATGGCTTCATGGTTCGGGTAGCGATAGTTCTCATGATCAATCTCAAAATCAAATCCAGCAGACATTAATATATTCAGACGCTCTTTCCCACCAGGCAAAACATCAGCAATATTTAACCCTTTATGTCCCGCATTGAATCCACCTTCAATTTGGTTCGCTGCTGTAGCACCACCCCATAAAAAACCTTCAGGAAATCTCGTTTTTTCATTATTATACATTTCTCTTAATCCTCCTACTTGATCGAATAGGCAAGCAAACAATGAATAGTGTGCCCATTTAAAGTTTGGTAAATCAATACAGATTATAGAGTGTCTCAAACATATGATTATAAAAAAACTTCCTTCAGAATCATCTACTTTTCGTTTCCACAAAAAAAGCCACCTAACACCTTTTTAGGCATTAGATAGCTTTCCAATCATCCGGCTATTTTTTCTTCAGTTACCGGGGAGCTCTTCTCATCATCATTATTAAATAAACCAAATAAATATCCAATTACACCACCAACGATTGCTGGGGCAACCCATCCTAGTCCAACCGTATATAATGGCAGGATCGCCCTAAACAGATTATCAACAGCCTCAATTTGGAGACCGGCTGCATTTAACCCTTCGAACAAACTAACAATAAACGTAAACAAAATACTAATCTGATATACTTTTTTCTTCCCTTTAAATAATGGATGCAAAAATGTTAAAACCATTAAGCACATTGCCAACGGATAAAGCATGTATAATACAGGAACGGAAAAAGTAATTAATGACGACAAACCAAAGTTCGAGATCACTGCACTAAAGATCGTAAAAACAATGGCCCATTTTTTATAAGAAAACGTAGGTGCAATCTTACTAAAATAAGACGCGCATGCTGTGATTAGCCCGATGCTTGTCGTTAAACAAGCAGCAATTACGATTAGCCCTAATACGACCTTACCAAATGGCCCAAAATAATAATTTGAAACACTCGCTAAAATCGCGCCTCCATTGTCAAGATGGCCAAGCTCAACCACACTACTTGCCCCCATAAATGTAAGAGACGAATAAATAATCGCAAGAAGTCCCCCAGCAATAATAGCAACTTTTAAAGTAGAAACCATCAGTGCCTTCTTCGTCGTAATCCCTCTGTCCTTCATGATGTTAATAATAACAATCCCAAAGACAAATGCAGCTAATACATCCATTGTTAAATAACCTTCTTGGAATCCTTTGAAGAAGCTATTTTCGGTAAATGATTCTACAGGTGCTTGGACTTGCCCAATTGGATTCACGAATGATACCACGATAAGAATTCCAATGAAAATCAATAAAAGCGGCGTTAAAACTTTACCGATAATATCAACTAGTTTGCTAGATTGCAATGAGAAGACTAACGAGATCCCAAAAAATATAATGGTAAATAGAAACAATGGGAAAAAACTCTCCGTTTCCCCTAGAAAGGGTCTAACCCCCATCTCAAATGAAACTGTATTTGTTCTTGGTATCGCAAAAAGCGGCCCAATCGCTAAATAAAGAGCAACGGTAAAAACAATGCCGTACACCGGGTGTACACGATTCGCAAGTGATTGTAAATCACTTTTACCTGAAAAGGCCATCGCCAAAATTGCCAAAATCGGCAACCCTACCCCTGTTACAACAAATCCTACATTAGCAGATAGAAAATTCTCTCCAGCCATTTGACCTAGCATCGCAGGGAAAATCAAATTCCCAGCACCGAAAAATAAAGCAAATAACATAAACCCTACAGCAATAAAATTTGTGAATGATACTCTTGATGACACGTTTTTCTTCCTCCTACTATCTTGCCTATACGGTTAACAACCAATCAAACCATATAAATAACCAATTTATAAAATTTTGCCTTTTATCAAAAAATTCTAACGAAACTATTCCTTTTTTGGAAAGACACGCAGGATAATATAACATAGTAAAATAGAAAAAAGCAATATATATTCCGAAAATAGTAGAAAAAAGTCGAAATAAAGCGGTTGCGTCAAACCATCATTACGCACGCAAAATCAAGGTGATATTCATTTACCATATGCGGAACAACTCCAATGGGTAGAGTTTGTTCCATTTTTTAATTCTTCTCCGGTGAATAAATGAAGGTAGAATTATGTACACCCACACTCATATTCCTTGAACGTATATTCTTTAAACAATTCTAACTCTTTTAAATCACTTGTCTTCGATTTGTAAATCTTTACTAATGGAGCAAAGTCTCCTTTTGCGATGTCCCTTATTTGTTTATCTAAATCAGCTGACAGATCTAAAGGATATTCGTTCATACTTTCATATAGATCATTGTGCTCGCAAACATCGTAAGTAACAGCTATAAAATAATGATTCATTTTTTCTCTCCTTTTGCTTACCTCTTTCTTGCTCGTTACCCTTCCCCATAAAATTCAACAAGATAAAAAAAGGCATACTTTCGAACCAAATAATTTCTTAATTCTCCTTGTGTCGCTTTTTCAATAGGAGGTCTCGTTAGTGTGTATGCTTTCGCGTTTAGTTCGGCAAATTTTTCTTTGTCCACTTTATTATGATAATCGTCATCAATAATGCCGGTTGTCATAGCAGCGATGGGATGTCCCGTAAAAAAGACATAGGTTCTCACTGCTAAATGTGGTGTGGAATGCAGCATAAGAATGATCCCGATCATCACTACCATCCCTACTAATTTGTTTTTCATACGACTCCTCCCTATCACAACTCTTATTACCATTATTATACAGCATCAATGATCGTTTAGCGTTCTATTTTCCATGTTTTAAAATTACCTCTTACATTCATATTTTTCATTTTTTTTCCTCATTTTAAAAAATACATTAACTATTCTAAAAAATTATTGTATAATCTCATAATGTTACGAATTTTTTATAGATTAGGAGAATAAGTATGAAACGTTTTGGACTTTTGCCACGTATTATTTTGGCAATCATTATTGGAGTTTTAATTGGAAAAGTAGCTCCTGATTGGGCTGTACGAGTACTCGCAACCTTTAACGGCTTGTTCGGGAATTTCTTAGGCTTTATCATTCCTCTTATTATTATTGGATTTATCGCACCTGGGATTGCTCAATTAGGAAAGGGAGCGGGGAAACTACTAGGAATAACCGCTGGGTTTGCCTACCTTTCTACCGTTACAGCTGGACTTTTAGCTTTTTTTGCTACTTCCATTGTCTTTCCTTCTATTTTACAGGTTGATGGATTTCTAGCATCGTTTGAAAATCCTGAGGAAGGTCTTCTTTCCTCCTTTTTCACAGTGGACATGCCTGCGATCATGGGTGTTATGTCGGCATTGCTTCTTGCCTTTTTGCTAGGATTAGGCGTGACATTTGTAAAAGGAGACGCCTTAACGAATGTTCTCGTTGAATTCCGCGGCATTATAGAAAAGGTGATTACAGCTGTCATTATTCCACTCTTGCCAATCCATATCCTTGGCATTTTTGCGAATATGTCAAAAGCAGGACAAGTAGAAACGATTATGTCTGTTTTTGCAAAAGTATTTATTTTAGTTATTATTCTTCATTTAGTTATGTTGTCGTTGCAATATACAGGTAGTGGAATTTTAAATAAGAAAAATCCTTTTGGCATGATAAAAGGAATGCTTCCTGCCTACTTTACGGCTCTAGGTACACAATCGTCTGCCTCGACAATACCAGTAACATTAAGACAAACAAAGAAAATTGGTGTTCGAGAAAGGATTGCAGACTTTACCGTTCCTTTACTTGCTACCATTCATTTATCAGGTAGTACCATTACACTCGTTAGCTGCTCTATGGCGATCATGTTTCTTATGGGAGAGACTCCTACGATCGGTTCTGTTCTACCATTTATATTAATGCTTGGTATTACGATGGTTGCGGCTCCTGGAGTTCCTGGCGGAGCAGTTATGGCTGCACTCGGTTTGCTAGAAACGATGCTTGGCTTTGACCAAACGATGATCACCCTTATGATTGCTTTATACCTTGCACAAGATAGCTTTGGTACAGCATGTAACGTTACCGGGGATGGAGCGATTTCGGCTTCGGTAGATCGGCTAAGTAAAGCTAGCTAGGTTCGTTTTTTCAATTATGAACTCTTTATAGATAGAAAAAGCATCTTTTAAAAGGGGTACTGAATAAGGTTAAGTTGTTACCTTTTCAGCACCCTATCAAAGATGCTTTTTTTAGTTTTAAAGAACGATTATCATCCTGACAAATAGGGCTAGTACATCAGCTCTATTTATTTTCCCACTAAAACAATGGTTATCTTTCCCCCTTTTGGAACTGGGTCCGGTCCTTTCCAATAATTCCCTCCTATATTCTCATCAATAATCTTCTTATTGACTATAGGAAAACCCTTTCATAAAATTCGTTCAAGAAAATAGTAAGTCGTATCCACCCTACCAATCCCACTATGAAGCAATTTGAAAGTCTTCTAAAAAAATACCAAGTAATATTTCTTTCTTTTTATTTAATAGTTTATTATAATCATTACATAATAATAATTATCGCAATCTAGTTTGTCATGTTTTTCAACTGTTCGCATAATTATTTATTACTTAATCCAATTAGATAGGAGAATGTAACTATGGATACTAAAAATACTGAAAACGTAGGAAAATGTCCATTCATGCACGGGAGCGCTACTAGTAACAGCTCTACTGTTACAACAAATAAAGATTGGTGGCCAAACCAGTTAAACTTAAATATCTTACATCAGCACGACAAAAAAACGAACCCTTTGGGTGAAGAATTTGATTATGCAGAAGAATTCCAAAAGCTTGATTACGATGCTCTTAAGAAAGACCTTCATGATTTAATGACAGACAGTCAAGATTGGTGGCCTGCGGATTATGGTCATTATGGCCCAATGTTTATTCGTATGTCTTGGCATGCTGCAGGTACATATCGTACTGGTGACGGACGTGGAGGCGGCGGAACTGGTAATCAACGTTTTGCTCCACTGAATAGCTGGGCTGACAACGCGAATATTGATAAAGCACGTAGACTTCTATGGCCAATTAAACAAAAATACGGGAACAAAATTTCTTGGGCGGATTTATTGCTCTTAACAGGAAACGTCGCACTTGAATCAATGGGCCTTAAAACGTTTGGTTTCGGAGGTGGCCGTGCTGATATTTGGCAACCTGAAGAAGATATCTATTGGGGAAATGAAAAAGAAATGCTTGCTGAAGACCGTTACACAGGCGATCGTGAGCTTGAAAATCCGCTCGCTGCTGTTCAAATGGGTCTAATCTATGTAAACCCAGAAGGTCCAGACGGCAAACCAGATCCGATCAAAAGCGCTCGTGACATTCGTGAAACGTTTGGACGGATGGGAATGAACGATGAGGAGACTGTTGCCCTCATTGCTGGTGGACACACGTTTGGTAAGGCACACGGTGCAGGAGATGCTGATGCTCATGTTGGACCGGAACCAGAAGCTGCACCTCTTGAAGCACAAGGTTTAGGTTGGCTAAGCTCTTATGGTAGTGGCAAGGGCGGTGACACAATCACAAGTGGTCTAGAAGGTGCTTGGACTGCGAACCCAACCCAGTGGGATAACGGATACTTTGATCTACTGTTCGGATATGAGTGGTGGTTAACGAAGAGTCCTGCAGGGGCATATCAGTGGATGGCCGTAGATCCTGATGAGAAAGATCTTGCACCAGATGCTGCCGATCCATCTAAGAAAGTTCCGACAGTGATGTTTACTTCTGATTTAGCATTGCGTCATGATCCAATCTACGAAAAAATTTCTCGTCGTTTCCATGAGAATCCAGAAGAGTTTGCTGATGCTTTCGCACGTGCATGGTTCAAACTTCTTCACCGTGATATGGGTCCTAAAGCTAGATATCTAGGTCCAGAAGTTCCAGAAGAAGATCTTATCTGGCAAGATCCTGTTCCAACTGTTGATTATGAATTAACAGATGCAGAAGTAGCAGAGCTGAAAGAAAAAATCTTAAACTCAGGACTTACATCTAGCGAGCTAGTAACAACAGCTTGGGCTTCAGCTAGCACGTTCCGTGGTTCTGATAACCGTGGTGGTGCTAATGGTGCACGCATCCGTCTTGCTCCACAAAAAAATTGGGAAGTAAATCAGCCTGAACAACTTTCAAACGTTCTTTCTGTATATGAAGAGATCCAAAGCCAACTTGACAAAAAAGTAAGTATCGCTGATTTGATTGTACTAGGTGGTAGTGCAGCAGTAGAAAGAGCGGCACAAGATGCAGGCTTTGATGTAACAGTTCCATTTGCTCCTGGACGTGGCGATGCTACACAAGAGCAAACAGAAGTAGAAGGCTTTGACGTATTAGAGCCTGTGGCTGATGGTTTCCGTAACTATCAGAAGAAGAAATATAGTGTAAGTTCAGAAGAGCTTCTCGTAGATAAAGCTCAACTACTAGGCCTAACTGCATCTGAAATGACCGTTCTTATTGGTGGTATGCGCGTTCTAGGCACAAACTTTGCTAATACTGAGCATGGCGTATTCACGGATCGTGTTGGTACCCTTTCGAACGACTTCTTTGTTAATTTACTAGACATGGGAGTAGAATGGAAGTCTGTTGACGGAGACGTATTTGAAGGACGTGATCGCAAGACAGGTGAAGTTGTACGCACAGCTACAAGAGTAGATCTAGTATTTGGCTCAAACTCTGTATTACGTGCGATTGCTGAAGTTTACGCTCAAGACGATAACAAAGGCAAGTTTGTAAATGACTTTATTGCTGCTTGGGTAAAAGTCATGAACGCAGACCGTTTTGATCTTAAGCTTAAAAAAGCTGAGTTAGCTAGTAACTAAGTTTAAGAAAAAACCGCCGTCAGTCTGGAACTGAACGGCGGTTTTTCTATTATTCGATAACAGCTTTATCTAGAATAAACCTTTCTAAACCGTTCACAGACCACTAACATGTCTGGTGAAAACTCCAAATTTAATTCTTTTAATAATTCAGTAAAAAACTCTTCGTGTGCATCCCACCAATACCGATAATCCCCCTCACCTTCTGCTAAAGCGAATTCCTCTGTTACCTTATTCATAGGAACAACTTCAACATCTTGAACTTGAATCACTGCAACAGGATCTTCCTGACCATTTAAAACAATATAATATTCACCAACTTTAGGGATCGCTTCTTTTTCTAGCTCATAAAACACAAATCCTGAGGTAGTCGCTGTCTTCTTTCCTTCCACAACTAAATTGGCTAACCAATCAGCAGAAACTCCAAATTGAAAAGCATCTTTATATTGAATCCCATCCTTTTGAAGCGTCGTACAGAAATCATTCCAAAATGTTTGTACCTTCGTATTCATGTAACGTCCATCCTTTAAACATAGTAGGAAACCTTCTTTTTTTAGAACTCCTATACGATGTGAAGGTTAACCCTCAACTTACTTTATAATCTAAAAACGGATAATTTCGCAACTAAACTAGCTTTTTTATCTTTGAGAATCTTAGATTATCTCTTTCCCCATCCTCTTTTCTCTTCGATAACTGTAATAGTAGCATCATCAAAGAGACCGCAATGGCTTTAAGGGCACTGAAAAAGGAAATGACGCCCTTTTTCAGTGCTTTAGCCTTTTCTTTTGAACAACCATATATCTAATACTAATTCTTTGCCCCTTCTGTCACCTCTCGTAATGCTGCTATCTTCTCATGTAAGTAATGTAAGTCTAATTCTTGGCAAGTATCTGTATTGAAACTTTTATACAAATACCTACTAAATGACCATATTTTCTTTTTTATAGATTCATCATTTTCCTCGGCCACCATAATTAGCGCATCATAAGTAGCAAGTATAATCGATATATCATCACGACCGTAATGACATATTTGATAAAAGGTAGTATAAAGCAATTCCTCTACTGTTTTTTTAGGAGCAAACACTCTAACTTCCCCATCATCTAAATATAAAACATAGCTTCCATTTTGTTTGCAAGCAGTAGCAAGCAACTTCCCTAAATGAAGTATCCCATCAATAGCTGTATTTGGATCATTCATCCCAGGTGATAAAGCTCGAACCACTACTTCCACTATCTTTTGGATCCCGAAATCAACATCTTGTAAAATGGTCCGATTAGTTCCAAACTCAATAAACTTATGCATGTTTATGGTAGGCATATCTTTTTCATAATAGATTTTAAACATCACTTTATTCGTCGTAAGAAACGAACCCATCGTTGGAACAATTTCTATCACAAAATTATGTTTTTTAGCTAGTTTAAATAAATCATCAACTTGAATTAATTGAATATAACCAAAGGATTTACTTCTAACTTGTTCCACTTTATACGCACCCAACTCTATCTTAGGCTTATCATTAGCTAGAACAATGACTTCATTTTTAACATTTGGCTTTAAACGTTCACGAAAGGCCTGTAACGTATGATGTGTAACCCCAAAAATGAGTTTATTCACTTGTATCGACGTAGCAACATGGTGGATAAAGTACGCAAAAAAGGCTAAACATACAATGGATAAAAGAACCCCCAATGTACCAGCCATTACTTCATGCTCCAAATCTTCTCTCATAAAGAGGAGAGAAAGAATAGAATACATGAAGCCCCCCATATATACCCCAAGAACCCTCATAGTCACCTTATTCGTAACAAAGTCAGACAGTGTTCGGGGTGAGAACTGCGTAGAATATGTAGTTAACACAACCATAATGGTAGAAAACGTAATCGTAATCATCGTTAATAAAGCAGCAGCAAGTATACCTAAAATCGTTTGCGCTAACTCAACACTTATTAATAAAGTAGCGGGAACCATTGCTTCTATCTTCTTCCCATGAATCGTATCTAACCAAATGACAGCAAACGCAAGGAGAGAAGCTACCAAGCAATAGGCACTCGGAATAAACCAAATGTTCTTTTTAACCTTTAAGGTCAAGTTGTAGAACAAGAAACGCCCACCTCTTTCAAAAATAAGGATCTCTTTACTATGTCCAGATCTGAAGAAGTTAAACCATTTAAAGTAACGTGAATAAATTGACACCATGAGAATTGTAACAGCCCCTTGTACTTGAACTTTTTTGGTAGGGGGAGGGGATTTTCATAAAATACATCTCTCCCCTTTTTCATGAATCAGCACCCTTTAGGAACCAGTGGCTAATCTTCCACATGAAAAAATAAACTGGAGCTGCCAAATGCAACTCCAGTTCAAACGTTTAATATCTAAATTTAGAGATAATCAACTTCAACTCTTCAGCCATTTCTGATAAGGATTTAGCAGAGCTAGCAATGTCCTCCATTGAAGCAAGCTGTTCTTCCGTAGAAGCGGCAACTTCCTCCGAAGTAGCTGAATTGCTCTTAGCGATTACTGCTAGTTCATTAGCAGTTGAATTCACTTCTTGTACGCCTGCAGCCATCTGTTCGGCTGTTGCTGAAACTTCTTGTACTTGTGGAGTGATTGCTCTCATACTTGAAAGAATTTCAGAGAATTTAGCAAGTGCTTCATGTGAGATTGTCATTCCATCTTTTACGTTACTAGTCACTAGAGACATTTTTTCAACAGATGTTTCTGTATCTTTTTGGATTCCCTGGATTAAGTCAAAGATTTGTTTAGCCGAGTCTTGGGACTGTTCAGCAAGTTTTCTCACTTCAGCCGCAACTACAGCAAATCCTTTTCCATGTTCTCCTGCTCTTGCTGCTTCAATCGCAGCATTTAAAGCTAACAAATTGGTTTGCTCTGCAATGCCCGTTATTACATCTAATATAGTAGAAATCTCTTTCGACCGATCTGACAGTGATTGAATCATCACATTCGATTCAGAAACCGATTCTTGAATCGAATTCATTTGGGTAATCGTATTTTGGAGAGCTTTATTTCCATCTTCAGCCTGCATCGTAGTATTTTGAGTCAATTCTGCTACATTTGACGAGCTTTCTGCGATTCTTGCCACTCCAATTGATAATTCATCGAGTGATTGTGAGTTTTTATCCAACCCCGTTGTTTGTGCTTCTGCACTGCTTGCTACAGATTGAATAGAACTTGCCACTTGTGAAGTCGCTGTACTCGTTTCTTCTGCGCTTGCCGTTAATTCTTCGGCAGAAGCTGCTACTTGGTCCGCGCTACTATCCACTTGTTGAATCAGAGTTCTAAGGTTCGATTGCATTTCATTAAAAGCTGCCCCAAGCTGTCCAATTTCATCATTTGAATGTACCATTATTTTTTCTGATAAATTCCCCTGACTTACTGTTATCGCTGTATCTTTTAACGATTTGATTGGATTAATAATGGAACGAATGATAAAGAAGACCACGATGCCTCCAAATACAATGGCGATTCCGATCACAATGAGCGTTGTGTTGAAGATAGAGGACGCAGCCATATCAATTTCTTCATCAAACATCGTCCCACCTATTTTCCAACCGGTTACCTCATTTGTCACATAGGTCAAATGCTTAAGGTGTCCATCTAAGTTATAGGAAAACTGCCCTGTATCTCCTACATACATTTGCTCATAAAAACTTTCACTTGCTTCTGTTCCACCTGCTATGGTTGGATGAGAAATATACTTTTGATTTTTATCAAGCAGGATCGCATACCCTTCATCTCCAATTTCTACTGAATTGGTCAGTTCTTGAAGGTGGCTAAGATGCACACTAACGGCAACCACACCAGATCCATCTTGAATGGCTTTTGAGACCGTTATAACCATATCATCAGTACCGGCTGCGATATATGGTTCTGATATAATAATCTCCCCTTTTTGTTGCATAGCCTCGCTATACCAGGCTCTCACTCTTGGGTCATAATCGGGATCCATCGCCACTCGAGGTTCTTGAATAAATAATCCATCCTCCTCTGTCCCTACAAAAATACTCGTGGCTTCAGGGTGAAGCGTAGCGTATTGTGCAAACTGAGTTCTTAACTCTGGACTAGCATCTTCTTCATATAAAGAAGCAGTAATCGTCTCCGAAAAAACATTCATATCATTTATTTTCGGATAAATAGTACTGTCAATGAGTGAGTTTAAGAGATTTATATTTTGTTTGGCAGCATCCATCATTTCAAATTCTACTGCATTTTTAGCAGAGTTGTAGGCTAGTAAGCCAATGCTAAATGACGGGATGATGAGAATTAAAGCAAAAGAAATAAGCAGTTTCGTTCTTAAGTTGTTAAAAAAATTCATGTTTGCCTCCATTATATTGATAGTTGAAAATCCTAATATAATATCGGCTTAAATAGAAATTACTTTAATCAAATTTTAAAAAATCATTCATGACGAGTACTTGTATCGTTTCAGAGTATTTGATTAAAACACATTAGTTTTTATTCAAATTTGCCCTCATTAATGAAGAAATCTGTTGCTCGTCTGTTATTTGAACTTTGTTCTAGTTGCTTAACAACTAGCTGCTGTCGCTGTTCTGAATGGTTTTGACTTAACTTAGCTTTTCCTTCTATCTTATTGATTTTGATCTTAAAACCTTGAATCCCTTTGTTCATACCAGCGATAAACTCAGAATCTACATCCTGCAATTTATATGAACTGTCAGAAGTTTCATATTTCCCTACCATATCATGTAAGGAATTCATAACTTCTTTTTCGTCCTCTAAAAGCTCGACTTCTCCATAGACATGGACGGTCACGTAATTCCACGTTGGCACTGCTTTATTCGTCTCATACCAAGACGGGGAGATATAACAATGGGGACCATGAAAAATAGCGAGAACGATTTGATTGTTACTATTTTTCCACTGAGGATTTGGACGAGCAAAGTGCCCATATAAATATGTATGTTCCTTGTTCAATAGTAACGGTAAATGAGTGGCAAATGGCATTCCATTGTGATGTGAAACAAGAGTTGCAAAGCTATTTTCTTTCATTATATTGTAATTCATTGATTCATCTGAGATCTTAAAATGAGAAGGAATATACATGCTAATCCACCTTTCACAAAGTTAAATGATTGTTTTTGTCATGATAAAATCCACTTGTTCCTCATCACCCATATAAAAAGAGTGAGCCCCCGTTTGAACAAATCCCATATTCTTATAAAAGGCAATAGCATTTTCATTCTTTTCCCATACCCCTAGCCAAACTTTCTTTTTATTACCCTCCCTCGCCATTTCCATCGCTTTATTTAATAGATATGTACCAAGCCCACATTTTTGAAATTTGCTCTTTATATAAATCCTTTCGATTTCAAGAGATTCCTCTCCCATTTCTTCTGACTGAGCATGATCGGTATTAACCTTTACATATCCAGCGACTTCATTATTAACATAAACAAAGAAGAATTGCGAAGATAGATTTAATAGTTCTGTTTCTAATTGTTTTACGGTAAAAGCTCTTTCCAAATAGGCTTTCATATTCTCAGGTGAATTCTGATCTTTAAATGTATCGTTAAAGGTTTCGATACTTATTTCTTGAAGTAGTGGTAGATCTTCACGAGTGCACTTTTTTATTTTTACAGTCATTGATTACGTCGCTCCTCTACATTATTAATAGGTTCGTTTGTTTCCCTTCTTTACAGATTCCCAGTCTTTTTCTATATTCTTTCTTACTCTTTGAAGAAGATCGAAAATGGTTTCAGCTTCGTCTTTCGAAAATCCTTGTAATGCGACACTATTCGAATGTTCATTCTCTCTTTTTATAAAAGGATAAACATTTTCCCCTTTCTCGGTTGGAAAGAGTTTTTTTATCTTTTTGTTATGATCATCTGCTTTCTTATCAATAAAGCCATTCATTTCAAGCTTTTTTATCGCACGAGCTGCTGTTGTTCGGTCAACTTTTACCATCTCAGCTACCTTTTCTTGAATGATTCCCGGGTTTTCACATATTCGCACAAGGTACAAATACTGCCCTTTGGTCAGGTCATATTCTTTAAACTCTATATTGCTTATCGAATCTAATGCCCTTGCCGTCATTCCGATTTCACGAAGAATTTCCTTCATAATTATCTCCTTGTATGTTTTTATTGCAAATACAACAAAATTCATTGAAGTTAAATGTACGTTATTTTTGTTGTATTTGCAACATTTCAGAAAGAAAAATACAATCCTCTCTTAACTAAGGATTGCAACCCGTTCAAAATCCTAATCTTCCCAATAAAAAATCGCATCCATCCATAAATACTCGTTCGGTTTCCGGTAGATTGTTGGAATTTTCGATTGAAATGGAAGAGGTTGAGTCAACTTTTCAGCTTCTAATAGTTCATAACCAAACTCTTTCAGCGTGTGCTTCACCTGTTTTCCCACTTTTTGTAATGGTTCTTTTATATCGAATTGCTTGCCATCAAGTATAGTACCATATGCCCCACGTACTACTTCGTTTGTTTTAATACGAATGGTTTTCTCTCTCTCATCTTCGCCCATAATTACAACAGGTGCTAAGCGACAAATATCAATAATAATTCCATTTGTCTTGATCTCTTGAATTCCGTACTTCTCTTCCTCGACTGTCACATCTTCCTTTCGATAACAGAAAAATTCAACAAAGGAAGCATAGCCACTGCCAAAATGATCCCACTCTGCTTCGCATACTATATTAGGACTACGATTTATTCTATAAAATAACTGTCTAATATGAGCTTCAATTTGCTGCTCATTATTTGTATCATAAGGATACTGATTCCCAATAATTTTTCCTTCAATTAAGGCTTGTAATTGTTCATTAGAAAACATATATGAAACACCTTTCCACTATGACCCGCTCTTTTTTTACATGAATATTGTAAATCCTCTCCTATTTCCTTACCCTGCTTACATTTGTGAAATGAGTCTCAAAACGAATACAAGAAATAACCAACCCCCTCACTTTAATGAATTTACCTTAAAACTTTTTCTGCTCATTCGTATTATAAGGGTAACAGATAACTATATACCAGAATTTCTCTCTAAATCTATTTTTAACCAAATACGATAAAACCTTCCGTAGTTGTAAACGTGTACGGTTAATGATCAATAATAAGAAAAGCATTCCTTTTTTTAGGCGTTGCTCTTGTGAACTTACTAGACATTTTATAAATGAAAGACATTTCTTCCCCCGTCCTTCGCTATTTTGTCTTTCATCACCTTCATGAAGGACATTTCTACTCCCGTCCTTCACTGTTTTGTCTTTCATCACCTTCATGAAAGACATTTCTTCTCCCGTTCTACGCTGTTTTGTCTTTCATCACCTTCATGAAGGACATTTCTACTCCCGTCCTTCACTGTTTTGTCTTTCATCACCTTCATGAAAGACATTTCTTCTCCCGTTCTACGCTATTTTGTCTTTCATCGCCTTCATGAAAGACATTTCTTTACCCGTCCTTCACTGTTTTGTCTTTCATCACCTTCATGAAAGACATTTCTTTCCCGTCCTTCACTGTTTTGTCTTTCATCACCTTCATGAAGGACATTTCTACTCCAGTCCTTTACTGTTTTGTCTTTCATAGCTATTAAGGCTACTACCTTTTTCCGCCTCTCTAAAAAACAGACAAAAAAAGTGAACCCAGACACTAGGCTCACTTTGTCATAATTGCCACTATAATTCCGTTCGAACATTCCATAATTCAGGGAAGAATCGTTGGTCTAGAACTTGTTTTAAATAATTAACTCCCGAAGACCCGCCTGTTCCTACTTTAAAACCAATGATTCGTTCCACCGTTTTCATGTGACGGAAACGCCATTGCTGCAAACTGTCTTCGATGTCTACAAGCTTTTCTGCTAGTTGATACAAATCCCAATATTGATCTGTATTTTGATAGACAGTCGTCCACGCTTTTTGTACGCTTTCGTCTTCTTGATACGGTTTCGTCACGTCACGATTCAGAATATCTTCGGAAATGTTAAAGCCGCCTTTGTGCAGAGCTTGGATTGAAATATCATATAAGCTCGGGGCTTGATACGCTGCGAGTAATTCCTCTGATAGCTTCGGATCCTTTTCATAGATTTTTAAAATATAGTCTGTTTTGTTTCCAAGAGCAAATTCGATTAGACGGTATTGATACGATTGAAATCCTGATGAGCTTCCTAATTTATCTCTAAATTCAAGGTACTCAGACGGGGTAAGAGTAGACAGGACATCCCAAGCCTTGATGATCTGAGATTGAATTTGGGAAACGCGAGCAAGTTTTTTAAAACTTACTTGTAACTGGTCTTCTACTATCGCTTGTTTCGCGGCATTGATTTCATGGAGAATCAGTTTCATCCATAATTCACTTACTTGATGAATGATGATGAACAGCATTTCGTCATGATGATCTGATAATCTTTTTTGACTAGCAAGCAAAGAATCCAGCTGCAAATATTCTCCGTATGTCATTTTTTCTTTGAAATTGGTTTCTATGTTTTTCTCGTTATCTGTTGGTCTCGTCATGGTTTCATCTCCGTTCTAATCCTTTATTGGCTTGATTGCTGCTCGAACCGGACTTCCATCTGCATCATCAATAGGAAGAGGAAGTGCTGTTAATTCATACATACCTGGTTCAATATGATCAAGAACCACATTCTCAAGAATATAGATCCCATAATCATGAAGACGGTGATGTCTCGGCAAATCCTTGCTGTCGATTTGATCAACAGAAGGCAAATCAACGCCAATTAATTGAATTTCTTTACTATGCAAATAATCAATCGCTTCTAAAGTAAGGAGAGGAATTTGCTTAGGAAAAACGGTCCGATCTTTAATTGCTGACGTTCGTAAAAGCACTCGCTCTATGCCTTCTAGTTCATACTGCTGGAGGGTATCCACATCAATTAACGGTAGATTAGATACATTGATTACAAAGCAACGTCCGATGAAAACATTTATATCTAAATCTGTCACACGAGTTCCATCATCCAAGAAGTGAAAAGGAGCGTCGATATGCGTACCCGTATGCATGCTCGTTGTTATTTTCCCGATATTAACTGAGCCTGTTTCACTCTTACGGTAAACCACTTCGTAGGAAAAAGGGGTATCCCCTGGCCAATGAGCCGTATCTGCTCGCAATGGCTGAGAAATATCAATCCACTTTTCTGTCATTTCTGTCACCTCTTTAGGCAATAATTTCTCGCGTATTGTTAAATTTTTTGTATTCTTCTGTTTCCATAATGTTCTTCAAGGTGTCCACCGTTTTCCAGATATCATAGAATGAATTATACAATGCAACAGGACCAAGTCGGATAAAGTTCGGCGCCCTAAAATCAGGAATGATATGCTGACTTTTTAATGCCTTACATATACTTGCTGCATGTTCGTGCTCTAGCAAAATATGTGCTCCCCTTTTTTCTTCTTCAAGAGGACTAGCAATCGAGAAATCATATTGTTTTAAATGAAAATTGACCAAATCGATAAAATAATTCGTAAGTTCTAGCGATTTCTTACGAATGTTCTCTATACCCACTTCATTAAATAGCTCTAGTGAACCTAGCAATGGCGCCATACTTAGCACGTGCGGTGTACCAATTTCATAGGCACCTGCGTCAACATCGGCTTCCAAGTCATGACTCATGTCAAATTGAACGTCTTTTCTTGAACTAAACCAGCCTGCTAACCCAGGTTCTTGTCCAAAGTGCTTCTCGTTCACGTATAAACCAGCTACCGCCCCCGGTCCACCGTTAATATGTTTATAATTGCACCAAACAGCAAAGTCTACATCCCATGCATGCAAGGAGTGAGGAATGGCTCCGATTGAATGACATAAATCAAACCCAATTACGATGCCACGTTTTTGAGCTTCCTTCGTTACTTTTTCCATATTTAAAATCTGTCCGCTTCGATACAAAACACTTGGCAAGAAAATGAGCGCAACGTCATCAGACATTTGATCAATAATTTCTTGCTCATCTAATAATCCTTCTTTGCTTTTCACCCGAACAAGAGCTTCTGTTGGATCATATCCCTTAATCTGAATTTGACTTTTCAGTGCATAGATATCTGAAGGGAATGTAGCATCATCGGCCAAAATCTTATACCGCGTCTTTGTTGGTTGATAGAAAGTGGCAACGAGCTGGTGAATATTAACCGTTGTGGATCCTGTTACAATGACCTCACTAGGTGAAGCTCCAACTAACGGTGCCATCTTCTCTCCTAGTTGCTGAGACAAATAAAACCACGGATGATCTCCTCTCATCCATCCATCAATTCCGTATTCTTTCCACGCGTTAAACACATTCATTAGTGTCTGTTCAGCCCTCTTTGAAAGAAGACCTAGTGAGTTTCCATCTAAATAAATTTTATCCCCGATATAAAATTCATCTCGGTACGTAGCTAAATGATCATTTTTATCCTTTTTCAAAGCATAATCGACTGTATTCACGTTCGTTCCCATAATGACATTCACCTCTTTTGAAAAGTCTGAATTATATAATTCTATTATATTTTCAAAACTGATATCATGTCAATGACTATATATCAACGAAAGGTTTTTCTTTTTTGACAATACTTTCTTTTTAAGATAGAGTGTGATATTTTAAATCTTAAAGTCTCACTCTATAGATAAGTAGGTGATGAAACTGACGACGAAACGTCAAAAACAAGCAATGGAAACGAAGAAAAAATTAGTAAAAGCGGCCGAGAAAGTCTTTTTTGAACAAGGCTTTCAAAAATCAACGATCCAACAAATTATTAAAGTAGCTGAAACCGGGTACGGGACGGCTTACGTTTATTTTAAAAATAAGGATGACTTTCTCGTTGAAATTATGCAGGAGACGATGGAGGAATTCTATCAAGTTGCCACTCAGCCGTTTAAACCTTCCACTCAACTTGAAGCCGAGCAGCTCATTTCGAATCAAGTAAAGCTATTTCTATCACTAGCATTAAAAAACAGAGAATTAATGAAAATTATGAAGGAAGCCATTGGCATTTCTGAGATTGTTCAAAACAAATGGCAAACCATTCGAGACCGTTTTATCTCTAGCATTACAAATGACATCTCGTATGCTCAATCGCAATCGTTAGCGAACAACGAGCTCGTTCCCTCAATTGTTGCTAGGTCATGGTTTTATACGAATGAAATGTTTATGTGGGAATTAGTGGAAAGCGACAGTTCGAACCTTGATGAACTCGTTTCGCATATGACGATTTTGTATACTCGAGGATTATATTCTTCTGTTGAATCTTCGTAATTCTTTTTTATTAGCAAAAGAAGCAGGGGTGCCCCTGCTTCTTTGCATTTCTTAACTAGTTTTCAATACGAATTAATAATTCTCTCCAATTGATTTTACAATTCATTATTTAACCAGAAAGTTAAATAACATCTTATTAATTTTTTTGGCATTAAAATGGGTCTCAGAAAAAAAGCATCTACTGTTATTCCAGAAATGCTTTCGTACGCACATATATATGAGCGCTTAAGAAATTACTAATCTAAAATCCGCAGGAGTCAAAAATAATAAATGAATAATCATTATAATTAAAGGAATAGTGATTGCCAATGTATTGCAGGTTAACCCGGCAATAGCTACTCTACGTCCTTGTTGACCCGTCTTATGTATCTCTCTCAAACTTAAAAAACCTATATAGAACCCTACAATTGCAAAGATAAATCCAAGTGGCGTTAAAAAAGTAAGAATTATTGAAACACTACCTAATATAAGAGAAAAAATTGCTTTAGTATTCAATGAGACCTCCCCAAGTTAGATACATAACTGTATGTGATTTAATAGGTTTTACAAACTTATCTATATCTGTCAGTTTTATTTTTTATTATTTATCATTTTGTACAACTGGTATATTCCCCACCCGCAAAACAACATAAGAAAAACAAACCCTCCATAAAACACTAAAAAATCCATAAAACACCTCAAATTATTAGCCAAATAAGATTCTTTAATACCTCTCCTAGTCCTCGTTATACTTTAACATAAAATTCCAAAACATTTTTGAATATACGGAAATAAACATCTAAAAATTACAGGCCTTTTCGTATCGTAATTATTGAGTCGATAGTAGCAATAGCCACTCGTTAGCATGCTAATTCCCGTGTCAAAATAGCGTATTTCCATTGTTGGAACACTAAAAGACCAAATCGCATGATTTGGTCCTGAATGAATGTTGTTATTTATTGTTTTCTCTCCCTAAACTGAACCCTTTACTTTTACGAGATACTACTCTTTACTCTTTAAACGAGACATTCTCATATTAATATTAATTCACCTCTTGCGCTGTTGGCACATCCTCAAAATCAACCCAAATGGCACCTTGATCTGCTGAGCGAACACAGTTTTCAATCCAGCGTACTCCTTCAAGCCCTGCATTGATATCTGGATATATCAGATTCTCTAACGTTTCGTGATCCCCACGGTTTTTAGCATCAATAGCGATCGCGAATTTAAGATAAATATTCGCCCACGCCTCTGATAAACCTTCCACATGTAACGCAGCTAAGCGTTCGTCTGCATTGCAGCTATCATCCAAATACGGCATTGCCCGAATTAATTTTTGCGCAGGTTGACCTTGGATTTCATAGGATAGTTCACCGGGCTTGCTATCCCACCATTCCAGGCTTGCTTTTGAACCGACAATGCGAATGCGTTGACCATCCATACATCCAGCATTCACCGCAGACGTCCAGAACCGTCCAACTGCTCCATTTTCATAATGCATCATCACAAATGCATTGTCCTCAAGTGGCGCCCGACTGCTTATGAAACTTTGGCGATCACAAAGAAGTTTCTTAATCTTCATATCGGGCATAATAAGCTGGGACATATAATACGTGTGTGTAGACAGATCCCCTAACACGAAACTCGGCCCAGAGATTTTCGGGTCTACACGCCACTTTTGCGCATCGCTGAATTTATCTGCCTCTTCTGTTGAACTAAAACCGTGAGTGTACTGTAACTCGACGATACGAATATCGCCAATGTCCCCTTTTTCGATCATGGCCCGCATTTGCATCATCATTTGATTGCCAGAGTATCCATACGTCACTCCTAGAATTTTGCCTTTTTGCTCGGCAAGCTCTTTAATTTCTAAGACTTCTTCCGTTGTAAAAAATAACGGCTTTTCACAGATCACGTGTAAGTCAGCTTCCAAAGCTGCTTTACAAATTTCATAGTGTGTTCCATTAGGGGTTGCAATGGTAACTGCTTCAATGCCATCTTCACGCTTATGTTCCTCCAAAAACATCGTCTTATAATCAGGATAACAACGTTCTTCATCTACACCAATATTTACACCAAACTCTTTTCCTCTTTCATAGTCGATATCAAATGCTCCTGCTACTAATTGAAAAGCTGTATTGTCACGTAATGCCCCCGTGCGGTGCTTATAGCCAACCTGACTCAATCTTCCTCCACCTACCATGGCCCAGCGAAGTGGTCTAGAAATCTTCTTTTCTCCATTCAACATATCATACATCCCCCTATTCAATCGTCGAATTTTCCAATGTTGCTGTTTATTACAGCATTTGCCATTGCCTATGTTCTGATTATAGAGAAAATAAAAGCAATCAAAAATACGCAAGATTGCTTTATCGTTCATTAATCTTGCTTTTTTGAAAGCGTAATCATATAATCGTAGAAAATAAGGTAAAAGGAGTGTTCAAATGATTCTTAATGAACCAGGAGTGATGAATGGTTCTCATTATTATTTTTTTACACCTTCTGAAACAATTAAAAAACTATACTATCACTTGATCTGCTGTGGCCATTATTATTGTAATGCAGACTACAAAATTAAACGGGACTATTTCCCTTACTTTTTATTAGTGTACATTCGAAATGGTGAACTCCATGTAAATTACCGTGACAAATCCGTAACAGCAAGGAAAGGTGATATTCTTTTACTGAACTGCCATGAACCTCACCATTATTACGGTTCAGATGGACTAGAGTTTCTCTATATCCACTTTGATGGACCAAATTCTCATGAATTATGCACCTATATCATTAAACAGCACGGTTTTCATTTTCAAAATAAACACAATATCGAGATAGGCAAACAACTTTACCAATTGATTTACACGCAATACATGGAACAAGATATGTCAATTTCTGAATCTACTTGTATGATTTATAACATGATTAACGGCCTTTCAATAAAACAAGAAAAACAACAAAATGAAACATCCCCCGTTGATCAAGCGATTCAATTTATTAAATCCAATATAGACCGGCAAATTACGCTAAAGGAAATTGCCAGCCATGTGAATTTAAGCCCTTTTTATTTTTCTCATATTTTCAAAGCTGAAACTGGATATGCTCCAATTGAGTTTTCAACAAAAAACAGAATCGACACGGCCAAACATTTATTAAAAACAACGTCACTCTCTATAGCTGATATAGCGTTCCACGTCGGATATAGCAGCAGCTCCGGATTTATTAACATTTTCTATAAAAAAGTAGGCTTTACTCCGACGGAATTTCGAAATCTTACTATATAGCTGTAAATAGCACACTAAAAGCATCCCTTATTTGAACTTGCCCCCTAATTGTTAGTTGTGTCTAACAAATTGGGGGGCAGTTCATTATTGGAATGCTTCTTTAACTAGCTTATAAAAAACTGGGAAACGAGTTATCTTTTCTCTTCTCGAACCGATCTGATCTGAACCTCTGCCCCGTATTCTAAACGAATGGTTTTTCTAGCATCCACAGGGGTTCTAGCCGTTACAGATTTAGTCTGTTTTTCTCCCTTTATTTCTATTTCCACAATAAAGCATTTTGAACCGCACCTCATGTAGCACCTTCTTTAATCGTCTAGTAACACTGATTTTATGAGAGGCATCATCATGGTATCGACGATTTGCTCTCCATAAGCACGGTCAAATGGTTTCCCTATAAATATCCCACGATACATAATTAAGGCTGGCCCCATATCCGTTAACAGATCCCATTCGGTCTCGGACCATGTATCATGATTCTTTATAAAAGGTTTTACAATTGATTCAATTGCATGTTTCGTACGCCAATAAAAATCTCTTTGAAGCTCTTGTTCTAATTGCTTATTAGAAGAAGCCGCTGCATGAATAGCCGTCATTGCGTTTTGATATCTATTGTTATCAAATTGAAAAATAAAAGTAAACATATTGATTAATTGATCACGCAACTCTTGATTGGTATCAACTCTTTCCCATAGCTTTTCAAAAGGGCAAATGAAAGCAGCTGCGTCAATGACCAGTTCTGTTTTGGAAGACCACCTTCTATAGATCGTCGCCTTCCCAACTTTTGCTTTTGCGGCTACCGCATCGATGGTTAACGCATCAAAGCCACTCTCTGCGAGTAAATCGAGAGTTGCTGTTAGAATCACTTCATTTCGAGACTTATCAAGAGGTCTCCCTCGTTTGCTTTCTTCTTGTTCTTGCTTTTGCATCGACATCGTGATTCACACCACCTTTCATCACATGTCCTTTACTCGTAGTGTATCATCGCTTCTGTTTTTTTACAAATACGAAACGGTTGCGTTTCGTATTTGATGGTGATAAGATAATTTAGCGAAACGAACTCGTTTCGTATTTATAGATTGAATGGAGGAATTATATATGGCTGTTATAGCTCAAGAAAGCAGCGCAGCAACTACGGAATCAAATCAACCGACGGGAAACGTGATTCCAATCATAGCTGTGCTACTTTCAGGTGCCTTTGTCGCCATTTTAAGTGAAACGATATTAAATGTTGCCCTGAACGCCATTATGGCTGATTTCGGAGTTGCTTCGAGTACCGTACAATGGCTCGTCACTGGATATATGCTTGTCATTGGTACGCTAGTCCCGATTTCTGCCTATTTCATGCAACGCTTTACGACACGCCAGTTGTTTATTGCTGCGATGTCCCTTTTTACATTAGGTACTCTGATCTCTGGTTTCAGCCCCGTATTTACTATCCTTTTAGTAGGCCGTTTAACTCAAGCCATCGGTACAGCGATCATGATTCCGCTCTTGATTAACATAATTCTGACCGTCATCCCAGTCGAACGTCGCGGTGCTGCAATGGGAATGGTTGGTCTTGTTATTATGTTTGCACCAGCTATTGGACCAACAGTTTCAGGTCTGATTGTTGAAAATTTCACTTGGCGTTGGTTATTTTACTTTATCCTTCCAATCGCTTTACTTTCCCTTCTGTTTGGAATGAGAGTACTAACGAATATTTCAGAGACTTCAAAACCGAAACTCGATGTGCTTTCGTTTGTTTTATCAACACTCGGTTTTGGTGGGATCGTCTACGGCTTTAGTGCAGCAGGTAAAGGAGATGCGACTTTTGCTGATCCGGTTGTCTTCTCAACTTTACTGGTTGGCTTTGTGGCACTCGGTCTATTTAGTTGGCGCCAATTAAGGCTTGAAACACCACTGCTTGATATTCGCGTTTTTCGTTATCCTATGTTTCTACTAGGACTCGTCCTCGTCATGCTCGTTATGATGACCATGTTTGCAATGATGCTCGTTATGCCGATTTATATGCAAGGTGCGTTACTATTCAGTGCTGTCTTAACCGGGCTCATTATGTTACCGGGTGGGTTACTGAACGGGGCAATGTCACCTTTTATGGGCCGCCTATTTGATAAATTTGGACCGCGTCCTTTATTAATTCCAGGTACAATCATTCTTGCTGCAATTGTCTTTACTTATCGTTACACCGTTCCTGGCATTCCGGTTTGGATCGTTATCATCCAACAAGCCATCCTGATGATTGCCGTTGCCATGATCATGATGCCTGCACAGACAAATGGATTGAACCAAATTCCTTCAAAACTGTATCCGCATGGCACAGCGATTATGAATACGTTAATGCAAGTATCTGGAGCGATCGGAGCAGCATTGTTTATTTCCGTCATGGAGACAGGACAGCAAAGCTATTTATCTAGCAATAACATTGTTAATCCGACGGGAGAAGAGATGATTGCTGCTCTAACTTATGGATCTCAGCAAAGTTTTTCAACTGGTTTTTATTTAGCTTTGGCTGCAGTTGTATTGGCCCTCCTTGTTCGTAGAAGTAAACAAGCGGTATAAATTGATATCGGGGTCCGTGTTCATTAGTAATATCCCCACCAAAAGAAACGCATTGGCTTGAAGCCAATGCGTTTCTTTCATTTTGATTTCACGTAGAATCGTCTAACCAAAAGACAAATCAGTCTTCTGGTTAAAGGATCGAATTACAATGAATCCAGTTTACCTTTACAAGCTCGTCATCTACTAAAGAAAGTCTCTTTGCACTTCTTCCTCCGTTAAATGATTTCATGTCGTGAAGGGAAAGAAACTCCAGAAAGACTTATAGAAAGAATAAGACAAGAGGATTGAAAGAAAAATCAAACTGGTAATATGAGTGATCCTCTTAATAGGGCGAACAGTGATGGTCTTGTAGATTTAGTTAACAGCTTAGGTTGAAAAGGAACAGAGATACTTATTCTTGTAATCATACTTGGCTTTATCACAGTATCATTCTTCTTCAACTAACGAGAGCACTCCTTCCACAAGGGATGCTTTTTTCTTTACGAACGAAAAGGAGAGAAATTGTTGGAAATTAGGATAAAGCGAAACCTTATTTTTTGTTGTTCGTATAAAAATTTAAGGGAGTGAGAAAAATTGAAAAGATATATTGTATTTATAGTTAGTTTTGTTCTGCTATATATAGTCGTACAAATTTTATCAGGTTGGGTTCTAACAGCTTTCTATACACCTGATTTACCTTTAACGAACAACAATGTAAGTCAAGAAATAGGATTTGGGCAGACTTCAATAATTCCATTGCTGGCAACTTTATCAATCGCAACTTTAGCTTACTTTATGTCTCAAAAAATATTTGTAACGAGTACAAAATAACACTATTAACGGGGCAATGCTTAACAAGGCATTGCTATTTTTGTTGGTCATGTTTTTTTATTAAACGAATGCTCCCTATAGTTGATTATATATAGAAATAGATTCACTTGATTAATCAAATTAAAACTGTAAAAATTCTAAATTGAAATAGGTATTATATATTATTCATCAGCAATTGTAGCAGTTCCATCACTGTACATGCTAAAATCCGATCCGTTTTGTCCTTCATCGACTTTATGAAGGACACTCGCCCCCCCATTTCTAATCGGGCTTGTCCTTCATCAGCTTTATGAGGGACTTTCCCACCGGATTCATCACTGTTTTTGTCTTTCATTGGCTTTATGAAAGACACTTCCCCTGCATTTCTTCCGGTTTTGTCTTTCATTATTTATAGAATTGGCATTTAGCTTATTCCAAACTTCTGGTCGTTAGCTTTCGTACATTCTTTCACTACCCCATCCCGTAAATAACATTTAAGGGTTATTCAATAAATTATTTAATTTAATTAACGCTTCACACACTTCTTTTCTTAGTTGTTGTTCGGATATGTCAAAAGCAGTTTCTTGTCCATAATGACATTCATGCCAATAACAATCAACTGCTTCAAATACCCTATTTAAGATTTCAAATAGGGCGTTATCCATTCTTTCCGTCTCGTTTTTAAATGTTTTCAGATAGGCACGTTCAAAATCCTCAACATTTATTACATCATCTATAAAACCCTTCATTAACATTTTATACTTATAAGCAAGCATTTCATTACCCCATTTATAAATTTACTTTCAATCCATGATATTCCTACTCGTTAGCGCAATAAGTCAATTAAGCTGCCATTAATTGAAGAGTTAACTTATTACCACCATATCTCGTCTATTTTCCAGCCGTTTTCTTCAATCATTACAAAGCTATATTCTCTACATTCATCATTACTAACCATAATATAATTGAGTATAATTTTATTTTCTTCTTTTGAAAAACTTCGTAATTTCTCTATTCCCGATCCTGAGCAAAAGACATAAAAAGCAGCAAAAACGACATTGTGACCAAATAAACTTTATTGCATACTTCATTCTACCAACCACCAAAACTATTTTTGTACTACTCGATTAAACCACCAGTATCCAAAAATTGTAAACGTGTTTTTTGATTAACTGGATTGTTTTTCCTGTTTTGTAGTTGTTGAAATTGAATTACTCTGTTACTTGTAATATGATGGTATAAATTTTCAAATAGGAGTTGTTGGCGTGAGTTTTATTCAAAAACAGGGGAGTGACTGAAAGTAAAAGAATAATAAATTAGGTCGACATATTTCTGGACAATTAGTTTACCCTAGAATAGTTCCTCGTTTGTCTCAACATTCAAAAGTAAGTGGATAAGACTTTCGTAATATGGAAGAAATTCTTCATTTTTGATTATCGTCAAAATTTCTTCCTTACTTGCTCATTTCACGTTTGGACCTCTTCATACTGTAAAGTGAGCATGGATAATTGCAAACCTTCGTTCGGCTAACATCCCGTAAATAAAGCGATAACCTTTGTTAAGCTATCGTACCTGTTCGCTCAATATTCAATGTTACCCTTAATGTCATATTTTGTTTTATCTACTCTGATAGATACTTCTGTATGAGTATAAGTCATTGAGAAGTTACTAGGTTTCTCCAAATAATAGTTACCTTCTTCTGTTTCGATTATAAAATAACGAGTTAATATGTTGGGACTACCATCGAGATAGAGAGTACCGTCAATTAAAATGTTAAAATGATTGTCTCCTGAATAATGAATATCAATACTCATAGTCTTATGCTCTCCTTTCTCTTTCGCTTCATCTAATAGAATAGAAAAATCATACGCCTTAAAAACATTGGTTAGTGCAGTTGAAACATAGTTTTCATCTAATTTTTGAAATGTACGATATAAATCTTCTAAATGAACTATTTCTTCATTGGTCAATATTGGTTCGACTCTCAATAATTTATTATAAAGAGTTTGATGGTAAATTAAATCATAATAATGAGTTGAGAATTCTATTCCATATTTAGTAACGTTTGCAACTTTCTCATCAGTTGGATTTTCCATAAACTCATTGACTGCCATTTCATATTGGTTAAAACTTTTAATACCCTCTGGAAAAGTAATATCAATACCTTTTGTTCTTCCCTGCAACAAAATTATTATAATAACAGCAATTACAAATATAATTGACCTTATCAAATATCGCTTCACATTTTCTCTCCTTACACTATTTCATTTATTAAAACACTTGAACATCTTGTAGTGTGTAGCCTATATTTCTACTAACAATTTCTATTTTGTCATCTTGCTAACCGCCCAATAGCTGAAGAAGCGACAGCCCTGTTCTGGTATCGCTACCGTTAGTAATATAAAAGAAAATATTTCTGGTTGACCTTATTTTTATGGTCGAATGATAGCGGTAGTCGGGGGAGAATGTCCCTCCCGTTGGACTCGAGAAAATCTTATCGTAAAAGTTTTAGTATTCAACATACTATCGAAGGATTGGGGAACCTAGTAATACTAATTATTAATTAAAATTCGATGCAACGTTTTTCTCGTAAGAAGTAGAGTATGAAAGAATGAACAAGACCCTATAATACCAACAAACATATAAAAAACGCTATTCCCCCATTCGTTGTTAATAATTGAAATATAAAAGTAGTAATTAAAAAAGATACCAGCAAACGCGTATAAAATTAAGGCTAAAGGATAATATGCTATTTCCTTTTTAAATTGTAGTTGTTGCAGTATTCTCTCGACAACCAGCGAAGACCCAATACCACCTATTAAAAAAAGGCAATGAGTATTTAACAAAAATAATAAATAAAGACGAAAGTGTAAACCCTTCTATTTGTTGGAAAGGAATATCTAGTAATAAAGACAACTCCAACGATATAATTATCGTACAAATCAAAGCAGCGGTTACAATTTCAATAATCTTCAATTCGCCACCTCTTTTTCAAATACTATTATTGCTTTTTCTTCAATAATCCTGCCTCGTTTGTTATATAAGGTAGGTAAATGAAAACCTTCAATAATATAAGCTTCAATAGTAAAGCGCTGCCTACTACTGCTTCAAAAAACGCTACCCTTTAGCTTAACCACCCGTTTGTTCATTAAATTACTCACTCGTATAATGCAATTCAAATGATTCTTCATAGTCATTCCATTTAACATTTACTGTGATAACTTCATTCTCACTTACCTTTGCTCCATTTTCCGTACTTCCTATACTCTTAAATGTGACCTCTGTGGGTGGTTCATTGAATTCTCTTGTACCACCTGCTCCTCCAGCAGAGGTTTCATAATAATATTCAAGGGATTCTAACGAAGAAAGGTCATTTAAAGACCCTTTGTATGTTAATACAAATTCATCGCTATTTTCGTTAGCGTAGTTGGTTCTTCCATCTTTTTCTTCCCATATTTCTGTTCCGCGAAAAGAAAATTCAGCTTCCCAATATTCACCTTCTCCATTGTATGTATAATCATAGTGTTTTTCTTCACCTGAACACGCTGTTAAAACTATCATTACAAATAATATTGTGAGTATTTTTTTCAATTTAACCGCCTCCTCAAATTATGGCTTACTAACTATCAAATACCTTTATGACTTTTAATTGAATGATTCTGTCACGTTAAATCAACAAGAAAAAGGTGATATCCTTTAGTAAGATCACCTTTGTTAGCTTACTAACTTTTATAAATCTTTAGTGAAAAAGCATAACTCATGTTTCTGTTGGAACCCTATTTTTTTATACAAATTTATAGCATTTTGATTACTTGAATTAACACAAAGTGTAATAGAATCGATACTTTCAATAGTGAAAAGCCATTTTAGAGCTACGGTTAATAGTTCTCCTCCTATTCCTTTTCCTCTCTCACTTTCTTTAACAGCGAAAAATTCAATACTTGCTTCGCCATAAACTGGGTCAGCCTCTACATAAATATAGCCACATAATTGACCGGCATTTATGCTAATAAAAACTTTTCTATTCTCATTAAGTCGGTTAATGATTTGTTGACCATTATAATACGTATTAGGAAAAGAGTTATTATGGAGTTGTACCATTTCTACATAATATTCTTCAGTTAATTCTAAGAGAGAAACCTTTTTTAGTTCCTTTACTTTATTTCGAGGGAATTTCAATATTGTTTGATCACAGTGTCTATTAAAAGAAAGGCCTTTAGCGAGTTGCAAAACTTTTTTGTTTTCTTTATTTGGAAAAAGACTAATAGTCTTTATTTCTTCAGGTAGTAATTCAATCATCATTTTCCACATGCTAATCACAATGTCCCACTTATGTTCTTTAATAAATGGTCCCCAAACTTCAGCACTATTGTTCTCAAGGTCTGCATCAAATCCTAATACACCAACTAGTCCTCCTTCATCATACACTGTAAAAAAACTTTTATTGTAAGGAATATCTGTGAGGTCTTCTCTTAATGAATGAGCTATTTCTAACCAATCTTGACCACAGTAGCCAATATGTGATCTTTCAGTTTTGTTCATATCTGAAATGAATTTAGCAACACTATCAACCTCTTTATTCTTCATTAAAGCTATTTCTGTCATACCATAACCACCTCCCACTTCACTTTCATTATTACTGAATATTTAATATTAGATAAAATACCAGTTTTTTAACTCTTCTGCTCTATAGCAACATAGCGACAGTCCATTACCAGATTATGAAATCGCCCTTTAAATTACAGACTCCTTTGTTACATTGAATTGTTCCCACTCGTCTCTTAATAGACCCATTCTGATAGAGTCATAATATTCTCCATTATAGTAACGACATTTTCTAAGTCTAGCTTCCAATGTCATTCCTAGCTTTTCTCCTACTTTGACCATTCTATGATTACCCGACCATGTGGTGAATCCTACTCTAACTAGAGGTATTGTGTTAAATAAATGGTTAATCCATAACGTAAGAGCTCTAGTCCCAATTCCTCCATTCCAATATTTTCGATCATATATGCCTATACCCATTTCAAGCCAATTTGAAGGTTTGTGTTCCCAATAGTAACTAACCGTCCCTATAATGTTCCCGTCTACTTCTATAATCCAATAATCATCTTGATAAACAAGGTTATCTTTATTAGTTAAATACTTCTCATAGGAAATTGACTTATGTTCAAAATAAGGAGCATCCCACTTTTTCCATTCAGGTGACTCTTCTTTATAGGTTAACTCCCAAAGAGCGTATAAATCATCTGTTGTTACTGGTCTTATCTTTAAATCTCGATCGCTATACATAATAAACATAAACCTCTCTTTCGTTATTTTCTAAACAATTCTATCGTTAATAGAAAATTTCCCCTTTCACCTTCCTGTTATTTAAATATAAAAATAAATAGCATCTAATTTATGACCATTTGTCTCCATCATCAATCCATTGATTGTTTTTTAAGTCATAAGATTTATAGTCATCCGAGAAAACAAAATACAAGGGTATATCGATTGAACTTCCATCTGCTTTTTTCCAACATTCTAAGAACCAATCAGTAAATGCTTTTTGTTCTTGTACAGCTAAAGTTTCTTCGTTCTGCTCGTAAAAATCAAAAAAATCATTTAGCTGAATTTCGTTTAAGTGATAATAAGCCACTTCTGGAAGTACCTCGATACTACCAGCAAAAACCGTATTGTCTATTCCATTATAGAAAACTTCGTTGGCTTCCTTATCCATCGAAAACAATCTAATGGCTAATTCAAATCTGGTAGGCTCAATGAATGCGGAGAAATCGAGCAAATCTATATTTTTGGAAAAATTATATGTACCGACTTTTTTTAAGCTTTCTACTAATATGTCCGACTGTTTATCAAGATTAGATTTAATTGAATTAATATAGCCATCAACTGATACCATAATTAAAACCTCCATTTTATTAAACTAACGCTCCAGTTTGAGTGTATTCCTTCACAATCTGTTGGATGTACTTACTATGAAAAAGCTCTGTTATTGAGATTATTCTTTCTTTATATATCACTGGTGTGCAGCTCAACTGCTTCTTCGTTGAATAGCACGGAATACTTTATATAATTTTAACATTAATTTCCTTTTAATTGGGTGAATTAAAAAAAAGCGTTCCTGCCGTTATGGTAGGAACGCTCCACGTTATCTATACCTATAAAAAGACCAAATCATTACGATTTGGTCCTGAATTAATAGTGCTATTTATCGTTTTCTCTCCCTAAACCAACCCCGTTCCTCAAAATAAAATGCCTCTCCTGTCATATTTCCTTCTACTTATCAAAAGCCCTTCTCAACGCTGACGCTGCTTGCTCAATGCATTTCTTCCCTTGATCAATAACACCTGGCATCCAGAAAAAGCCGTGGATCATCTCATCGTAACGCGATTCTTCCACTTCTATACCAGCTTCTTTCAATCGTTTTGCATATGCCTCTCCTTCGTCACGCAGTGGGTCATATCCAGCTGTGACGACTAAAGCTGGAGGCAATCCACTAAGGTCATCTGCTTGTAGAGGTGAAGCATACGGATTTTTGCCATCTTCTTCATCACGTAAATAATGATTCCAGAACCAAATCATCGAATCCCTCGTCAATAAATACCCATCTGCATTTTCTTTGTAAGAAGGTGTTTCATAAGAATGGTTCGTGACTGGATAAATCAGCATTTGATAAGCTAAAGAGAATTCGCTTTTATCTCTAGCCATTAACGATACGACCGCAGCAAGATTTCCCCCTGCACTATCACCTCCAACAGCAACACGTGTTGGATCAACCTGAATTGACGGACCATTTTCTACTACCCATTTTGCCGCAGCGTAGGCATCATCAATCGCAGCTGGAAACTTATGCTCAGGTGCAAGCCTATAATCAACTGAAACAACCACGCAGTTTGCACGTTTGGCTAAAAGACGACAAGGAACATCCACCCCATCAAGGTCACCAATGACCCAACCACCACCGTGGTAGTACACTAAGGCTCCAAATGGACCTTCTCCTTCAGGTGTGTAAATCCGTACAGGAATATCTGCAGCAGGACCTGGAATGGTTCGATTCTCTACGTTACCCACCTCTTCTGCCGGTCCAGCTAAAGCGGTGAAATCAGCTCCAGCTCTAGCTTCTTCTGGTGTTTGCTCGTGCATAGGCGGTGCCCCTGCCAACTCCATTTGTTCTAAAATAAACTTCGCTTGAGGATCAAGACCCATCATAAAAACCTCCTTATATTTTAAAATGATAACGCTTTCAAAAATGTCTTTTTAAACAGATTTTAACGTGAAACCTTCATACCCCTTTTCTGCTACATCATCACAAATTTGACGATACGGGCCATATCCTCCAACATAAATTTGAAATCCGCCTGGTTTCCCTTTTATATTTGCCCCTGTATACCAAGAATCCGTTTTGATATAAAGCGTTTGATCAGCTAATTCTCTACAGTGCTTACTCCAATCATCTTCTGCCTTCACATTCGCTTCTATCACCTCAACTTTTTTCTCTTGTAGATATGCAATGCAATCCATTACCCAATCAACATGCTGTTCAATTGCGGCAGGCATATTTCCAAGAACAGAAGGGCTTTCTGGGCCTGTGAGCATGAACATGTTCGGGAAACCAGCCGTTGCTAATCCGAGGTAGGTTCTCGTCTTCGCACCATTTTCCCACTTTTCTTTTAATGAGATTCCATCTCTTCCACGAATATCTATTTTAAAGAGTGAACCCGTCATACCGTCAAAGCCTGTAGCAAATACGATTGCATCAAGCTCATATTCTCCCTCTTTTGTTCTTATTCCTTTTGCTGTGACTTCTTCTATTGGCGCTTTTTTCACATCGACTAAGTGAACATTTTCTCGGTTATACGTTTCAAAATAGTCCGTATCAATAATCGCTCGCTTTGTTCCATAATAATGAGTTGGAGTAAGCGTCTCAGCCGTCTCAGGATCGTGAACAATTTCGCGTATCTTTTCGCGTACGAAGTCCGCTACTAGTTTGTTTCCTTCCTCATTTATTATAAGATCATTATAGGCAAACAAGATATGCCAACCACCCTTTTCCCATGCTTCCTGTAAAACTCTTTGCCGTTCTTCAGGAGTATCATCGAGAATAGAGCGCTCTCTATATTGAAATGCCATTCCAGCAATGGACTCTTGCATTTGCCGTCTAATTTCACTATAGTTTTCTTTGGCCTTTTTAAGATATTCCGGATCATATGGATGGTTTTTGGCTGGCACACTAAACTGAGGTGTTCTCTGAAAGACAGTAAGATGCGCTGCTTCTTTGGCAATAACAGGGATAGATTGAATACCACTTGAACCTGTTCCGATCACTCCAACTCGCTTCCCACTGAAATCAACTTTCTCGTGTGGCCAATGTCCGGTATGATACCAGTCCCCTTCAAAACGATCCAACCCTTTTACATCTGGTAGATTTGCAGTAGAGATACAACCGACTCCTGTAATGAAGTATTTTGCTGATACCTTCTCCCCTTGGTCCGTTTCAATGTTCCATCTACTAGATTCCTCATCATAATAAGCAGATTTCACACGTGTATTAAACTGAATGTTAGGACGCAATTCAAATTTATCAGCAACGAAATTTAGGTAACGCAATATTTCTGGCTGTTCTGGATATCTAGATGACCAGGACCATTCTTTATAAAGCTCTTCTGAAAACGTATAATTATAGAAGAGACTTTCCGAATCACAACGCGCACCAGGATAACGATTCCAATACCAAACACCACCGACACCACTAGCAGCCTCGTAAACTCTTGTTGATAAGCCAGCCTCACGCAGACGATAAAGCATATACATCCCAGAAAACCCCGCACCAATGACTACCGCGTCAACAACTTGTTCGTTATTTTGATTATCTTGAGAACACCCCATAGTCTACCTCCCTTATTTTCCCCTCTCGAAAAGACAGCGCTTACATTTTTTTGTGAAGTAACTACCATTTGTAAAGGTTGAAAGGTTGAAAGATTCACAGTGTCATTGGACAGCTACCAACCTTCAACCTCAATATATGAGATAGTTTCCTTCTTAGAACTATTTTTTTAATTCAAATGGGACAATATTTTTCTAAAATTAAGAGACTATCCCAATGTATTTCCAGATTTGCGAGCTACACTATATAAAAATTACCTTGTACTTGAAAAACTTTTTATAAATTGAATAAATCCATAACTTCGCCTAAAAATACACGATCTAGAAACACAACTGAACCAAAAATGAAAAGTTACATATGATGCTACTGTGAAATTGAATAATTTCATTAATAAAAGTTAAGGAGTTGTTACAATGGGTGCAGGTGTTGGAGGAGGAATTGCTTTAATCTTAGTCTTGTTTATCCTTCTAGTTATTATTGGTGCAAGTTGGATGGGTACTGGCTACGGCGCTGGATATGGAGCGTATTAATATAATAAAGGGGCCGTTATCCGGCCCTCTCTTCTTTAAAAAAAACATAACCATTAGTTAGTTGAGCTTTTTCACAAATGATCTTTAATTCGGTATTAAAACTGATAGCTTTAGTACAAAAAAAACCTAACCAGACAAGACCAATTCGGCTTCTAGTTAGGTTGGAATAACAATACCTTATGATTGTTCTACCTTTACAAACTCCTCACCTAACAGAGCAAGTCTGTCTTTCACTTCTTCCTCTGTTAGATTGTTTTCCTTTACATAACGATTTCTTTCATGCACCCTGCACTCATGTGTACATCCACGCAAATACTTATGTTCGCTCTCTTCTGAACATAGGATTTTCTTATTACATTCAGGATTTCCACAGTTTACATAGCGCTCACACGGTTCACCTGTAAAGTGATCTTTACCCACTACTACGTGTTCCGTTTGGTTAACTGGTACGCTGATGCGCTCGTCAAAAACATAACATTGACCGTCCCATAACTTGCCTTGAACTTCAGGATCTTTTCCGTACGTGACAATCCCTCCGTGCAATTGTGACACATCCTCAAAGCCTTCTTTTACTAACCAACCTGAGAACTTCTCACATCTGATTCCACCCGTGCAGTACGTTAAAATCTTTTTGCCTTCGAATTGATCCCGGTTTTGTTTAATCCAATCAGGAAGTTCACGGAAATTGGTAATTTCAGGCTTGATCGCTCCTCTAAAATGACCGATTTCGTACTCGTAATCATTTCTAGCATCGATGACAACCGTTTCTGGATCTTGCATCGCTTCGTAAAATTCTGAAGGATTTAGATAGTTCCCTGTTAATTCAAGTGGATTAATGTCATCCTCTAGTCGAAGGGTAACAAGTTCTTCACGAGGTCGTACGTGCATCTTTTTAAATGCATGAGTATCAGCTTCATCTACTTTAAACACCATATCAGCAAAACGAGAATCTGCCTTCATCACTTTCACATATTCTTCAGTCTGTTCCACTGTTCCTGACACCGTTCCGTTTATTCCTTCTGGAGCTACTAAGATTCTTCCCTTTAACCCCAACTCGTTACAAAATTCCAAGTGATCCGCAGCAAATTTCACTGGATCTGCAATATGAACATACATGTAATATAGCAATACTCTATATGGTTTATTCATTTCAAACTCCCACCTACATTTATAGTAAAAGACCACTTTATCTATATTAGTCTTTCTTATCTGTACTATTATTATATTAAAAAGTATAAAAACAATAGTAATTACAACATATATTCATAAAAAATGCAATCTATTAGATAAAATATAGCTCTTCAGACGTATCATCCCATTAACACAGCTAATTCTTCCTTAATATTATCTCTAATTTTCTCCAGACACTCTACCGTTGTTTTAGCAAAGATTCGTTTCCCATTTACTATTGCATAAGGCCTTTTTGCACACATCCCACAGAAGGATAAGCAGCTACTTTCAATAACAGCAACTTCTGGGAACTCTGTTTCAAGTATATTTTCTACATCTATCTCTGTAATTAAACTCCCATCACAAATCTCCACAACGACAATTCCCATTCCTCTTCCCCCTTTCTGTAACATGTAATTTAGTTTTCATTTTTGCAAAAAAAGAATGACTAAATACGACTCAACTGAATCACATTTAGCCATAAACTGCTTATATTAAATTGCAGGCGGTCCAAACTTACCATCATGGTAATCTTTATACGCCTGTCTGATCTCTTCCATTGTGTTCATCACAAAAGGTCCATAAGGGACGATCGGCTCTTTTATCGGTGTACCAGAATAGATCAACACTTTGGAACGTCTGCTATTGGATTGAATGGTGAATTCGCTTTTCTTTGATCCCTCTCCATCATCTTTATACGTTAAAGTGGCAACCCCATGCTTGGTCAAATTAACAGCGTTATCCTCTGGTCCAAAAGTAAGATCCCCAGATAACACATACAAGAACGAATTATGGTTCTCCGGCAAGGTATGAACATACCTTGCTCCTTTTTCAAGGTTAATTTCCGTTAACGTAATGGGAACAATAGAATCAAGTGGCCCTTTTATGTCTCCAAATTCTCCGGAAAACACCTTGACTGTACCCCCATCGATTTTCAAGACCGGAGCTTGTTCAGCATAAATGTTCTGATACGATGTTTCGGTCTTTCTTAAACTTTTCGGTAAGTTCAGCCATAATTGGAGTGTATGGGCAATGTCATCTTCGATCCCTTCTTCAGCGTGTCTCGCTGCCCACCCTGCATTCATATATTGCACGTCACCAGGCTCTAAAATATCGCGTCCTCCCCCGTTATCAATATGTTCCAACCTTCCATCAATAAGATAAGTAATTGTTTGAAACCCACGGTGAGGATGATCGGAAAACGCTCCTTTTTTAAACCAGTCTTCAGCCATCAAAATAAACGGATCAAAATCAGCCCACCGATCTACTGGCAATACCCAGCCTTTCTGAATAAAAGGAAAGGAAGCCTGCTCATACTTCACGTACCAATGGTCTTTCACTGTTCGTTGATAAATTGTAATATCATTTGACCCCATTTTTATCACTCCTCATGAGATAAAATTTTTTCTTATCTAAATGCCAGTTGAACATTCCTATCCTTACTATCCGTTAAAACTAACATCTAATACACACTTTGTTGCTATAGCAACTTTATAATCAGTCCTGTTTATCCAAATAATACAACCGTTACACTATCACTCATACTAAACTACTTTTTATACCAAAATATATAAAAACTATTTAAAAGGATAGACTACTCTAACTAAAGATGCAAATCATTAGCTTTAAATTTAATAATAATGCCCATAACCCTTATTATTCCCTTTTTTTATACTATCAAGTATAATTAACTCCCAAAAAAAAAAAAAAAAAAAAAGAATCCTAGATGAAGAATCGAGGAGACTGATGAGTTCAACTAAGAAAACGACAAAAGAGAAAATACTAGAAGCGTTAAAAATAAATGTATCATTAACAGTAATGGATCTAACTTATCGTTTAAACATAACCCACATGGCAGTAAGAAAACACTTAAGCGCACTTGAAAAAGATCAATTAATTCAATCAAAAGAAGTAAAACAGCCGATAGGCAGACCGCTCCAATTGTATACGCTCTCTTCCAAAGGTGAGAGTTGGTTCCCAAATAACTATGAAGGAATTAGTGTTGAACTTCTTCATGACATTCAACAACTATACGGAGAAGAATCTATTGAGCACTTGTTTAAAAAAAGAGAACAGAGGCTAACATCCGAATACAAAAAACGAGTCCAGGAAAAGACTAAGCCCGAAAGGATTTATGAGCTCGCTACCATTCAAAATGAAAAAGGCTATATGACCGATGTGAATCAAATCGATGACCAAACGTATGAATTAATCGAACACAATTGCCCTATATTTACGATTGCCAATGAATTTAAAACCGCTTGCCATTTTGAAACCGCGATGTTCAAAAATGTAGTTGGAACTGAAGAAGTCAACAGAGTAAGCTGTAAAACAGCGGGAGACGATCATTGTAAATTCCTCTTTAAAGTTGAGAAGGAGGACAGACTTTAAGTGTGTCCTCCTTTTTCTACTTTTTATTGGGCTTCCTTTACAGAGCCTAGCTGTTTTATTTCCTCAAAACTCCTCCTCTACATTTTTCAAGAATCCTAACTCCTTTTGTTTCCCCAAAATTCCTCTTCTACATCTTTTCAGGAATCCAAACTCCTTTTGTTTCCCAAAAATTCCTCCTCTACACCTTTCCAGGAATCCAAACTCCTTTTACTTCCCAAAAACTCCCCTCTCCAACTTTTTCAGGAATCCATCCCGCTTTCACCCTAAAAACAACTCTCATCCATCCACTTCATCGTCTCCTCAATACCTTTGTTATACGGTGTGCGAGGCAATGAATGAATGTTGGTTTCATACTTCTCCCCACTAAGAACAACTGGCTGTTCTGTTAAATACATCATCTCCACCAATTCCTTCATAAAAGGTGAGAAAATTCCCATGAAGCGAATCACCTTGCTTGATACAGGCCTAACCGCTTTTTTGTAGCCAGTAATGTCTCTAATAATACCTATCAATTCTTCTCCTTTGATTGGGTGTGCTGATGGTATGTTCCAATTTTGATTGTACGTTTCTTCACGAAGTGCTAGTTCGACTAGCACTTTTGCTCCATCCAGATTATAGAGATATTCTCTACCTACAGTTAGATTTCCAACAAAGTTAGCTTTTTTATTTTTAGCGACGTTTTTTAGAGTTTCGTGGAGAATGGTATTTCCACAATTGGGCCCATATAGGTCAGGCATATGAACAATTAGTGCTGGCACGTCACTTTCCAATAAACGATTTTCCATGACCAATCTTATTTTTCCTTTTTTCGTATGAGGCTCCTTTTTCGTCTCCACCCTATACATGACATAAGTCTTTAAATAAAATTAAATTCACCTAAGCAGCCTTTGTTTCTTTGGAGTCTTTCCTTGTATCTTTTTCAATAAATCTTGTGATAAATGTACCTATTAACAATGCCCACACCGGGGCGCCGACATGAAAGACCGTAATATTTGAGACAGCAATAATAAACGAGAAAGCAGCACCCAATTTCATGGTAGGGTTTGAAAAACTAAGATATAAACTATTTGCAAACACACCGATTAAGGCAAATCCAATTAAAATCGATACAAAGGCTTCTGGCAACGAAGAAATTAACGGAACTAATTTATAAGAAAAAACCCCAAATAAAATAGTGATAACACCAGAAACAACAGCCCCCATATATCTCTTTTCTCTTGGTCCTGCTTCTTTGTCAGCACAAATTGCTGTCATCATTCCGGCTACATTAGCCGATTGTCCACCAAAAAAACTCGTAATCATAGAAAAGATCCCGCTTGATGAAATAATTCGGTTTACTTGCGGACGGAATTTATTTTGTTCTAAAGCCCCTATCCCTACTGCTGCATCATTACTTAAAATTAGCAGAGCCAACGGAATAGAAACAGAAAGAAAACTTAATAGATTAAAAGCAGGTAATTGAACTATTGGAAAAACAAAAGCTGTTTGTACGGAGTCAATCGTTAGCGTTTGCGTAAAAAAAAGCATTATAAATGCAGTTGTAATCGCTGCTAACATCGGTGGGATTTGCTTCAACCATTTGCTCACCATAAGGTAGACAAGAAGAGACACTCCCCCAATCCCTGCCAACTGCTCAACCGAGCCTATAAAGTCCACCATATATTTCAAGATCATGCCTGCTAGCATCGCCGAAAGGACTTCTCTTGGAACATAGTGAATGAGTTTTCCAAATAATCTAAAGTACCCAACCACAAAGATTAACAGGCCTGAAAAAAGATAGGCACCTAATAGTTCATAATAAGTAAATTGGGATGTTACAGTTGCTAGAAAGGCAAGTCCGGTTATGGTGTGCCCCCCCACGATTGGGATGCGGTAATATAGCGGGAGCAAAATACTATAAACTCCACCCATAACATAAATCGAAAACACCCAAAGAATGGTCTGTGTCATTGTGAAATTCCCATTATCTGCCGCTTGAAGTAGTAGTACTGCCGGTCCTGTCATGACAAGTAAACTCGCTACAAGCCCTGCTGAAACATTTTTATAATTTAGATCTTTTAGAGGGTTAGTGTCTCCCCTCTGACCCAGGAGTCTTCTAAATATGTCCATTCTCGCTCACCTTCAATTTTATTAGTCTCTACAATTCTTCAATTATACACCTTTCTTAAATGACTTGTACTCTTAAATCACCCTCTAATTTTGAATTTTTAGTTTTTTATATAATCCCATGATCGAAAATGGTAAAATAAGGAGGAAGTAAATTTGTTACTCGTACTGATGATAGATAAACTTTTTTTGACTTTTAAGTTGACTTGAACACTCTGACTAAAGAGTGACTTTAACGAGATTTATATAATTAAAAAGCCTAGGGGGGGATGAGATATTAAAACGTACATATACACGCTTATTAGTGCAGCAGTTGCTATTCTCATTATACTTTCTGCAGTAAACTATTTTCAGGTTAAGCGCATCGATCAACAGCTTCATGCACTTGATAGTTTGCAAAGTAACATTCAAGAAATCTCCAATTCCGTTTATACTGTTTCTTCTCAAGTGGATATGAAAATGGATGAATTTTTACAAGAACAATTATGGATCATGAAAAAAGAATATAAAATAATGAATGTTGATATTGAAAATAACACTATTAATGTACTATTAGAATGGGGCGTGCGGGAGCTTTCAGAACAGGAAGAACTATCATTTATGTACCGAGAGGTCGATTCCAAAGATTGGACTGAACTGGAAGTAACGAAGCGGAACGGATTAAATTATTCTCTTGAATACACTTTTCCTTTAAAAGGCAACTATGAAACTCAAATACTTGCCACCTCAACAACAGGAAAACGAAGCGAGACCTTATTAAATTTAGAATTTAAGAACCTACTTGATACTCGAATTACGACAGATGCTTATTTGCATTATAGCGGAAATGGATCTGTTGATTTCAACGTGAATATTCACAATTTCATTGAAGGAGAATTAAACCTGACAGGTTCCAAAGACACCTTCAAAATTAAAACAGCTAAAGCCCTTTTATACGTAAATGGTAATATAAACAGAGAGTTTGATATATTAGCTAACGGTCAAGATTATCATAGTGACGAATACAGCGAATATGTGAATTATCATAATTATGTTGATTTAGGCGAGGTTCAGGAGTTGCATGAGGTTGAACTTCGAGTCATCGTTGAAGATGGTTTAGGCTTAACGTACGAAACAATCGCAGAAGCTATGCAGTATTAATGTCACAAGTCCCATACACAATCCCCCTTGTCTCCAAGCGACTTACTCTTATGTGAGTCGCTTGGAGACGATTTTTCTCTCTAGTTATTAAGTGCTACGCTATCACACTTTTTCTAAGAAGCATCAACAACCCGATTCATAATGTTTGATTGAGTGAAAAAGCTCAAGGAAAAACCATCATCCCTTGAGCGCTTTACATGAACTTCTCTTAATAATGTTATACGGAACCGTTACTCGATTAGGTGGTATGTCTGGCTGCTGAATTTTTTCTATTAAACATCTCGCCGATTCATAACCTAATTGATAAATATTAATATCAACAGAGGTAAGAGGTGGGCGTGACATTTCTGCTAAAAGTAAATTATTAAAACTGATGATTGAAATATCCTCAGGAACTCGTACCCCCATCTCATCTAGAGTATGAATCATTCCTAATGCCATTAAATCATCCGAAACAACAAGAGCGGAAGGTGGGTTTGGTAAAGATAGCAATTCAGCAATGGCTTGATGTCCGCCTTCTTTCATAAACTCTTCGTAGACGATGTATTCTTCTTGAATAGTTAAACCCGCCTCTCGAATCGCTGACTCAAATCCACGCTGACGATCCACTGTTACAATCAAGTCACGATTTCCACCGACAAACCCAATTCTCTCATGCCCTAGGCGTATGAAATAGGATGTAACATCGTAAGTAGCCTTGGCATTATCGTTATCTACATATGTAATAAGCTCGGGATGATCATAAGGCTTCCCTACTAACACAAAAGGAAAATCTTTTTCTAGTAGAAAGTTGGTCACTTTATCGTTTTTTCTTGAATAAAGCAAAATAACCCCATCTACTCGACCACTTTGAACCATTTTCACCGTTCCATCGTATATCTCTTCTTCTGTTTCTCCAGTAGAAATATGTAGGGCATATTCCATTGTATGAGCAAACTTACTAATCCCTCGGATGACCTCAGGAAAGAAAGGATTTTGAAATACTTTATCTGTTGAATTAGGCATAACGAGTCCAATCGTTTGTGTGGAACGATTCACTAAGCTGCGCGCTTTAAAATTCGGCTGATACCCTAGCTCTTGCATTACTTCTCGGACTTTTTCTTTTGTTTTTTGACTGATTCTTGGGTTATCTGCAATGACTCGCGAAACAGTCGAAGGAGTTACATTGGCAACGCGAGCTACATCTTTAATTGTAATTGGCATTTAATCACCTCTTATCAATTAGTATAGCATCTAAGCAAAAAGACCGCTTCCTTTTAAGCGGTCTCTTCTAATTATTATGAATTTAAACCAAAATCTCCACTTCTACACCAAAATGATCGCTAATCACAGGCTTGTTTTCTCCATTAAACACAACAGCTGAATTTTTCACCTGTAACCGTTTGTTTGTAAAAATATAATCAATCCTTAAATCTCTCTTGTTATCATCCCAGCCCGTTATTTTTCCATCAACGGTTATGCCACTGTCTTTTTCAAGCGCTAACTCATACGTATCACGATAGCCTTTGTTTAAAAGATAATGATACCCTTCTTCTTGAATCTGTGCTGCATTATTAAAATCTCCCATTAAAAACACAGGTTCATGATCTTGAACATACGAGCATAAGGCATCCGCTTGCCCAGTGAAAGGCTCCTCTTCATCTTGCCACCAGCCAAGATGACAAGAATAAAAGGACATAGGTTTATTTTGATAAAGGATTTCTAATCCAACAATTCGTCTTGTTTTAAAATTAGCTGGATCTTTAGATTGAGACACAACAAAAGAATGTGTTTTTCGAATGGGATGTTTGGTTAAAAGGGCCACCCCTTCTTCATAAACATCAAAGCCAATATGAGCAAAATCCCAAACATAATGATAGTCCGTGACTCCCAGAAGATGTAACTCTTTTATTAATAGAAGAAGATAATTATCTTCTTTTAACTGGTCATCTACTTTTTTAGCTTCCATTAATTGACTGACCTCTTGCAAAGCAATCACATCATACGAGCGCTCTGCAATTGTTTCAGCTAGAATTCTAATTTTTTCTCTTTGATTTTCTTCTTGCCAGGAATGACAATTTAACGTTAGTACTTTCATGTTGTTATGCTCCTAACCGATCTTGAATATCTGATTTTAACACATCAGCTTTCGGACCATATATCGCCTGAACTCCTTTATCTTTTAGGATCAATCCTAATGCGCCATTTTTCTTCCATTCTGCTTCTGAAGCTACAGCTTCTGTCGTTTTAACCGTCACACGAAGGCGTGTCATACAAGCATCGACATCCTCTATATTCTCTTTCCCACCTAACAACTCAATGATAGTTGCAGCTAGTGAATCCGCAGACGTACCACCTTTCGTTTGTACCGTCCCTGTTGTTTGGGATCCTGTTTCTTCTTCAATATAGTTCCCTAAACGTCCAGGAGTAGCATATTTAAACTTCTTAATCATAAAGTTTGCAACAAAAAAGTTTAATCCAAAGAAAACGAAACAAGCGATTACAAAATTAACTAAGTCTAACCAGAGACCTGCACGTATGATCATTGGCGTTCTCGTCAAAAGTTCAATCACACCAAAAGCATGTACACGAATATCAATGAGATCAACCACCGCAAATGCAAGCCCTGTCATAATTGCGTAAGCAACATACAATACCGGTGCAACAAACATGAACATAAACTCAATAGGCTCCGTTACCCCAGTTAGAAAAACAGCAAGCCCCGCTGAGAGAAACATCGATTTATACTTCGTACGTTTTTCTGGATCCACATTTCGATACATAGCCACTGCAATACCTAATAAGGCAGCACAAGAAAGAATCATCTGACCGACTTTAAATCTAGCTGGAACCACTTCTGCTAATAGTTGAGAATAAGCGGCCATATCTCCAGCTGCACGCAAATTGTTTAAATCCGCAATCCAAGCTAACCATAATGGATCTTGCCCTGCAACGATCTGCCCTGCATTTGACCCAGTTAAAATCGTGTACGTCCCACCTAATTCCGTGTAATTCATTGGAACGGTTAACATATGATGAAGTCCAAATGGCAATAGCAAGCGCTCTAATGTTCCAAATACAAATGGAGCGATAATAGGAGCCGTATCCCTAGAAGTCGCGATCCAGCGACCAAAGTCATTTAAATATCCTTGAATTAATGGCCACACAAATGATAAAACAATCGCTGCTACAATCGACCAAACGATAACGACAAATGGCACAAAACGTTTGCCGTTAAAAAACGAAAGTGATTGTGGTAGCTTGCTATAATTATAGTATTTATTAAAAATGGTCGCTCCGAGAAAACCAGAGATAATTCCAATAAACACACCCATATTTAAAGCCGGAGCACCTAAGACCCCTGTAAAATAATCTTGAACAAGTAACTCACTGCCGAATAAAGAAGGAACGGTGGAGCCACCGTCTCCTAACATCTCATTATTGACTCCGAAAATCGCACCCGTGATGCGATTAATTAAGATAAAGGCGATTAGAGCAGCAAAAGCTCCCCCTGCTCGTTCTTTCGCCCATGATCCACCAATGGCGACAGCAAATAGTACATGTAAATTCCCAATAATCGCCCAACCAATCTCCTCTACAACAACAGCAGTTGTCTGCACAAGGGCAAAATCAACGTCAACCATCCCTATAAGCTTTCCAATGGAAATCATTAAACCCGCTGCAGGCATAACAGCAACAACAACGAGCAAAGCCTTTCCAAACTTTTGCCAAAAATCAAATGAAGTTATTTTCATTTTAAACTCTCCTCTACAGTCTACTGAGCAAACGTTTGCACAAAGTAACAAAAAATACGTTATTATTCTCGTACCCTATACACTCTGGTTTCATAAGGTTGTAAGATCTTTTCCTGATTATCCTCATAATTGCTAAGGACTATTTCCGCCGAACTAAATCCACTAGGTAGCAAAAAGTCAGCTTCTTTCGCGAACAAATTGGTTACAATGACAAAAACTTCATTTCCCCATGTTCTTGTATAAGCATAAATGCTTTTGTCAGATTTAAGGATCAATTTGTACTCACCATAAATTAACGTAGGATTTGATTTCCTAAGGGTAATTAACGATTTATAAAAATGATAGATTGAATGTTCATCTTTAATTGCGTTTTCTACATTTATGTCACGAAAGTTTGGATTTACTTTTAGCCACGGAGTGCCTGTTGTAAAGCCAGCATTTTCTTTTTCACTCCACTGCATCGGTGTTCTCGAATTATCTCGGCCGTTCTTCCATATCACTTTCATAATGTCATGATGCGGCGTTCCCTTTTCACTTTCTTCACGATATAAATTTTTGATAGCGACATCATTATAATCATCAATGGATGGAAATTGAACGTTGGTCATCCCAATTTCTTGACCTTGATAAATGAACGGTGTCCCTTGCATGAGGAAGTAAAGAGTAGCAAGCGCTTTTGCCGATTGTTCCCTATATGTTTCACTATTTCCCCAAGTGGAAACGGATCGCGGTTGATCATGGTTCTCTAAGAATAATGCATTCCAGCCCATATCATGTAATCCCGTTTGCCACCTCGATAATGTTTCTTTTAAAGAAGCTAGATCGAGGACTCCTTCTGTACTTTTCCCCCAAAGATCTAAATGCTCAAATTGAAAAATCATGTTAAACCAACCATTCTCTTCTTCGACCCATTTTTCTGCTTGGTCTGATTTGACTCCATTCGCTTCTCCAACGGTCATTATATCATACTTAGCAAACGTCTCTTTTTTTAATTCATCTAGAAAAAGATCGATCCCCTTTTGATTCATATGACCATCAAAGGATGGAACATAACGCTTGTTATCAGGATTTGGCATATTTGGGAATCCCGGTGATTTTTTAATATGAGAAATGGCATCAACACGGAACCCATCGATTCCTTTGTCTAACCACCAATTGACCATTTCATATAATTCTTTTCGAACCACAGGATTTTCCCAATTTAAATCAGGCTGTTTTTTGGAGAACACATGCATGAAATACTCTTTTGTCTGTTCATCATATTTCCATGCTGATCCGCCAAAAATAGATTCCCAATTATTCGGTTCTTGTCCATCGTCCCCAGGATGCCAAATATAGTAATCTCTATATACACTTTCTTTTGAGGAACGTGATTCAACAAACCAAGGATGTTCATCTGATGTATGATTGATGACTAAATCCATAATTAATTTCATTCCACGTTTATGTACTTCTTTTAAAAGTTCATCAAAGTCTTCCATCGTTCCAAAATCACTCATGATGCCTTTATAATCACTTATATCGTAACCGTTATCATCATTAGGCGAAGAATAAATAGGACAAATCCAAATGACATCGATTCCAAAATCCTTTAAATAATCAAGCTTTGAAATTATTCCTTTTATATCACCAATTCCATCCCCATTTGAGTCCATAAAACTACGAGGATAAATCTGGTAGACAATCGCTTCTTTCCACCATTTCTTCTTCATGATAAAAACTCCTTATCTATCAATTTACATTTCTAAAGTAACATAGGTTACAAACTTGCGCAACCGTTTGCACAAATGTTTTTTCCTTTCTTATAAAAAAGGTACCGAAATTAAAGTGTTCTCATTTGTTTAGTTATTAATCCTAACGACTAAACAAATGAGAAACTCGACAGGTAATGGATCTGTCGAGTTTTTTTATGAGAACGTAACCGCAATTATTATAAAAAATGTGGTGAGATGAGTGGCAATTACCGTCACGAATCCCATTGATGCACCAGCAGCACAAAAACAAAACATGAGACTGATGATGTTTATCGTTGGAATTTTAGGGTTAACGTTCTGTATTATAGAAAGGTCATTAAAGAAGCTTTGTAAACTTTGAGTGAAGTTTGAATATATGGGTGACGTGAAAGACAGGAGGAGGAATCGTAAAAGATGCCCTCTCATTATGCTCATTTATCATGCGGAAAAACATGATGAAGGACAATCCACTCTACTTTCGATTGGCTTTTGTCCTTCATCTGCTTTATGAAAGACAGTTCCTTCTTATTTTAGCTAACATTTGTCTTTCATCGGCTTTATGAAGGACAGTTCCTTCTTATTTTAGCTTGCGTTTGTCTTTCATCGGCTCTTTGAAAGACATTTCCTTCTCATTTTAGCTAACATTTGTCTTTCATCGGCTTATGAATGTAAATGTCAAGCTAACGATGTACATTTTTGATCATTTAAGAATGTACAAAATTAATCATCATCTTTTTCTAAGTGGTCTTTAATTCTGTATGATGGACCAATAATGTTAACGACTGTTGCATGAT
>NZ_JAOANA010000028.1:0-60474 GCF_032335535.1 Alkalihalobacillus sp. MEB130
AATTCTATAGTCTGGTGGCGATAGCGAAGAGGTCACACCCGTTCCCATGCCGAACACGGTCGTTAAGCTCTTCAGCGCCGATGGTAGTTGGGGGCTTCCCCCTGTGAGAGTAGGACGTTGCCAGGCACCCTAAAAGCATTCCATTACGGAATGCTTTTTTCTGTGCATAAAAAGTAGAAGGGCGCTGAAGAGCACTGTTCCGGAGGAACAGAGTCTTCTCCGAGTAAGCCGATGGTTACTTCGTGAATAAACTTCTCTGAAACAACATCATGTCCCCCTGTGAGACGAGCTGTTTCTCTTCGTAAAACAGCAAGAGACTCTTCTAAGAGAAGCTTCGTAATGAACGTCCCCGTAGAAGAGAAATGGCGAGCCAGGACGTTGCCAGGCAGGGCACGCTCTATATAGAAGGCATGAGGTTAGGGATTCCCATAACGTTAATATAGCAGAAGACCCAACGTCTTCCATGACTAAGCCGATGGTTACATCGTGAGTAAGCTACTTGAAATACATCATGTCCCCTTGTGAGTCCGAACCTTTTCTCTTCGTAACACGACGTGGGACACTTCCAAGAAATCACTTCATGGTAAACATCCCCATAGAAGAGAAAGGGTGAGCCAGGACGTTGCCAGGCAGGGCACGCTCCATATAAAAGGCAAGAGGATGGGCTTCACGTAACATAGATAGAGCAGAACCAGCTTCTTCGCCCAACAAGCCGGTGTTACATCGTGAGTAATGGTAATCATCCCATAGAAGAGAAATAGTGAGCCAGGACGTTAGGTTGCGGGTAATGAATGCAGCAGAATCAACATCTTATCCTAATAGATCGACAGTAATACCCTTCTAGAGTGTTCTAATCGGACTGTGGTTCCTTTATTTTATAAATATAAGTCGATTTGAAGTTCTAAACGGACTGAGAAGACTCTATCTTACTTATTTCTACTGTGTAGACGCTCTTTTTTGTCAAATAAGGTCCACTGTGTCCGTCTAAAATTTGAAATGGATATTTTCTGTGAACTAGCGAACCTGGTGTCCGTTTGTATCCTACACTTCTTTTAACATCGAGTAAGCTTCTTGCACTGTTTAATACGCAACCTCTTTAATTAAAATGAAAAAACCGCTCTTAAAGCGGTTTTAAACGTATTAACACCCTAACAATATTTCACATCTAACAAATCAACCTTCTTAATTAGCATTACGAGGGGGCTTATTAGTAGGATGAATGGCTTTTTCCAATTCCTCGGCTGCGATTACGTTATCTACTGTATTGCTGTTTGGTTTTCCTTTTTGACTATAACCTTTATCGCGTTTCTGGCTCATCTTGATACCTCCAATCATTATGCTCCTTGTTAAGATGAGTAAATAAAGGGAAGCTTATTCATATCTCAGAGGTAATCATTCCTTTGTTTTTTCACTAATTAAAATGTTTTTACAGACGACAATGTTTTTTTCTTATGAGATTGTAAAATGAAACATTGTATTCCAAAAGGATAATTTATTTGGGATAGGCACAAAACTACAAAAAAATGAATAGATTAAAAGGAAGTCATGTATGAAGTGTATGTGAATAGCCGATACTGATGTCAGGGGTGATGGATATGCCGAAGACGAAAACAATGAAAGTGCGGCTAGGGGATTGCTGTATGGTGTGTAAGAAGAGAAAGGCTGCAGGTTTACAAGTATTAAACACATTTATGTGCGAAGCATGTGAGGCTGAACTGTTACATCTAAATGAAGAAGATGACATGTATGAAACATATGTAAAACAAATGAGAAATTTATCTACTAACTTTATAGGATAAGAGAGCAAGCCTAGAGATAGGCTTGCTTTTACTTTTCATACAAAAAACGTAACCAAACAGGTGCTTTAAGCTGACATTCTTAACACAGGTAGAAAAGTACAGTATCATAGTAAAATAAATGCAACAAAAGGAGAAAAGTGAAGTTGACTTATAATGATACTCCCTTAATTAAAGCGATACATAATTATAAAAAGAATAATCCCACTTCTTTTCATGTTCCAGGTCATAAGAATGGCTTGTTTTTTCATGAGTCAATTTATAAACAGTTTGAAGGAGCACTGGGATTTGATGTAACGGAACTAGCGGGCTTAGATGACTTGCATGCTCCAACAGGGGCGATTTCAGAAGCACAAAAAAAGGCAGCTAATTTTTATAAAGCAAAAGAAACCTTTTTCTTAGTAGGTGGTTCAACAGTAGGAAACTTAGCCATGATTTATGGAGCATTTAATAGAGGAGATACGGTATTCGTTCAAAGGAACAGCCATAAGTCCGTTTTCCATGCCTTAGAGATAGCTGGGGTAGTACCTATTTTACTAACACCAGAATTTGATCAATATACAGAGCTTCCGATTGGGATTAGTGAAGAAACGTTAGTAGAGGCGTTGCATGACTATCCAGAAGCAAAAGGGTTAGTTTTGACGTATCCTAACTACTACGGGGTCAGTATCGACCTTAAAGCAACCATTACGTATGCAAAGCGTCATCGCCTTCTTGTTTTAGTAGACGAGGCTCATGCTGCACATTATGCTGTGGGATCTCCTTTTCCGACGTCTACGCTAAATCTAGGGGCAGATGTTGTCGTTCAGTCTGCACATAAAATGCTGCCTGCTTTAACAATGAGTTCATTTTTACATATAAACGATAAACTATCTGACTATATCCGACATAGTATAAAGGAAGCCTTAACGATGTTTCAATCGAGTAGTCCATCTTACTTATTAATGGCGTCATTAGATGGGGCGAGGTCTTATGCAGAGGCTCTTTCAAAAGAAGAAATAAATCAAGTTTTAGCAGGAGTCCAGGAGTTTAAGAAAGAATTAACTACCATTAAGCAAATCAAAATAGTTAATTGGCCTGATGCCTATCTTTGTGATCCATTAAAAGTTACAATAAGGACAACAACAAACTTAACAGGGTTCCAACTGCAAGACATGTTTATGAAACATAATCTTTACCCTGAGCTTGCTGATGACAAACATGTTCTCCTTGTTTGTGGTTTAGGAGTCTCGGAGCTTCCTTTCACGCATCTTCACGCTCTACGTCAATCGTTAGAACAATATGAAGTAATAGAAGAGGTAAGCTCAAATTCTTTTCAGAATATAAAGATGAACAGTCAGAAGCTTGAATTAAGTTCAGTTGAGTTGCGTCGCGTACCAAAAAAGCGTGTCCATTTTGAAGAAGCTGTTGACGCTATTTCTGCTGAAGCTGTTATCCCGTATCCACCTGGCATTCCTATTGTCTTACCAGGTGAGAGAATAACGAAGCAAACAGTAGAGCAAATAGAGAAATTGATTGCAGCAGGCGCAACATTTCAAACTGAACAAGAGGTAAAGGATGTTTTGGTAGTTGATTCGGAGGATAGCTATGAGTAAAGGTCTTTTTGTAACAGTAGAAGGTGGAGAAGGGGCTGGAAAGACAACGGTCTTAGATCGAATGGAAGCAGAGTTAACAAACAAAGGGTTCGATGTGATTCGAACGAGAGAGCCAGGCGGTATACGAATTGCTGAACAAATTAGAACTGTGATTTTAGATGTTACACATACAGAAATGGATAGTCGAACAGAAGCATTACTTTATGCAGCAGCGAGAAGACAACATCTTGTAGAAAAAGTTATACCCGCCATAAAAGAAGGCAAAATCGTTCTCTGCGACAGATTCCTTGATAGCAGTCTGGCTTATCAGGGATATGCTAGAGGTATTGGATTTGAAGAAGTAAAAGCGATTAATGAATTTGCCATTGATGGGTATTTACCAGATTTAACACTATTTTTTGATGTTGACCCTGAGATTGGTTTAACTCGTATTAAAAGTGATGAAGCTCGTGAAGTGAATCGACTCGATCAAGAAAAGTTAGATTTTCATGAACGGGTTCGAGAAGGTTATCAAAAAGTGATGAATGTTTATCCTGAAAGAATTAAGAGTATCGATGCGAATCAAGATATTGAGGACGTTTATCAAGATGCGATGAAGGAAATCAATTTCTTTGTTCAGCGCATACGTTAGGAATAAAGGAGCTGTTACAAATGAAATTAATAATGGCTGTGATCCAGGATAAAGATAGCAATCGACTTTCTGATGCACTTGTGAAAGCGGACTATCGCGCTACCAAGCTTGCTAGTACAGGAGGTTTTTTGAAAGCAGGAAACACTACCTTTTTAATAGGAACAGAAGATGAGAATATGGAAGAGGTAATGTCTATAATTAAAGAAAACTGCCAAAGTCGAGACCAACTTGTCGCACCAATCTCGCCAATGGGTGGAAATGCAGATTCGTATGTTCCTTATCCGGTTGAAGTTCAGGTAGGTGGTGCAACGGTATTTGTTTTACCAGTTGAGCAGTTTGAGCAATTTTAAAGGTGTGAACTCAATGCAAACTTGGAATGAATTGAAAGAAATCCAACCACGAATTACCGATTTGCTTGTTAAAACGTTAGAAAAAAATCGTCTAGCGCATGCCTATTTATTTGAAGGTAGCAAAGGAACCGGTAAGCGTGTCGTAGCTCTTCACTTAGCGAAGAGCTTCTTTTGTGAAAAATCAGATGGAGCGAACCCTTGTTTGGAATGTTCGAATTGCCGTCGAATTGAACATGGCAATCATCCTGATGTACATATCATTGAACCAGATGGGTTATCTATTAAAAAGCATCAAGTCGAACATTTGCAAAAAGAGTTTTCTTATCGAGGTGTAGAATCAGCGAAAAAGGTATATATCGTTGAACATGCTGATTTAATGACAACTGGTGCAGCAAATAGCATACTAAAGTTTCTCGAGGAACCTGCGACAGAGACATTAGCTATTCTTTTAACGGAGCAAGGAAGTAAAGTGCTACCAACGATCCATTCAAGAAGTCAGCATTTCACTTTTGCCCCTCTTGCTAGAGAAAATTTCTTAGACAAACTCGTGAAAGATGGAAATTCTAACACTATTTCCAGTTTATTGGCTAGTTTAACAACAAGTTATGCTGAAGCAGAGCAGTTGTTAGAGGGAGATTGGATTGCACAAGCACGAACCGTAGTGATACAATTGATGGAGGAGCTCTATACTAGACCGACTCAAGTTCTTTTTACATTACAAGAGAAATGGCTGCCTCTTTTTAAAGAGAAGTCACAAATCGATTTGGGTTTGGATATGATTCTCTTATGGCTGCGTGATTTAATGTTTACAAAGGTTGGAAAAGTGGACTCCTTAAGTTATATTGATCAAATTGATCTATTACAACAGCAAGCTCTCACTAGTTCGCAGGAAACGATTAGTCAAAAGATGTCAGCTGTTCTTTATGCAAAAAGACAACTTACCGCTAATGTGAACCCTCAGCTACTGATGGAGAAGCTGTTGCTTAATATACAGGAGGGATAGAAGGTTGCATCAAGTTGTCGGTGTACGCTTTAAGAAAGCGGGCAAAATCTATTATTTCTCCCCTGGTTCATTTCAGTTGGAGAAGGGAGAAACGGTAATCGTTGAAACGTCAAGAGGCGTTGAATTTGGCCGCGTTGTCATAGGTACGAAAACAGTAGGCGAAAACGATGTTGTTCTTCCGCTTAAGCAAGTGATTCGAATTGCTACAGAGAAAGATAAATTAGTCGTTAAGGAAAACACAGAACAAGCTAAAAAGGCATTTGAAGTTTGTACAGAGAAGATCATTGAACACAAGCTTGATATGAAGCTTGTCGATGTTGAATATACATTTGACCGAAATAAAGTGTTATTTTATTTTACAGCAGATGGTCGAATAGATTTTAGGGAGTTAGTCAAAGATTTAGCAGCCGTCTTTCGAACAAGGATTGAGCTTCGTCAAATTGGCGTCCGTGATGAAGCAAAAATGCTAGGTGGAATTGGACCATGTGGTCGTGTCCTTTGCTGTTCTTCATTTTTAGGTGATTTTGAGCCGGTATCTATTAAGATGGCAAAAGATCAATCTCTTTCATTGAATCCAGCTAAAATATCTGGGTTATGCGGTAGATTAATGTGCTGCCTTAAATATGAAAACGACATGTATGAGTCAGCGAAAAAGGAACTACCTGATGTTGGTAAACGAGTTAAAACACCTGAAGGAAAAGGGAAAGTAATTGGCTTAAATCTACTCGAACGAGTTATTCAGGTTGAATTAGTTGAAGGTGAGCGAATAGTCGAGTTTACAATGGACGAGCTTATGAGTAAAGAGGGCGTGCCGACTGAAGCCACAGAATAATGGGGTGGGAGCATCGTGGACAAAAAAGCAATTTTTACACAGGTGAGCCAACTAGAAGAGCGGCTAGGTGAATTGCATCATGAGTTACGAGGGTTGAAGGAACAGTTGGCCTACCTAATTGAAGAAAATCATTATCTTCATATCGAAAATGAAAATCTTAGGGATCGTCTAGAAGCTCAAGAGGAAGCTCAAGAAGAAGGACAGAATAAGGAAACAAAGGCTAAGAAACCGTATGTAGGTGAAGGGTATGATAATTTAGCCAGGTTGTATCAAGAGGGGTTTCATGTTTGTAATACTCATTATGGGAGTATTCGTTCAGATGGCGATGATTGCTTATTCTGCTTATCTTTCTTACATCAAAAATAAAGACGTACCATGGCAAGTAAATACTATTATTAAGGGGGACAGATCTTACGTTAGAAAACGAAAGATCTGTCTTTCTGCCTAATAAAGGAGTGCACGAAACGAGTGAAACTACAGGAAGGAGAACGTATAGACTATATAGCTGGAACCGATTTACGAGTTGTTCAAAGTCCGCACGTTTTCTCATTTTCAATTGACGCCATACTATTAGGGCGATTTGTACATGTACCAATACAAAAAGGCAATATTTTAGATTTATGTACAGGAAACGGGGTCATCCCTGTTTTGCTGACAACCAGGTCAAAGGCAAGGATTGTAGGAATTGATATACAAAGCAAACTTGTTGAGATGGCCAATCGAACGCTACAGTTAAATGACATACATAACCAAATCGAGTTCATGGAAGCAGATCTTAATCAAATTCCATCTGAGGTCACACTTTCTTCCTTTGATGTTGTAACATGTAACCCACCGTACTTTGAAACGGTAACGGAACATGAAAAAAATCGAAATAAACATTTAGCGATTGCGCGGCATGAGATCTACTGTACGCTAGAAGATGTCATTCGAGTGTGTAGTCAATATGTAAAGCAAAAAGGGAAGGTTGCATTGGTTCACCGACCAGAAAGACTAACCGATATAATGACACTTATGCGTACCTATCGAATTGAACCAAAACGGATTCAATTCGTTCATCCGAAAGAACAAAAAGAAGCAAATATGGTTCTTGTTGAAGGAATTAAAGATGGGAAATCAGGTGTAACTTGCTTGCCACCAATCGTTGTTTATAATGAACAAGGAACGTACAGTGAATCATTTCGTTCTATTTATGAAGGCATAGATGTGAAATAACGTTCTCATGAGTATGAGAGTTCAAGGAAGGGATATAAAAAATGAACGAACAAAGTAGTTACAGTGATTCTATGGAAGGAACACTTTATTTAATTCCGACACCAATAGGAAATCTTGAAGATATGACCTTTCGCGCTGTTCGAATGCTTAAGGAAGTAGATATTGTAGCAGCAGAAGACACAAGACAAACAAGAAAGCTGTTTAATCATTTTGAGATTGATACCTCTCTTGTAAGTTATCATGAACACAATAAAAGAAAAGCTGGAGATTCACTAATTGAACAAATGAAAGCTGGCAAACAAGTGGCCTTAGTAAGTGATGCGGGAATGCCCGCTATATCCGATCCCGGACAAGACCTTGTTCAAGAGGCATTAAAGGAGAGATTAAAAGTAATTGCTTTACCAGGAGCAAATGCAGCATTAACAAGTTTAATTGCATCAGGATTATCCACAGAGCGGTTTGAGTTTATAGGATTTCTTCCACGTCAAAACAAGCAACGTCAAGAGTTTCTTGAACAAATAAAAGGAAACCCAACGACGTTAATTTTCTACGAATCACCTCATCGATTAAAGGAAGCACTCGAAGCCATGCACAAAGCGCTTGGAAATCGTAAGATCAGTATAAGTCGAGAACTAACAAAGAAATTTGAGGAGTACCAACGAGGAACAATAGAAGAAGCGATTGAGTGGAGTAAAACAGGGACAGTGAAAGGTGAATTTTGCCTTGTAGTAGAAGGAAACCAAAATAAAGAAGAAGACGACCAATGGTGGGATTCCCTAACAACCTTGCAGCACGTTAATCATTACATCGAACTAGGAATGTCATCCAAAGATGCGATAAAGCAAGTAGCAAAAGAAAGAAACATCCAAAAACGCCTCGTCTACGCAGAATATCATAGCTAGTCTTAAAAGGGCGGTTTTCCCTTTTAAGACTAGCTTACAATGAGCGGAGCCGCCGTAATGTTTTAAGTATTTTGGGCGCTTTTCCCAAAATACGCACGGCGAGAGAAGCCATTGTCATCGAAGAGTAAACGGAAGATAGATCAGATAAAAAAGGGCGGTTTTCCCTTTTAAGACTAGCTTACAATGAGCGGAGCCGCCGTAGTCTTTTGAGTGTTTTGGGCGCTTTTCAAAACGCTGTTTCCGTAAAGATTGTTGCTATGAAATAGTTTTTCCTCGTAGTGAAATGGAGCGGAAGTCACTCGACTCCTGCGGGATGCAGAGGTAGGGGCGAGACCCCTCTGGCGCAGCCGAGGAGGCTCGGCACCTCCTTGCGGGTGCGAGTGACTGAAGCGCAATGGAACGAACATGAGAAGAACACGTTTCCGCTTATTGCTTAAAGGGCACTGAAAAAGGTACAATTTTCACCTTTTTCAGTGCCCTCAAAATACACACAGCGAGAGAAGCCATTATACATCGAAGAGAAACCCGAAGGTAGACTAGCTAAAAAGGGTGACTTCCCAAGAACATACCGACAACATTATCATTGTGGTAGAACTATGGGTAGCCACCCTTTTTATTATATTATGCTTGAGTTGAACGAGAAACGTACTCTTGAAGTTCTTTAATAATTTCTTGTGCGCCTTGTGGGCTAAGAATGATTTTGCCGTTTGCAACAGAAAGATTCTCATCAGATACTTCTCCAGTTACTTGGCAAGTCATATTTGGTTTGTATTTTTTTAAAATGATACGATCATTATCAACGTAAATTTCAAGTGCATCCTTTTCAGCTATGTCTAAAGTACGACGTAGTTCAATCGGGATAACAACACGTCCTAATTCATCAACTTTACGAACGATACCAGTAGATTTCATGATTGTGTCTCCTCTCAGACTATAGAACAAATTTATTTTGTGTCATTATTCGACAATTTTCTATCTGTATCTAGAGTACCAGTGTTTCCAAATCAAGTCAATTGTTTTTTTGTTACAAATTTTAGGACGATCAAGTTTGAAAACCTTGATAAAGTAGGATTTTTACGTAGGAGGAGAAACGAATAATGTTAGAGATGTATCCTGATTTAGTAAAAAAAATCAAAGATTTAAATGAAAATTTACATGAAATTTACCAAAAAACTCCTACGGATAACGAGACCATTCGACAAAAACTTCAAGATGCGGATGCGGAAATTCGACATATTTCACGTCTTTCGACAAGTGCACTTTCCCACTGGTTACAAGGCAAGGAATTAGCTGGGGTTGATGGCTCAGTTAATCAAACAAAAGGAGAAGCTCCTCATATACTGTATTTATTTCAGGCGTTGGCGAAAACGACAACGGGATACGAGTGCAAAGCAACAGATTTATTTTCGCCGTTGTTGCATAATGAAGAGACCGAAGAGGAAGACAAGCCAGTCAATTACCGCTCACATTTGTTAGCAAAACTAGAGTTAAAAGTTGCTATTCAATTAATGGAAGAGAGATCGTTGGCCATTTTAATTATGGACGGTGCGTTGTATCATTATCGAATCGATGCTCCTGAAGAATGGGATTTGCTACGAAAAATGGCACTCGAGAAAAATGTATTGTTAGTTGGTGTTTCTGAAGAAATTACAACCGCCAATTTAGTGAAGTTAGAGGCATTTGAAGCATTTTCCAAACAGCCTCATACATACGATCGTGACCTATTATTTGGCGTGCTTAAACAGGAAGAAATGGTATTTGTCGAAAATATCCAAAGCAAAGCTGGACTACAATCTGTTTGGATGAGGTTAACATCCGATCCTGCCATTACTGGATTTGATGTGTTAGAAGAACAAGCTTCTTATAAAGAAGAGATTGCCAGTCTCTTATTAACACTGACTCCTAGAGATGGACGCGGCATTCCCCTATGGTTGGACCATATTGACAGAGAAGTGAGAGTAACAGATAAACTGGTAGAAGCACTCGTTGAACAATATATTGAGACAGATATTAGAAAACGATTTTTTGAGAAAAAACGAGCGGGCAGACCATATTAACGTATAGTTTTAAACAAGAATGAGGAGGTTGCATTATGCAAATTGTAGGGGTTACGACGCAGCATGAAGTGTATGTTGCTTCTAAAATACATAAGTTTCGCATGAATGAAATGCTAGTCATTGAAGATGAGGCGCTATACCAACCGAAAGGAGAGGTCGTAGAGACATTCTCTTACAATCGCTATATTCCAATGGGCTTTGATAAAGGAATTGCCGATGATCAAGTTTTAAAGACGTTGGAGCATATTGGCTATGATATCGGTGCAGATGACATTCATTTAGCAAAAGTGCGTTTATTTGAGGAAGCGGTACAACCGATTCAAACAGGATCAGCTGTTAGACACCCTCATTTTAATGAAATCTCAGATTTATTAGTAAAAACGGCACCTGAAGACGGCCTTGTGTTAGGGGAAGTGAAATCAACCGATTTTATTGATTCTACATTGCCAGAATCATTAAAAGGACTGTTGCACATTCATGATCATAATGGGTTACGCAATCAAAACGGCGTTCCCTTTATTTTTGATATAAGAGCGATGCAGCAATACCCACATATTGGTGTCTTCGGTGGATCCGGGTCAGGAAAATCATTTGGCCTCCGAGTGATGCTTGAAGAATTAATGAAATTACAAATACCGACTCTCGTTTTTGATCCGCATTTTGAAATGAATTTTCAGACAGAGGCATCGGGTACACAAGGAGTTGTTTCATATCGTGAACGTTACACGGTTGTCCAAATTGGCCAAGATGTGGGCGTTGATTTTTCTGCTTTATCAACACGAGATGTTGAACGGCTTTTGTCAGCAGCAGGGTCACTTACAGAATCGATGATTAATGTCATCCAAACTGTACATAAAAGAAAAGATAGCTATCAGTCTTTTAGTGATCGGATTGCTAATCTAGCGGAGGCGTTAGAACTTGGAAAACAAAAAATAGAAGCGCTGCTCCATGACGGTGGAATGACAAGAGATGAGGTCACACGTTATTCAACGTTTAAGAAGTTGCTCGATCAGTTTGGCAGCTTGCCTCTTGCATCGGTAAAAGGAATTTCATGGCGTGTGAATCGTCTCTATCAAGCAGGTTTATTTCAACAAAACATCCGAGCGATTGAGCAAGGAATTCATGCTGGTAAGCTCGTCGTGATTCAAGGGCCTGTATGGCTCTTACAAGTATTTTCTAGCTATGTTATTGGGGCTTTATACGGAAAGCGCCGATCGTTTCGCGATGCCAAGCTTCAACAAAAACAAGGTGAGTTTTTTCCGCCTTTTGTTGTTGTAACAGACGAAGCCCATAATTTTGCACCGAAAGGCTATGATGCGCCTGCAAAATCGGTTTTAAAAGAAATAGCTCAGGAAGGGCGGAAATATGGAGTCTTTCTCATCTTTGCGACGCAGCGTCCGACTTTGCTTGATGAAACCATTACGGCTCAGCTGAATTCGAAGTTTGTCTTTCGGACGGTTCGTGGAACGGACATTCAAACGATTAAAGAAGAAACTGACCTGACACATGATGAAGGGAAACGTCTTCCTTATTTGCGTTCTGGTGATGTTTTCGTTTCTTCTGCTATCATGGGAAGAACGATGGCAATTCGAATTCGCATGGCCCATTCTGCGAGCCCGCATACATTAAACCCATTTGATGAATTGAAAAAAATGAAAGAACAAGACTCTGAACAGTTGTTAAAAGCACTAGATGGGTATTTTCCTTTAGCTGAAATGAACATTATGACACACCTTACTAAGCTAAACGAAGAAGCAGAAAAGAATTGGGATGTACAAACTTGGAAACAGGAGCTTGACCGACTAAGCAGTGAAGGAATCTTGAAAAAAGAAAAGACGCCATTTGCTACGCTGTATAACCGCTCTTGACTAGAAACAGCGAATTAGGTATATTTTGGGTAGAATTTTGACATAGTAGAAATGACAGTCTATAACATGGTCCAATGAAGGGATGAGTACAGCAAGTCATCTATAGGTAGCGTTGCTATGCAGAGAGCCGGGGTAGCTGAAAACCGGTATAGGTGCTTGTTGGAAGATGGTCCTGGAGGAGTTTACTTTCGAGTGCTTGCATAAGGGAGTAACGTAGCTGGCGTTAACAGAAGAAGTCTTAGACTTCATGAGCCTTTTTGTTGTGAAATGAAAAGGGAAATTTGGGTGGTACCACGTGAGATGCTCTCGTCCCGATCGGATGAGGGTTTTTTGTATTGTTTGTACATAGCTACTATATTTTTACGTTATTAGAGGAGGAAGTTTTTGTGACAGATCCAAAGAAGACATTTTATTTAACAACCCCTATTTATTATCCAAGTGACAAGCTGCATATTGGCCACGCATACACAACAGTGGCAGGAGATGCGATGGCACGTTATAAGCGCTTACGTGGCTATGACGTTCGATTTTTAACAGGTACAGATGAGCACGGGCAAAAAATTGAGACAAAAGCAGCAGAAAAGGGACAAACTCCTCAAGAATTCACAGATCAAATTGTAGCTGGAATTCAAGAGCTTTGGAAGAAGCTTGATGTTTCTTATGATGATTTTATTCGTACAACCGAAGAACGTCATAAAAAGGTCGTTGCTCAAATATTTGAGCGTTTGCTTGAAAAGGGAGATATTTATCTAGATGAATATGAAGGTTGGTATTCCATTCCTGATGAAACGTTTTATACAGAACGCCAACTAGTTGATCCGATAAAAAATGAGCAGGGAGAAGTAATTGGAGGAAAAAGTCCAGATAGTGGACACCCTGTAGAAAAGGTACGCGAACAGTCTTATTTCTTTAAGATGAGCAACTATGCAGACCGACTTTTGAAGTTTTATGAAGAAAATCCTACGTTTATTCAACCGGAATCTAGAAAAAATGAAATGATTAACAATTTTATTAAACCGGGTTTAGAGGATTTAGCTGTATCTCGTACGTCGTTTACATGGGGAGTTCAAGTTCCTAGTAACCCAAAACATGTTGTCTATGTATGGATTGATGCGTTATCTAACTATATTACTGCTCTTGGCTATGGCAGTGACAACGAAGAACTTTATAATAAATATTGGCCAGCAGATGTTCATTTAGTAGGGAAAGAGATTGTTCGATTCCACACGATTTATTGGCCTATTATGTTAATGGCTCTTGATTTGCCACTACCGAAGAAAGTGTTTGGTCATGGCTGGCTTTTAATGAAAGACGGAAAGATGTCAAAATCAAAAGGAAATGTCGTCGATCCCGTGCCTCTTATTGATCGTTACGGTTTAGACGCACTTCGTTATTACTTGTTGCGTGAAGTTCCATTCGGATCAGATGGAGTCTTTACACCAGAAGGTTTTGTTGAGCGCGTGAATTACGACTTAGCTAATGATTTAGGGAATTTATTAAACCGAACAGTGGCCATGATTAACAAATACTTTGACGGACAAATGCCTGACTATGTGAAAGATGCAACACCGTTTGATGCGTCTTTAGTTGAGTTAGTAGAAGCGACTGTTACAAAAGTAGAAAATGCGATGGAAGAAATGGAGTTCTCCGTTGCTTTAACTGCGATTTGGCAGTTAATTAGTCGGACCAATAAATACATTGATGAAACGCAACCGTGGGTTCTTGCCAAAGACGAGGCAAAGAAAGAAGAGTTAGGTTCAGTTATGTATCACCTTGCTGAATCACTCCGTCAAGTATCTATTATGGTACAACCATTTATGACAGAAACTCCTAAACGTATTTGGAAACAGCTAGGTCTTTCAAATGAGCTGACAGCTTGGTCTACACTTGAAACATTTGCTCAAATTCCAAGTGGAACAAAAGTAGAAAAGGGCGATCCGATCTTCCCTCGTCTTGATATGGAAGACGAAGTCGCTCATATTAAAGAAATGATGGGTGGGTCAACAAAGAAGGAAGAAGACGTACCTGAAGTTGAAGAAAACGAAATCACCATTGAGGACTTTTCAAAGGTAGAATTACGTGTCGCAGAAGTTTTACATGCTGAGCCTGTTACAGGAGCAGATCGTTTATTGAAAATACAGCTTGATTTAGGTTCTGAGAAGCGTCAAGTTGTTTCTGGAATTGCGAAATTCTATTCTCCGGAAGATCTTGTTGGAAAAAAAGTAATCTGTGTAACGAACTTAAAACCTGTAAAATTACGCGGAGAACTTTCTCAAGGGATGATTTTAGCAGGATCAAAAGGTAAAAAATTGCAACTTGCTACAATTGATGGAAACTTACCAAATGGAGCACAAGTTAAATAAATCGGTAAGGAGGGGGTGGCCAAAGGTATTTGACTTACCTTAGGCACTCCCGAAAAATGAGAAGCTTTCTATTCTTCAGGAGAGTAGAAAGCTCATTTTTATTATGGTGAAAGGAAGTAGGTACAGCATGTTATTTGATACACATGTTCACTTAAATGCAGATCAATTTGATGAAGATTTAGAAGAAGTACTCGGTAGAGCCAAAGAAGCTGGTGTTGAATATATGGTTGTCGTTGGATTTGATGAGAAAACGATTAACCGTGCAATGGCATTAGTCGAAAGGTATGACTTTCTTTATGCTGCGGTCGGTTGGCACCCAGTAGATGCAATTGACATGAAGGACGAGCATTTACAATGGTTAGAAGAATTAAGTTCACATCGGAAAGTAGTAGCACTTGGGGAAATGGGCTTGGATTATCACTGGGATAAATCGCCTAAAGAGGTTCAAAAGCAAGTATTTCGTGAACAAATTCGTTTAGCAAAGAAGGTAAAATTGCCTATTATTATTCACAATCGTGAAGCAGATCGAGATATTGTCGATATGTTGAAGGAAGAAAACGCCAGTGAAGTAGGGGGCATTATGCACTGCTTTGGAGGGAGTGTGGAAATTGCACAGGAATGTTTGGACATGAATTTTCATATATCTCTTGGGGGTCCTGTTACATTCAAAAATGCAAAACGTCCGAAACAAGTAGCAAAAGCCGTTCCACTAGATCGACTTCTTATCGAGACCGATTGTCCATATTTAGCTCCTCACCCGAATCGAGGAAAAAGAAATGAGCCAGCTTATGTGAAACTTGTTGCCGAACAAATTGCTGAACTTCGTGAGCTAGAATATGACCACGTTGTGCAGCAAACGACTGAGAATGCAAAAAAATTATTTGGCATATCTTGATAGCAAATTATAGGCTTTTTTGACGAGGCTTGTCTAAATATTCGTTGATTCGAAATAGTTCTACAAACATTGGTAGATGCATAAAGTGGACGTGTCGATAAGTTTTTGTTTCCTTTGCTTGCGTTTTCATAGATAATAAGGACAATGCGGCAATTAACAAAAATTAGTGAGTTGACAAAAGGAGGTACAGTGTTTATAATTCGGACGTTGAGAAGGAGGAATTCATTGAGATGGAAACAAACAGGAGCCAACTCCTTCCTGCTCTAAGTTTTAGGAAAAAGTTGGTTATCTCCGTTATCAGTCTCATACTCTTTGGAGGCGTGATTACGTACGCTGTATACGAGGCGACTAAAGCAACAGTAACGATCTCTATTGATGGAGAAGAAGTTACAGTGCAGTCACATGCATCTACCGTTGCTGAACTGATGAAGGAGCAAGAATGGGAAGTCCAAGATTACGACTTTATAGAACCAGGATTAGACACAGAAATTACAGGTAACTTATCTGTTACATGGAATCAAGCTAAAGAAGTATTTGTGACAATCCAAGGTCATGAAGAACCGGTTTGGACGACTGCAGATGATGTGGAACAACTCATAAAAGAATTAAATATTGACTACCGAGAAGAACATGACTTACTTTCGCCAGCATTAAACGAAGAAATTACTGACAGAATGAATCTAATCTATGAATCTGCCTTTCAAGTAGAGCTTACTAGTGACGGAGAACAGCATGAATTATGGACAACTTCGACGACTGTCGCTGACTTTTTAGAGAGAGAAAGTGTTACATTAAGTGAGCTTGATCGCGTTGAGCCTGCATTAGAAACAAGGCTTGACCGAGAATCAGAAATTCAAGTAATACGTGTAGAAAAAGTCACCGATGTGGTGGAAGAGTCTGTCGCGTTTGGAACAGTGACAAGAAAAGATAGTGAATTACGATCTGGAAGAGAAGAAGTTGTTCAAGCTGGAGAAGAAGGAAAAGTGAATAAACACTATGAAGTAGTACTCGAAGACGGAGAAGAAGTGTCTAGGGAGCTTGTAAAAACGGAAACGGTAAAAGAAAGCAAGGACCGTATCGTAGCCGTAGGAACGCAACCAGCACCTACTGTGTCTCGTGGATCTAGTTCAAGTAGTTCAAGTTCAAGTAGTTCAAGTTCAAGTAGTTCCTCTTCTAGTAACGGTCGAACAATGACAGTTACGGCAACTGCTTACACAGCAGGATGCAGCGGATGCAGCGGAATTACTGCGACTGGCATTAATTTAAATAATAATCGTAATATGAAGGTAATCGCCGTTGATCCAAATGTCATTCCACTTGGTTCTCGTGTCCATGTAGAAGGATATGGAGAAGCCATTGCTGGTGACACAGGCGGAGCAATTGTTGGCAATAAGATTGATGTTCATGTACCGACAAAATCCGATGCACGTGCATGGGGAAGACGTACGGTGAAGATTACTATTATTAACTAATACATGCACAGGGTGAAGAGCCACCCTGTGTTTTTTTAGAGCCTAAGGAAAAAGGACGAACTAGCCTTTTTCCTTAGGCTCTAAGCAATGAGAGGAACCGCCGTATGTTTTAAGACTTTTGAGTGAATTTCTCAAAAGGCGAACGGCGAGTGGAACCATTGCAAATTGAATCAAAAAAGGACGAACTAGCCTTTTTCCTTAGGCTCTAAGCAATGAGAGGAACCGCCGTATGTTTTGAGGCTTTTGAGTGAACTTCTCAAAAGGCGAACGGCGAGTGGAACCATTGCAAATTGAATCGAAAAAGGACGAACTAGCCTTTTTCCTTAGGCTCTAAGCAATGAGAGGAACCGTTATATGTTTGGAGTGTTATTGCGGTAGTGAAAAGAAAAGAAAGAAGAAGCCGCGGCCACAAAGAGGGGTTTAAAGGTAGCAGAAAGAGAAGAAAGAGGAAATCACGGCCGCAAAGTTGGATTTAGAGGTAGTGGAAAAAGAAGAAAGATAACCCCACAACCGCTACCAAGCAGAATCAACTATACATAACATGTTAATTATCTGTTTTTCAGGTTAAAATAGAACGAGCCTAATTGTTAGGGGTATAATATGAAAATTAAAGAAGTCATTGTAGTAGAAGGTAAGGATGATACGGTAGCGATAAAAAGGGCAGTAGATGCAGACACGATCGAAACGAATGGATCGGCAGTAAGTGAAAGTACCCTTGCCCAAATTGCACTTGCTCAGGAAAGAAGAGGGGTCATTGTTTTAACAGATCCAGATTATCCAGGTGAGCGAATCCGTCGAATCATTTCTGACCGAGTACCAGAATGCATGCACGCTTTTTTACCTAAGAAAGAAGCAATTTCAAAAAACAAAGATGATTTAGGAGTGGAAAATGCAACACCTGAGGCAATTCGCCAAGCTCTTAGTCATGCAAAGCAAGAAGAGATCATTCAAACAGAGTTAATTGATTGGCAGGATTTACACGCAGCTGGTCTTATAGCAGGCCCTAATGCCAAACAAAGACGTGAGCGTTTAGGAGATTTGCTTCATATTGGCTATGCTAATGGTAAGCAGCTTCATAAACGTCTTCAAACGTTTCGGATTTCTACAAATGAGTTCCGAGAAGCAATACAGCGTGTGTTTGAGGAGGAACAAAACTGATGATAAAAGATATAGCAACGCCAGCACGTACAAAAGAGATTTTAAACAAGTATGGATTTAGCTTTAAAAAGAGTTTAGGGCAAAACTTTTTAATTGATACGAATGTGTTAAGAAACATTGTCGGTTCAGCAGATATTACGGAAAACACAGGTGTAATCGAGGTTGGACCTGGGATTGGAGCTTTGACTGAACAGTTAGCAAAACGAGCTAAAAAAGTTGTTTCTTTTGAAATTGACCAACGATTGCTTCCAGTCCTTGAAGATACACTTTCTCCATATGATAATGTTTCTATTATTCATTCTGACGTGTTAAAAGCAGACCTGCAGCAAGCGATAGAGGAAAACTTTCAAGGTATAGAGGACATTATGGTTGTTGCGAACTTGCCTTATTATGTAACGACTCCAATATTGATGAAGTTTTTGGAGGAACATTTGCCGATTCGAGGAATTGTTGTCATGATTCAAGCAGAAGTAGCGGATCGGATTGCAGCTAAGCCAGGCACAAAAGAATACGGAGCATTATCGATAGCGGCACAGTATTTTGCTAAAGCAGAGCGTGTACTAACTGTACCAGCTACTGTATTTGTTCCGCAGCCACGAGTGGATTCGGCTGTTTTGCGTCTTACCATTCGAGAAGAACCTGCTGTAACAGTTTCGGATGAGTCTTATTTCTTTCAAGTTTTTCATGCTTGTTTTGCAAATAGACGAAAAACGATCCTAAATAACCTTGTTCACAATTTAGGTCCAAAAGAAAGAAAGCAAGATATTGAAGAGGCTTTGAATGAAGCGGGTATTGACCCTAAGCGAAGAGGAGAAACACTTTCGCTTGAGGAGTTTGCAAGCTTAAGCGAATCATTACTAAAAAGATTTCCAAGATCCTAGCACACTTGCCCTCTTTTCCACATATTTTAAGTGGAGAGGAGGCGTGGCAATGAAGCTTAAAAAAGGGGATATCGTCGCTCGCCCTTCGTATCAATGTGATTTGTTGTTTAGGGTTGTAGAAATATTTCCTGATTATGTAGAACTTCATGGTGAAGATATGCGTCTACTGGCAGATGCCCCGATAGATGATGTTGTCCTCGTTTCAGAAAAAGATCGAACAGAGCATGAGAAAAAGTCGAAAGAACTCGAAGAACATTCTTATCTACTTTTCAGGCAAGATGCGAAATTAATGAAACAGCGTGGAGACTATCAAGTCACATCTAGGTACAAGAGCGAATCAGAGTATTTTGAATTGCGAGGTCGTGTCCTTCATATTGATGGTGATGGCCTGTATCTTCGTAAATGCACAGAGCTATATAATAAACTGGGTGTACCTGTTTACGGAGTACATCTTCCTGAACATGAAATGCCTGATCAAATTGGTTCGCTATTAAAAATGGTTCAGCCAGACATCGTTGTCGTAACTGGCCATGACGCTTATTTAAAAACAAAAGGCGATGAACGTGATATACGTTCATATCGCAATACAAAATATTTTGCCGAATGTGTTCGCATAGCTAGAAAACATTCTTGGCATCGCGATGAATTAATTATTTTTGCAGGAGCGTGTCAATCTCATTTTGAGACATTGATTAAAGCGGGTTCTAATTTTGCAAGTTCACCTGATCGTGTGAACATTCATGCACTTGACCCTGTTTATATTGCTTCTAGAGTAAGCCTGACATCATTTATGGACCGAGTAAGCCTTTCAGACGTCCTTCGTAATACAATTACAGGTGAAAAAGGTCTAGGAGGCGTCGAAACAAAAGGCGTGATGAGACGCGGGATGCCAATGAAATATGAATAAAGAGCAAAAACCTAAGATTTAGAGTTGTCTCTAGTCTTAGGTTTTTTTCCTCTTTGCGTCGGTAGCGATGGAAGATGGCAAAAAAAGAAATACAGGTGCAAAGAATAGCCAAGATAAGCATAAGAGAAGAATAAGTAGTAAATAAGAGGAAAGTTCCGCAAAAGGTTTGGTTAAGACGCAAATAGAGTAAAAGAGCCGCAAAAAAATGTACAATCCGCATATACTTCTCGACTTGCCGCATAAAACAAACCTACTAATGTATTTGTCCTATCTCCATACATCCACTCGTTAAAGTAAGGAAATCTCTCTTTTCTAAATAAACTTTCAATACATAATTTTTCTGATTCTACCCATACTAAGGTCGAATTAGTAGTAAGTGTTATTTATTTTTTCGTCAAAATAGATTGACAAAATTCTCGTTTGCTTGATATAATTTTAAATTTATTTGACGAAAAATGTAGATTGTGCTATACTACACATACAGTGAGGTGGGGTGTCGTAATGGCAAAAACATTAATAGACATTAAGCGTGCATTGGATGCTAATGTTGGTAAGAGAATTACGATTAAGGCAAATGGTGGTCGTCGGAAAACGTCGGAGCGTTCTGGTCTTCTTGAAGAAACTTACCCTTCTGTGTTCATTGTGAAATTAGATGAACAACAAAATGCGTTTGAACGAGTTTCTTATAGTTATGCTGACATTTTAACGGAAACAGTTGAGTTAATGCTCTGTGAAGAGGGTCTTGATTCAACGGTTCTAAAGGCATAATTGGACTAGATATAAGATATACAGACAAATATAACCCTCTGAAGGTAAATTTCAGAGGGTTATATTTGTCTGTATGGTGCAAATACTACAAATGTCGTTGTAGAAACGACATCCTTATCCTTTTAAAAGGAGTTGTTGTGACATGAGTAGAAGAAGAGGCGTCATGTCTGACCAATTTAAAGAGGAACTTGCCAAGGAACTTGGGTTCTATGATACCGTTCAAAAGGAAGGTTGGGGCGGTATTCGGTCAAGGGATGCTGGGAATATGGTTAAACGGGCAATTGAAATAGCCGAGCAACAACTTGCAAATCAACAAAATAGAATGAAATAATGTTAGGAAGCCAGGAGAATGTTTGCCTGGCTTTTTTCAACGAGACCGTTCTTAATTTTCCTAATCCTTCCTTTTGGTGTATGATAATATGACTATATGATGGAAAAACCGACAACAGGTGGTATGTTTAGTTGACAAATGATAAAATAGCGTAAGCAAACGGATATAGAAGGTGACGAGTGTGAGATGTTCTGTGAAAGCACCAGCGAAAATTAATTTGTCGCTTGATGCTATTAGAAAACGCGAGGATGGGTTTCATGAGGTAGAGATGATCATGACTATGGTTGATTTGGCCGATAGGATTGACCTGACGGATCGAGAAGATGGGACTATTCAAGTGGATGTATCAGAAGGATTTGTTCCGAATGATCATAGAAATTTAGCTTATCAGGCTGCGGATTTACTGAAGAAACGGTATGATGTGAAAAAGGGAGTATCGATTTACATTACAAAACGTATTCCTGTAGCTGCTGGTTTAGCAGGAGGAAGTAGCGATGCGGCTGCAACGTTGAAAGGATTAAACCAATTATGGAACTTAGGGTTAACGCTAGATGAGTTAGCGGAACTTGGAGCTGAAATTGGTTCAGATGTCTCTTTTTGTGTGTACGGAGGAACAGCTCTAGCAACGGGACGTGGAGAGATCATTCAGCAAATTCCTTCGCCGCCTCCTTGTTGGGTGATTCTTGCCAAGCCTCCAATCGGGGTATCAACAGCAGAAGTTTATAAACGGTTAAAGGTACAAGAAATTGAGCATGCCAATACGAAAGCAATGATACATGCAATTGAGCAACAAAACTTTGCTAGTATTTGTGACAATTTACATAATGTCCTTGAGTCGGTTACGTTGGACATGTACCCAGAGGTTCGAAATATTAAAGAACAAATGATTCGTTTTGGGGCAGATGGAGTGTTAATGAGCGGAAGTGGGCCTACGGTTTTTGGACTTGTTGAACATGAATCAAGACTACACCGAGTTTACAATGGTCTTAGAGGATTTTGTCAGGATGTTTACGCTGTCAGACTAATTCGGTCGTCAGGGACTTGATTAAAACCGAACGAACGTGATATATTAAATTAAAATATTCGGTTTTAGTGGAGGTTATATGAAAAAGCTTAAACGTAGTGGCCGCCTTGTAGATATGACCTATTTCTTATTGCAGCACCCGCACGAGGTGATTTCCCTTACTCATTTCTCGGAGCGTTATCAATCAGCTAAGTCATCGATTAGTGAAGACCTAGTTATTGTAAAAGAGATTTTTGAAGGAGAAGGTTATGGGTCGCTCCTGACAATTTCCGGAGCAAGTGGGGGAGTAAAATTTATTCCTCGCATTCATTCTGAACAAGCTGAAGAATTTGTGAATGAAGTAATCGATAAGCTAGCAGTTCCTGAACGTATTTTGCCGGGTGGATATTTATATATGATGGACCTTTTAGGTAATCCAAAGTTCATTCAACGTCTTGGACAAGTGTTTGCATCCGTTCTAGCGAATCAAAAAATTGACGCTGTTTTAACTGTTGCAACAAAAGGAATTCCTCTTGCTTATGCAGTTGGCCAATATTTAAATGTGCCGGTTAGTATTGTAAGAAGAGACCACCTTGTGACGGAAGGTTCTATGGTTAGTATTAATTATGTGTCAGGCTCTTCGAAACGAATTCAAACGATGACATTGGCACGCCGGAGTTTAGCACCAGGTTCACGTGTGTTTATTGTCGATGATTTCATGAAAGCTGGCGGTACGATAAGAGGAATGATGGACCTACTTGAGGAGTTTCAAGCTGAACTAGTAGGCATCGGAGTCTTAGTAGAGTCAGTTGGTGTAGAAGAGCGTTTAGTAGACGAGTATATGTCGATTACGAAATTATCAAACGTTGATGTTCGAAACAAAACGATAACGGTTGAACCAGGCAGTGTATTAGAATTATTAGAAAAGATGGAATCGGAGGAGAATTAAATGAAGACTATTCATACGAAACTAGCACCAGATGCAATTGGACCTTACTCTCAAGGAGTTATCGTAAACAATATGTTTTATAGTTCTGGACAAATTCCTCTAACAGCTGAAGGAGAACTGTTAAACGGAACAGTTGAAGAACAAACACATCAAGTATTTAAAAACTTAAATGCCGTTTTAACAGAAGCGGGAGCTTCGTTTGAAACAGTTGTAAAAGCAACAGTTTTCATTAAAAACATGGAAGATTTTCCTCTTATTAATGAAGTGTATGGTCAATATTTTGATACACATAAACCAGCTAGGTCTTGTGTCGAAGTGGCAAGGTTACCAAAAGACGTATTAGTTGAAATTGAAGTAATTGCTTTAGTTAAGTAATGAAAGATCAGAGTGGTAATGCGCCACTCTTTTTCTTTTTTTAGGCTGTTTGTTTCGTTACGGGCCCGTTCCATTGCGCTTCAGGCACTTGCTTTCCGCGGGGAGGAGCCAAGCCCCCACGACGTTCCGTCAGTGGTGTCTTGCCTTTTCCTCTTTTTCCCGCAGGAGTCAAGTGCCTTCCGCTCCATTCCACTTAATATACTGGAATTCCAATGAAATTTTTTTGAGAAATATAGGTGATTGAGAGATCTAGCGATTTATTTGTAATCGCTTACCGGTGAAAAAAGGCGAAATAACAATGGTTTCAGCAAGTTTTTGCAAAAATCAATAAAAAAATAAAAAATTTTTTGTCTAAAGAAGGAATTCGTACTTTTATAGAGAATTGTGTAAGTAAGAATAAACAAATATTAGGTGGTGGCCAACAATGCAGGTAACAGATGTGAGATTGCGTCGAGTAAATACGGAAGGCCGTATGAGAGCAATAGCTTCTATAACGATTGACCATGAGTTTGTGGTACATGATATTCGCGTAATCGATGGTAACAATGGGTTATTTGTTGCAATGCCTAGCAAAAGAACCCCAGATGGCGAGTTTCGTGATATTGCGCACCCAATCTCTTCTCAAACAAGAGAAAAAATTCAAACAGCTGTATTGACAGAGTATGATAAAGCTGGAGAATTTGAAGAAATTGAATTTGAAGAAGCTGGAGCTTCTTAAAACGTAAGAGAGCCCTAATTTAGGGTTCTTTTTTTTGTTTTAAACTCCAAATGAAAGTGACAATTTTGTAGTGTTTGGTTCCTAAACCGATATTTCCTTGAAAAGGCCAGCGTTTTAGGATATATTCGTAAGGGAAAATGCAATGCCTGGAGGGGAAATATGAGCAATCGTTATGCAGTTATTTTAGCAGCTGGCCAAGGAACAAGAATGAAATCTAAATTATATAAAGTACTTCATCCTGTTTGTGGAAAGCCTATGGTTCAGCATGTTGTTGACCAAGTTTCGAGCTTAGGATTTGAAGACAAAGTAGCGATCGTTGGATTCGGTGCAGAAGTCGTTCAACAACAACTAGGAAATGATGTTTCTTATGTTGTTCAAGAAGAACAACTAGGTACTGGTCATGCGGTAATGCAAGCAGCGAGTATCTTAGAAGGCAAAGAAGGCACGACCGTTGTACTTTGTGGTGATACGCCACTTTTAACAGCAGAAACGATTGATCATTTGCTTACATGTCATGATAAGGAAAAGGCGAAAGCGACCATTCTCACTGCTCATGCAGAAGATCCTACCGGATATGGAAGAGTGATTCGTAATAAAGATGGTCTTGTTGAACGTATTGTTGAGCATAAGGATGCAACAGAAGATGAGCGAAGTGTGAAGGAGATCAATACAGGTACGTACTGTTTTGATAATGCAGCTCTATTTGAAGCTCTTAAAAAAGTGGGCAATGATAATGTTCAAGGTGAGTATTATCTACCCGACGTTATTGAAATACTACAAAAAAGCGGAGAAACCATTTCTGCTTACCAAACACCATCTTTTAACGAAACACTTGGTGTAAATGACAGAGTTGCTTTAGCTGAAGCGGAAACCATTATGAAACGCCGAATTAATGAACATTGGATGCGCCAAGGAGTCACCATTGTAGATCCAAATAATACTTATATTTCAACAGAGTCATCAATCGGTCAGGATACGATTCTTTATCCAGGTACGGTTATTCAAGGTGCAACGGTCATTGGTGAAAATTGTACAATTGGCCCGAACTCAGAACTGAAAGATAGTACAATTGGTAATGATACGACGATTCGCCAATCTGTTGTTCATGATAGTGAAGTTGGAAACAATGTTGCTATTGGTCCATTTGCCCACATTCGACCAGATTCAACGATTTCAGATGACGTTCGAATCGGAAATTTCGTTGAAATTAAAAAAGCAGTTATGGGTCCAGGAAGTAAGGCTTCTCATTTAAGTTATATTGGAGATGCTGAGGTCGGGAAGGATGTAAACTTTAGCTGTGGGGCTGTTACGGTGAATTATGACGGGAAGAATAAATTTAAAACGGTCATTGAAGACGGTGCATTCATTGGATGCAATGCTAATTTAATTGCCCCTGTAACCGTCGGAAAAGGTGCGTTAGTGGCTGCAGGCTCAACGATTACTGATGATGTTCCAGGAGAGGCATTATCCATTGCGAGAGCTAGGCAGATGAATAAGCCTGATTACTTAAAAAAACAATAGCAAGAAATGGTTGGAAAAGGCAGACCTTTTTCAACCGGACCAATGAAATAGCTATTTTGCTTTTTACGCAGGTAACAAATTTTTACATTTTTATATAGATACCTAACTAAGGTTAATTAGAATACCGGAGGGAAAAAATAGTGGCTAAATATGGCGATCCTAGCTTAAAGGTTTTTACGTTAAATTCAAATAAAGGACTGGCTAATGAAATAACAGAACACATTGGGGTACCAATGGGAAAGAGTTCTGTTACGCGTTTTAGTGATGGCGAAGTTCAAATTAATATTGAGGAAAGTATCCGTGGATGTGATGTTTATCTCATTCAATCAACTTCAGCTCCAGCAAATGAACACATCATGGAACTGTTAATTATGATTGATGCTTTGAAGCGAGCATCAGCACGTACGATTAATGTTGTTATGCCTTATTATGGCTATGCACGTCAAGATCGAAAAGCTCGTGCACGTGAGCCAATTACAGCTAAGCTCGTGGCAAATTTAATTACAACAGCTGGTGCAACAAGAATTTTAACGCTTGATTTACATGCAACGCAAATTCAAGGATTCTTTGATATCCCTGTTGATCAATTAATGGGTGTACCTATTTTGGCTGATTATTTCTCTGAAAAGCAACTAGATGATATTGTCATCGTCTCGCCAGACCATGGTGGGGTAGTACGTGCTCGTAAAATGGCTGATCGCTTGAAAGCACCAATTGCCATCATTGATAAACGTAGACCGAAACCAAATGTATCAGAAGTGATGAATATCGTTGGGAATATTGAAGGCAAAACAGCGATTATTATTGATGATATTATTGATACGGCTGGAACGATTACACTTGCGGCTAACGCTTTAGTAGAGCATGGAGCAAAAGAAGTGTATGCATGCTGTACACATCCTGTTTTATCTGGTCCAGCAATGGAGCGTATTAATAACTCAAAAATTAAAGAGCTTGTTGTGACAAACTCGATCGTCTTAGAAGATGAGAAGAAGAGTGAAAAAGTAACAGAGCTTTCTGTAGCAGCATTAATGGGTGAAGCCATTATTCGCGTACATGAGCATGCTTCTGTAAGTAAGTTATTTGATTAAAAATAGTTCTTCACCATCCTCAAATTGTTAAAAAAAGGTTTAAATACTACTGATTTGGGAACATATGATATAGAGTGTTTAAATCTAATTTGAGGTGATTCGTATGGCAACGGTTTTAAAGGCTAATCCAAGAGATGACCTTAGGGGATCAGCTACAAGAAAGATTCGTAAAGAGGGGTATGTTCCTGCTATCTTGTACGGAAATAAAATTGATAGCCAGCCAGTCGCTGTTGAGAGTGTTGACTTTCTTAAAACGGTTAGAGAAGTTGGGAAAAATGGATTGTTCTCACTAGATGTCACAGGGAAGAAGAAGCATCAAGTTATGATTCATGATCTTCAAATTGACCCTCTTAAGAACGAATATACTCATATCGATTTTTTTGAAGTAGATATGACTTCTGAAATTGATGCAAATGTTCCTGTTCGTTTAAATGGAGAATCTCCAGGAGAAAAAGAGGGCGGCATGGTAACACACTTAATGTATGAATTAACAGTTAGATGTTTACCTGCAGACATTCCAGAAGAGATTTCAGTCGACGTTTCGAATTTAAATATTGGCGATTCAATCCAAGTGGCAGATATTCGTTCATCTGTAAAGGTTGATATTGCACATGAAGATGAAGAAACAATTATAACGGTACAGGCACCTGCTGCTGAAAAAGAAAATGAGCAAGCTCCAGATGAACAAGCTGAAGCTGCTGAAGAAGCAGAAGAAGGCAAGTCCGAGACAGAAGAATAATGATACTAAGGTGTCTCAACTGGGTCTCGTCCCATTTGAGACACCTCATTTTTATAGAAGGAATGTATAGCTTGTTTATAGAAAAACTACATATAGAATAAACGTCAAGGGGATGTTCAAGTGAAGTTAGTTGTTGGCTTAGGAAATCCTGGAGCGAAGTATGCAGGGACTCGTCACAATGTTGGATTTGATTGTATTGACTATTGTGCTAAACAATTAGGAATTGAATTAGATCAATCAAAGTTTAAAGGTGTATTTGGAAAAGGTGTTATTAATGGGGAGAAACTTATTCTCCTTAAGCCACTTACATATATGAATTTATCTGGAGAAAGTGTAAGACCATTAATGGACTACTTTGATATCGATGTCGAAGATGTGCTCGTTATTTATGATGATATGGATTTGCCTGTTGGGAAAATAAGACTGCGTCAAAAAGGTAGCGCTGGGGGACATAATGGAATCAAGTCTCTCATCCAGCATTTAGGCACGCCAGAGTTTAAACGAATTCGTGTGGGGATAGACCGACCAGAGCAGGGAGAGTCTATCGTTAATTATGTACTTGGTACATACCGACCTGAAGAACGTGAACCTGTTGCACAATCGATTATTGAGTCTTCTAAAGCGGTAGAAGCTTGGACAACGAAGACTTTTCTTGAAGTTATGAATGAATTTAATTAAAATCGTATAGAGAGCTTTTTTGCTGTTAATAATAATGGTTACTTAGTATAGCAAAAGGAGGCTTTTGCCTTGGCCATTCATTATTATTGCCGTCATTGCAAAACCAATATGGGCGCAATTGATCAGCAAATGAAGTCAGAATCATTAGGGTTTGATCATTTGACGAATGAGGAACGAACAGAAATGGTATCGTACCAGTCAAATGGAGATTTACATGTTAACGCAATCTGTGAGGATTGCCATGAGGCATTGTCAAGAAACCCAGATCTGTATCAACTCGATCATCTTATTCAATAATTAAAGGAATGAACAGCTTTGGTTGTATACCAAAGCGTTTTTCTGTTCTGCATAGGCAGGAATATAGGCTTTCGCAAAGAATAGAGAGAGAAGAGTGAGAATAGATATATGGTAAGAGGATGAAAAATGACTTACATAAATGATGAGAGCTACTCATGGAAAAGGTGAAGAAATAACAGGGGGAACATCATGTCGGGATTGCAACAATATTTACGTACAAACGATGAGATAAAAGCGGTTTCAGATAGTTTAGAAACAAACATGAAAGAACAGCTTATTTCGGGTTTAACCGGATCGGCTAGAACATTATTTCTATCATCGGTCTACTTAGAAACGAAAAGGCCGATGCTTGTTGTCACGCATAATTTATATCAAGCACAAAAGTTATATGACGATTTAGTAGGATTGTTACATGAAGAGGATGTTCTTTTGTATCCGGTAAATGAGTTAATTTCAGCTGAAATTGCGATTGCCAGTCCGGAAATGAAAGCTCAGCGAATTGATGTCTTAAACAAGCTCGTACAATCATTTAAAGGAATCATTATTGCGCCGTTAGCAGGGGTAAGACGACAACTACCACCAGCTCAGTTGTGGAGAGACTGCCAAGTAGATCTTGAAGTAGGAACGGACATTGGTGATATTAATACATTGCTTGAAAAGCTTGTTATGATGGGTTTCCAACGTGTCGATATGGTAGCTGCGCCAGGGGAAGTGAGTGTTCGTGGTGGAATCATTGACCTTTATCCACTAACAGAATCTGATCCGATTCGAATTGAGCTTTTTGATACAGAAATTGATTCTATACGATCGTTTGAGGTCGATACACAACGTTCAAAAGAAGAAAAAAAGAAAGCGGTCATTGGACCAGCCCAAGAAGTTCTTTTATATAAGGAACATTATCAAAAAGCGGCAGAGCGTTTATCTGAAGGGTTAACTAGTACGTTAAAGAAGGTAAAAGCAAAAGAAACGAAAGAGAAATTATCACAGCATATCTCTTATGAAATCGGACAGCTAAAGCAAGGCTCAACGTTCCAAGGGATGTATAAATACATGTCTCTTTATTATGAAGGGGAACATTCACTCTTTTCGTATGCTCCGAGTGAAACGGTTGTGGTATTGGACGAGGTTTCAAGAGTAAAAGAGATATCTGATAATTTAGAGAAGGAAGAAGCGGAATGGAACACGGCATTACTTGAACAAGGGGAAATTGTTCATGATGTCTCAATGTCTGTTCCGGTTTTTGAAGTGCTGAAAAAATCTGAGTTCTCTATTCTTTACTTATCCTTGTTTTTGAAACACGTGGCTGCAACAAACCCGCAAAATGTGCTGACGATTTCTTGTAAATCGATGCAACAGTTTCATGGTCAGATGGAACTGCTTGTTTCAGAGGTGAAAAGGTGGGTTAAGGGCAATCAAGCTGTTGTTTTTTTAGCTGAATCAAAAGAACGTGCTAATAGGCTATCTTTAAATTTAGAAGAAGAAGGAATCGATACAAGACTAATCGAACAAGCTACTGAATTAGTTGGTGGTCAAGTTCAAATTATGGTAGGGAGTTTGCAATCAGGTTTTGAGCTACCATCAAGCAAGCTTGTTGTCATAACGGAAGAAGAAGTATTTGCAAAAAAACAAACGAAAAGACCACAGCGTAAACAAGCGATCTCAAACGCTGAAAGAATTAAAAGTTACTCTGAGCTTAAAGTTGGCGATTTAATCGTTCATACCAATCATGGGATTGGAAAGTACCTTGGAGTTGAAACGCTCGAGATTAATGGGCTTCATAAAGACTATTTGCATTTACGATATGCAGGGAATGACAAACTATATGTTCCTGTTGAACAAATTGACCAAGTTCAAAAGTATGTTGGTTCTGAAGAAAAAGATCCTAAGATCTATGCACTTGGCGGTAATGATTGGAAAAAGGTTAAAAAGAAAGTGCAATCATCTGTAGAAGATATTGCAGATGACTTAATTAAGCTTTATGCAGAACGTGAAGCAAGTGTTGGATTTGCTTTTTCAGAAGATAACAACGAACAGGCAGAGTTTGAATCTTCGTTCCAATATCAAGAAACCGAAGATCAAATTCGTGCGATTGCTGAAATCAAAGAGGACATGGAAAAAACACGTCCAATGGATCGTTTATTATGTGGAGATGTTGGTTATGGAAAAACAGAAGTAGCCATTCGCGCTGCTTTTAAAGCGATTATGGATGGCAAGCAAGTAGCCATTTTAGTTCCAACGACCATTTTAGCTCAGCAACACTATGAGACGATCAAAGAAAGATTCACCGACTTTCCTATTAATATTGGTGTTTTAAGTCGATTCCGTTCGAAAAAAGAACAAACGGAAACGTTAAAAGGGGTAAAAGCTGGTTCCGTAGACTTAATTGTTGGGACTCATCGTCTTTTATCAAAAGACGTCGTGTTCAAAGATTTGGCTTTGCTCATTGTCGATGAGGAACAACGTTTCGGAGTAACCCATAAAGAAAAAATCAAGCAGCTAAAATCAAATATTGATGTCCTCACATTGACAGCAACACCGATTCCAAGAACGTTGCACATGTCAATGCTTGGCGTGCGTGATTTATCTGTCATTGAAACGCCACCTGAAAATCGTTTCCCTGTTCAAACGTATGTGGTCGAGTATAATGCTGCTTTAATTCGAGAGGCAATTGAACGTGAAATGAGCCGAGGTGGACAAATTTATTTCCTCTATAATCGTGTAGAGGACATTGAGCGAATGACAGAGCAGCTTTCGATGCTCGTTCCAGACGCACGGATTAGCTATGCCCATGGCCAGATGAATGAGCGAGAACTAGAAGGAATTATGCTTGATTTTCTTGAAGGAAGAAGTGATGTGCTCGTCACAACAACGATTATTGAAACAGGTGTAGATATTCCAAATGTGAATACACTTATTATCTATGATGCTGATAAAATGGGGCTCTCCCAGCTTTACCAAATTCGCGGACGTGTGGGTAGGTCAAATCGAGTTGCTTATGCTTACTTTACCTATCAAAGAGATAAAGTGTTAACAGAGGTCGCTGAGAAACGGTTGCAAGCCATTAAAGAATTCACTGAACTCGGATCTGGATTTAAGATTGCTATGCGTGATTTGACAATCCGTGGTGCAGGGAATTTACTTGGGGCGCAGCAACATGGCTTTATTGAGTCGGTTGGATTTGATCTTTATTCACAAATGTTAAAAGACGCTATTGAAGAAAGAAAAGGAGATAAGCCGAAGGAGCCTCCTTTCCAAGTAGAGCTTGATGTTAAAATTGACGCCTACATTCCAGAAACCTACATTCATGATGCTAAGCAAAAGATTGAAATGTATAAGCGATTCAAAGGGGCAGAAGCGGTAAGTGATTTAACGGACTTGAAAGATGAAATGTTTGATCGTTTCGGCGAATATCCAAAACAAGTGGATTTCCTTCTTCGTTTAACTCATATTAAATTGTTAGCAAACGAAGAAAAAATCGAACAGATTACAGAGTCAAAAGATCAAGTTGAAATCATCCTTTCCGAAGAGGCAACAGCTTTAATGGATGGGGCAAAACTGTTTGAAATTGCTCACAAATTAGGTCGAGAAGTGATATTAGGGTCCTCAGGAGAAAAAATTAAACTGGTAATTAAAACCAAGTCCTTAAGTGATGAACAAGTATTGCTGTTTATTGAAAAGATCATTCAAGGTCTCCAGGAAGCGAAAAAGTAGCAATACCCGAACCTTACTTTCTAAAAGATGGAACAGATGGGATCTTTAGACTACCAAAGAAATTCAAGAATTGGTGAATAGTTCTTTTTTTACGAAAGATACTAGAGATAAGAAAAGAAATGGTTATTTTCTTACCACTTACCATCAAGTGAATACATCATTAGAAAGTGAGGCAATACAGTATGAAAGCTACAGGAATCGTACGTCGTATTGATGATTTAGGACGGGTTGTTATCCCGAAAGAAATCAGGAGAACACTTCGAATCCGAGAAGGAGATCCTCTCGAGATTTTCGTTGATCGTGATGGCGAAGTGATTTTGAAGAAATATTCGCCTATTTCTGAGTTAGGTGACTTTGCTAAGGAGTACGCTGAAGCACTTTATGATAGCTTAAACCAATATGTGCTCATTGCTGATCGCGATACTTTTATTGCAGTTGCGGGAGCACCTAAAAAAGAATATGCCAACAAAGGCATTGGTGAAATTGTTGAAAAGGTTATGGATGAAAGAAAGACAAAAGTGGAAACAAATGCGGGAGAACATAATCTCGTAGGCGACCATACAGATGAGCTAAAAGGGTATGTTGTTACACCAATTATTGCAAATGGAGACCCAATTGGCGCTGTTGTCATCTTTAGCAAAGAACAAGAGCTTTCAGGAACAATTGAACAAAAGCTAGCAGAAACAGCAGCAAGCTTTTTAGCTAGACAAATGGAACAATAAACATAAGGTTGAAAAAGCTCGCCTCTTTTACAGGAGGACGGGCTTTTTCTTTTATTCGTCTCCGAAAAATGGGGTCTGTTTAGAACATTGGAACCTGTTATGATAAGATGATGAAAAGAAAGGTGAGAATCATGTGAAAAATCGAGATCTGCTGCAAGGTGTAGCTTTTTTATCTGCTGCTGCACTACTTGCAAAAGTGTTGAGTGCGGTGTATCGAATTCCATACCAAAATTTATCAGGTGATATTGGGTATTACGTTTATCAACAAATTTATCCGTTATATGGGATTGTGATCACGCTAGCGATGTATGGCTTTCCAGTTGTTCTTTCCAAGCAAAGGTCAGAGTTATTAGCGAAAGGATACAAAGAGGAAGCTAGGGGTGTTACTAGTTTGCTTTTTTATGGATTGGTATTGTTTTCTTTCCTCAGCTGGATCGTGTTATTTTTGTTAGCTCCTTGGATTGCTCAAATGATGGGAGATGAGAATCTAACTCGACCGATTCGAGCGATGAGTTATGTGTTGCTTTTATTACCATTTTTAAGTATTGGAAGAGGCTATCATCAAGGAGAAGGAGAATTAATGCCCACTGCTGTCTCACATATTGTCGAGCAGTTTGTAAGAGTGCTCCTCATACTTGGCTTTACATATTTGTTTGTTACAATTGGCTATGATGCCTATCAAATTGGTGCTGGAGCTGCTTACGGTTCCTTCTTTGGTGGTCTAACTGGAATCATTGTATTATTAATTTGGACAAAAGCAGTCTGGATGAAACAATTAGTTCATCCTAAAAAAATAAAGGTAACCGGTATTCTGAAGCATAATATAGAGATAATGAAGCACAGCCTTTTTATTTGTTTAAGTGCCCTTATGTTTGTATTAATTCAACTTGTTGATGCATTTACTATTGTTCAATTGCTCCAGAAAAGTGGAGTTCCATCAACAACAGCCTATATTGCAAAAGGGGTCTATGACCGTGGCCAACCTTTGCTTCAGTTAGGGACAGTTGTAACAACAACGTTATCCCTCGCTTTAGTTCCGATGATTTCAAAGGCTATAGCAGAGAATAAGCAAAGAATGGCAAGCAAGTATCAAGATCTATCTTACCGGCTCACATTTTTAATTGGGGGAGCCGCTACAGTAGGTCTTGTGATCATTATTGAACCGACTAACCACATGTTATTTACAAATGTAACAGGAACGGATGTACTACGAGTGTTGAGCCTCGCCGTTGTGGGTAGCTCCTTTTTTGTGACAATTTCTGCTGTCCTACAAGGATATAATTTAGCTTACTTACCTGCGATAGCGGTAGCTGTTGGTATTACAGTAAAGTTAATTTTGAATGTCTTGTTGGTTCCTTATTTTGGAACAATAGGAGCAGCGTGGTCAACAGTCGTAGCCATAGTTATGATGGTTATTTATTTGTTAATCTCGTTAAAAAAGAAAAAGCAATTATCTATCGGAAGTTATGGAGCTTATGGACGCATTGTACTGATATTTATTCTGATGGGATTTGTAACGGCCCTTTGGAAAAAAGGGATAACCGCTTTTTTTGCAACACAAGATCGATTCATTGATACAGTGATTGCTTTAACATCTGCTGGCATCGGAGGTTTAGTTGTTGCGTGCGGTTTATTTACTTTTGCTGTTTTTACAGAAGAAGAATGGAGCAAAATTCCGAAGTTAAATAAGATCAGGGAACGTGTCCTTAGAAGGAGAAGGTGACAGTGAAAAAAATTACAATTATTGGACTAGGTGCAGGTGATCTAGAGCAACTCCCTTTAGGAATATATCGTCATATTCAAAAACAAGATATCATTTATGTTCGAACGAGTGACCATCCTGCTGTGGATGAGTTGAAAAAAGAAGGTGTTTCCTTTATTTCTTTTGACGAAGTATATGAACAGCATGATCAGTTTGATCTTGTTTATCAATCAATTTGTGATCAGCTTCTACAAAAGGCTGAAGAATATGGGGGTATTACATATGCTGTACCCGGACATCCGCTTGTAGCTGAAAAAACGGTTCAACTGCTTCTACAAGAAGAAAAGAACGGACATGTTGAACTTAAGGTTCTTGGTGGGCAAAGCTTCTTAGATGCAATGTACACTTCGTTAAAAATTGATCCAATTGAAGGCTGTCAAATTGTCGATGGTACAGCATTAAAAAGAGATGAAATGGAATTGACTCATCACATGATCATTGTTCAAGTGTATGATGCAATGATTGCATCAGAAGTGAAGTTGACACTGATGGAGCGTTTGCCTGATGATTATGAAATAACGATTGCGACGGCTGTTGGTTCCAAAGAGGAACAACTATTAAAAGTCCCTTTATATGAACTCGATCGTGTTACGACTTTGAATAACTTAACGGCTGTTTATGTGCCACCTATTCAGCAGGAAACAGATTTATATGGCGAATTTTCAAAACTACGTGAAGTGATTGCTACATTACGAGGACCAAATGGATGTCCTTGGGACCAAAAACAAACGCATGAGTCGCTGAAAAAGTACTTTGTCGAAGAAGTTTATGAAGTATTGGAAGCAATAGACGAGGAAGATGATGAGCATTTAGTTGAAGAGCTCGGCGATGTGCTGTTACAAATTATGCTTCACTCTCAAATAGGCGAAGATGACGGTTATTTTTCGATTCGTGATGTAATTGCAACTGTCACTGAAAAAATGATTCGTAGACATCCTCATGTATTTGGAGAAGTAACGGTAAATGATGCTGATGAAGTCGTGACCAACTGGGATGAAATTAAAAAGCAGGAAAAAGGAGAATCAGAGCATACATCGATTTTGTCTTCGATACCAAAAGGTTTACCTGCCTTGATGGAAGCAACAAAATTGCAAAAAAAGGCAGCTAAAGTAGGATTCGACTGGGATGATGTCGAACCTATGTGGACGAAGCTTAAAGAAGAGATGGATGAATTTAGCGATGAAGTGAAGGCAGGCAACCATGAGAACATGCACAAAGAATTAGGAGACATTCTTTTTGTCGTTGTAAACTTGGCACGCTTTTACCAAATTGATGCCGAGGAAGCCCTTCAAAGCACAAATCGGAAGTTTAAAAAAAGGTTTCAATACATTGAGACATCTTTGCAAGCTGAAGGAAAAAAGGTAACAGATATGACGTTAGAAGAGTTAGATAAAAAATGGGAAGAAGCAAAACAACTGGAACGAAAATAGGAGGGATAATGATGCGTTTAGATAAATTTTTAAAAGTTTCTCGATTAATTAAACGACGAACATTAGCAAAGGAAGTATGTGATCAAGGACGTATCACGATCAATGGACAAGTAGCTAAAGCAGGTTCCAACGTTAAAGCTGGTGATGAATTGATTATCCGATTTGGGCAAAAGCTTGTTACGGTTCGAATTGATGATGTTCGCGATGTTGTAAGAAAAGATGAGGCAGGCACTATGTACACGATTGTTAGCGAAGCTCCTGTATCATAATGAAAACAATAGGCTTGTTCTAATTTGGGTCCCTTCTTCATACACTGCTATGAAAGCATTATGGAGGAGGGATTTTGTATGGATGAGCATTATGAGTTTGGGACACCAATGGGACGCGAAAGAAAAAATAACGACCACGATGTTATCCTTAAAGCGAGAAGACAATTAGATATTACGGGTGTGAAACAAGTAGAGAGTTTTGATAATGAAGAGTTTCTTTTGGAGACTGTGATGGGATTTCTGTCGGTACGTGGCCAAAACTTGCATATGAAAAATTTAAACGTTGAACAAGGAATTGTTTCCATTGAAGGGAAGGTTTATGACTTAGTGTACCTTGACCAAAGTCAGGAAGACAAATCAAAAGGTTTCTTTGGGAAGTTATTTAAGTGACGCTAACAATACAGTTTTATACTATGCTATCAATGGCTGCAATGGGGATATACATCGGAGCAGCTATTGATACGTATGGACGTTTCACTCGTAATCGAAACAAACCTTCTTTCAATTGGCTGACTGCTTGCAATGATGTATTGTTTTGGCTCGTACAGGCTCTCATTGTTTTTTATGTGTTGTTGCAATCTAACTATGGCGAAGTTCGCTTTTATATTTTCTTGGCGTTGGTTTGCGGATTTGCAGCTTACCAATCCTTGTTTCGGACTTTTTATCAAACATTGCTCGAACGCATAATTACCAAATCTATCCAATTATACCGAATAACAATAAGGCTTTTTACAATATTATTGATCAACCCCATTAAGTACTTATTGAAAGTCCTCTATTCCTTATGTATTATGGTATTAACGACTTGTTTGGCCGTTCTGTTATTCTTATTCAAACTCATTTGGAAGCCAGTGAGATGGGTGTTACTCCTTCTTTATAAATGGACAGGACTACACAAACAAGTAAAAAAATTACAACCCATTTTACACAAAATAAAGGAATTTTTCCAATCAATGAGGAAGAAGAAAGAATAAGGGGTGATAAAAGATGATCACAGATCGTACGTCTAGAGTGAGAGAAATGGATAATACCTATATCCAACAACGAGAACAGGAGCTAGAAATGGCGGCAAGGAAGCGAAGAGGACTCTTGCGACGCTTAAGTGTAATGGCTATTTTCGTTGTAGCTTTAGCTAGTATTGCCTCTGTGTCTATCTATACCCAGGCTTCTTCCTTAGATGAAAAAAGGCAAGAACAGGTGGAGTTAGAGGAGCAACTCAAGCAATTACAAGCAGAGGAAGCTCGTTTAAGACAGGACATTGAAAATTACAATGACCTTGATTATATTGCTGAAATTGCAAGAAGAGATTATTATCTAACTAAGCCTGGTGAAACTTTGTTTAAATTACCTGGATCGTCAACAAATTGACACATTTTTTTCTATTCAGGTATAATATAAAATAAATGAACATTTTCAGATTTCTTAAGGAGGATCTATTTTTTCATGTCAATCGAAGTAGGCAGCAAGTTACAGGGTAAGGTTACAGGAATCACTCACTTTGGTGCATTTGTGGAGCTGCCGGGTGGTTCTACTGGCCTTGTACACATTAGTGAAGTCGCTGATAATTATGTTAAGGACATTAATGAGTTTCTAAAGGTTGGGGACGAGGTTACTGTTAAGGTCGTGAATGTGGAAAGCGATGGAAAGATTGGCCTTTCTATTCGTAAAGCTGTTGATCGCCCAGAGCGTCCAGCTCCATCTGAACGCCCAGCACGTCCAGAACGTTCAGCACGCCCAGATCGTCCAAGTCGCCCTTTCAACAATTCACAGCGTCCAAGCCGTCCGCAAGGCGGTGGAAATCGTCCACAAGGTGGTGGTCGTGGACCAAGACCCAACCAAGCACGTCCGTCTTTGTCATTTGAAGACAAGATGAGCCGCTTCTTAAAAGATAGTGAGGAGCGCATCTCAACATTGAAGCGTCAAACAGAATCTAAACGCGGGGGTCGAGGCGCCCGTAGAGGATAACTTGCTGACCTAATGCGAGGACATTTTAGGAGAGGATGGCTTTTTATAAAGTCATCCTCTTTTGGTTTTAATAGTTTATTTTAGATTTTATGTTGACTTTGATTGGATATGTTAGTATACTAATAAATGTCGCTAACGACAAAATGATTTGGCGGTGTAGCTCAGCTGGCTAGAGCGTACGGTTCATACCCGTGAGGTCGTGGGTTCGACTCCCTCCGCCGCTACCAAATACATAAGCAAACCTGTACTCAGTTGAGTGCAGGTTTTTTTGCGTGTTTTTTAGGTTAAAGAATTAGGTTTCATGAAAGAGATGATTTAAGAGAAACTGATGACTAAAAAGTTTCCAACAATCTTCCATCAACATTCTCCAAAGTCTGCAACAATCCACCATAATAATAGCTTCAATTGCAGAAAGACCCGCGCTCTTTAGCTATTTCTACCTACTTACGCCGAAAGAAGTCGAACGTTTTTTGGTATTCGCCCTGCGATTTTGACAAAAAATGAACAACCAATCTGTTTATAATGGGAGCACGAATAAAACTAGGGTGGTGGATGTTGATGATTCAGAAGTTGGCAAAGGAATGGACGGAACCCGCTGAAGAAGGAAGGTCAATACGGACTAAGTGGACAAGCATGGCAAAAGGAGTAGCGGGGAAGATTACTTCTGGGACAAAGGCTGCTTTTTATCAATACGGTTTGATGATTGCTATTGTTGGTTTTCTATTAGGAAGAGCGATGATACTAGCGGAACTAACACCGTTTGTGTTGCCCTTTTTAGCAGCTATTTATATGTTAAAGCGTGATCGTGCGCCTATTGCTGCTTTTTCATTAATCGCAGGGGCAATGACAGGCTACCATGGACAGGTTGCTTTTGTTGTTTTAGCAATTATTGCCTATATTCTCATCCAAAAGGTAGTCACAAAATATGCCAAGGATGTAACCAAAGCGCTTCCTTACACAGTTTTTGGTGCTAGTATGTTAACTCGTTTAGGGATTGTCTTATTTACAGAAGGGACGATTTCAAATTATGCGCTAATGATGGCAACAGTTGAAGCTGGATTAAGTTTTATCTTAACGATGATTTTTCTTCAAAGTGTGCCAATTGTTACTTCTCGAAAATTGAAGCAGCCTCTTAGAAATGAAGAAATTGTTTGTTTAATTATTTTGCTTGCCTCTGTTATGACAGGTACGGTCGGTTGGATTATTTATGATATGACCGTTGAGCATGTCCTTGCTAGGTATTTAGTTCTTGCCTTTGCGTTTGTGGGTGGGGCTGCGATTGGTTCTACCGTAGGTGTTGTAACAGGATTGATCCTAAGTTTAGCTAGTGTTGCTAGTCTCTATCAAATGAGTTTGCTTGCATTTGCTGGTTTGTTAGGTGGCCTTTTAAAAGAAGGCAAAAAAGTAGGTGTAGGGATCGGGCTTCTCGTTGGAACACTGTTAATAGGTTTGTACGGCGAAGGAGCTACGCAAGTGTCTGTCACTTTAATGGAATCGATGCTAGCAATTCTCGTCTTCTTTTTAACTCCAAGGAGTGTATTTACTAGTTTAGCGAGATATATTCCAGGGACAGTGGAACACTCGAAAGAACAACAGCAATACTTACGTAAAATAAGAGATTTAACAGCAGGAAGAGTAGAACAATTCTCTACGTTGTTTCAAACATTATCAAATAGTTTTCAAACTCCGGCTCAAATGTCTAACGCAGAAGATGAAGAGCGAGAAGTGGATTACTTTTTAAGTAATGTGACAGAAAAAACGTGCCAAACGTGTTTTAAAAAGGAAAAGTGTTGGGTAAAGAACTTTAATAAAACATATGATTCTATGCAAAAAATTATGACAGAAACAGAAGAATATGGTGAAATACGAGATCAAGTGTTTATGAAAGATTGGAAGAAGGAATGTATTAAACCAGAGAAGGTCATACAAGCAGTCAGACATGAACACGGACAATATCAAGCCAATCAAAAGTTAAAACGTCAAGTAATGGAAAGTCGTAGGTTAGTTGCTGATCAACTATTAGGCGTTTCTCGTGTAATGGGGGATTTTGCAAAAGAAATTCAAAAAGAGAAGGAAGCCCACCATTATCAAGAAGAGCAGATGCTAGATGCTCTTCGTGAAGTAGGATTAGAAATTGGCCATATAGATATTTATAGTCTTGAAAAAGGAAATCTTGAAATTGAAATGAGTATTTCAAATGATAATGGTCATGGTCAATGTGAGAAAATCATTGCACCTATTCTTTCTGATTTATTGAGTGAAACCGTTATTGTTAAAAAAGAGGAGAATGGATTTTATCCGAATGGGTATAGTCATGTTTCATTTGGTTCAGCTAAACAGTTTGTTGTTGATACAGGAGTGGCACATGTGGCAAAAGGAGGGGCTTGGGTATCTGGTGATTGCTACTCGACAATCGAACTAGGATCTGGAAAATATGCAATTGCGATAAGCGACGGGATGGGCAACGGGGAACGAGCTCATTTAGAGAGCAATGAGACGTTGCAACTGTTGCAAAAAGTTCTTCAATCAGGGATAGAGGAAACGGTAGCTATTAAATCTGTTAACTCTGTTTTGTCATTACGAACAACAGATGAGATCTTCTCTACTTTAGATTTAGCGATGATTGATTTACAAGATGCAACAACAAGGTTTTTAAAGATTGGTTCTATTCCTAGTTTCATTAAACGCGCAAATCATGTGATGAAAGTGGAAGCGAGTAATCTTCCGATGGGCATGATTCAAGAGTTTGACGTTGATGTGGTTAGTGAACAATTAAAGGCTGGAGATCTCCTTGTTATGATGAGTGACGGAATTTACGATGCACCAAGGCATGTTGAAAACAAAGAAATGTGGATGAAGCGTCTTTTGAGCGAGTTGCAAACGGATGATCCTCAAGAGGTGGCGGATATCATTCTGGAAAAAATTATACGAGATGGACAAGGAAGCATTGATGATGATATGACCGTAATCGTGGCAAAAATTAAACGAAATACACCAAAATGGTCAGCGATTCCATTATATAAGTCTCCGAAATTAGTGAAGAAGAGAGGGAAAAAGAAATTAGCGTCATCGTAAAGAAAAGAGTAGGAGGGTCATCTGGCGAAATTGAATGCTTCACACTTTTAAGGTGGGAGTTAAAAGCTCTCGCCTTACTTATTTATAAAATTAGTTTCATCATTGTACAACTAGAGCTTACCGAGTTTTTAAAAAGAGAAGGTAGTCGTTTCTTGAGAAGTTAGAGAGTTTTCAAAAAAGGGGAAGAACGTCCTTTCTTGAGAAGTTAGTAGGAACCCTCGAGTTGTTGGCAATGGCTCCGCGCGCCGTACGCCTAAAGGAGAAGAACGCTCCTTTAGGCTGAAAAGAAAACGGCGGCTCCGCTCATTGAAAGAGTTTTCAAAAAAGGGGAAGAACGTTCCTTTTTTGAAAACTCTTCGACAAAGTTCCTGGGAACGTATAAAACCTCTAAGGCTAGTGAATGATGGTAACATCCAACTACTTTGGAGGGGATGCAAATTGAGTAAAGGTACTTTAAAACAAATTTTGTTATTAACGGATGGTCATTCAAATCAAGGTGAGGACCCGATTGCTATCGCTGCGCTTGCAAGAGAACAAGGAATTACGGTGAATGTTATTGGGGTAGTCGATGGGAATCATTTAAATGAACAAGGTATACAAGAAGTGGAAGCTATTGCTATGGCTGGTGGTGGGGTAAGTCAGGTTGTTTATGCGAAGCAGTTAGCACAAACGGTTCAAATGGTAACAAGAAAAGCAATGACTCAAACGATTCATGGGGTTGTTAATAAAGAGTTATCTCAAATACTAGGTGGAAATCAGGAAATGGAAGATTTATCACCGGCCAAAAGAGGGCAAGTGATGGAAGTAGTAGATGAACTTGGAGAAACGATGAATTTGGATGTGTTAATTCTAGTAGATACAAGTGCAAGTATGAAAAATAAATTACCAATGGTGCAAGAGGCATTAACCGATTTATCTATTAGTCTTACATCTAGAATGGGAGCAAATCGTTTTGCCCTTTATTCATTTCCCGGGAAGAAAAAAGACATTGATAAGTTGCTCGATTGGTCGCCGCAACTTAATTCACTCTCAGGAATGTTCCAAAAGCTTTCTTCTGGTGGAGTAACGCCAACTGGTCCTGCCCTACAAGTTGCACTTCAGAAGTTTACGAAGTCAGGCTCAAGAAGGAGTTTGATGGCTGGTGATGAAGAACAGCTACTCGAAGAATCAGGCATGTAAGTTACAATCAGGAACGAAGATTGTAGGGAAGTGGCATAGTCACCCTTATCAAATTATTAGGCCTCTAGGCGCAGGAGCTACAGGGTCAGTCTATTTAGCTGAATCAGCGCAAGGTCGCGTTGCTTTAAAAGTTGGTATGGATAGCATGTCCATTACATCAGAGGTTAATGTATTAAAACATTTCTCGAAGGTTCAAGGACAAATTCTTGGACCTTCTTTGCTAGATGTGGATGATTTGGTGACTCCAGAGGGAACGTTCCCTTTTTATGTTATGGAGTACTTGAAAGGAACTGAATTAACGGAGTATATGCAAAACAAAGGAGCCGAGTGGTTAGGCATTTTAATGATTCAGCTCCTTGGTGACTTAGATAGGCTCCATACAGCAGGTTGGGTTTTTGGAGATTTGAAGCCTGATAATGTCTTAGTTGTAGGTCCGCCTGCTAGAATTAGGTGGATTGATGTAGGAGGGACGACATTGATTGGTCGTTCGATTAAAGAGTATACCGAATTTTACGATCGAGGATACTGGGCACAAGGCTCAAGGAAGGCGGAGCCAAGTTATGATTTGTTTGCTGTTGCGATGATGATGATTAATTGTGCGTATCCAAGACGATTTGAGAAACAAGGTGAAAAGCCACTTCTGTTTCTTAAACAGAGAATCGAGGAAAAAGCATTATTATTGCCATACAAAGACGTTATTTTAAAAGCGTTACAAGGGAAGTATACTGATGCCGTTGAAATGAGAAAAGATATGGTAAAGGCTGTATCAAAAAGTACGAGTTACAAGCATATTCCAGTGAAGGAGAAGACTAAGAAAAATGTACAGAAACAAACGAAATCATCCCGAAAGTCCAATAAATTGAAAAAAGAGAAGAAATCATCTTACTTTATTGAAATCTTCCTGCTTTCCTCTTTTCTTCTATTAGCATATATCCTATACTTATTTGGACAAATGATGTAGGTGCAAAAAAGGAGAAATGACATGAACGCCGATCGTATGATGGATATATGTTTGCTAGCCGGTGAAATTATGCTTACATATGGCGCAGAAACGTATCGAGTAGAAGAAACATTGGAGCGAATGGCTAAGTCAGCTCAGTTTAAAAATGTTCATAGCTTTGTGACGACTACAGGAATCTTTTTGTCTTTTGAAGAGGAAGGCAAAGGGGACATGATGCAAATGATTCGTGTCGACGACAGGTTGCAAGATTTGAACAAAGTGACTCTCGTGAACCAAGTGTCGAGAGAATTCGTTAGTCGAACCATTACCGATGAAGAGGCATTGAAAAAACTTGAAGATATAGCAAAAGCACCGATGAATTATTCTCCGTTACTTTTGCATTTTTCTTCTGGAATTGCTGGTGGTGCTTTTTCCTATTTGTTTGGAGGGAATTTGTATGACACAGTACCAGCTTTTATTGCTGGTTTCGTTGCTAGTTGGTGCATTGTACTGATTCAAGATTATACAAAGGTGAAGTTTTTTGCTGAATTCATGTCTGCATTTTTAGGAGGGGCTGTTGCTATTTTTCTCGTTCTATTAGGACTTGGAGAGAACCTTGACCAAGTTATCATCGGAACGCTTATGCCTTTAGTTCCTGGAATCCCTTTAACGAATGCGGTTCGGGATTTAATGTCAGGAGATCTAATAGCTGGTGTGAGTCGAGGGGCAGAAGCCGTTATCACAGCCCTTTCCATTGCAACCGGAATTGCGTTAGCGATTGCTCTATTTTTATAGAGATGAGTTCAGGAGGAAAACCATGATTATTGAACTACTTTTTTGTTTTTTTGCTACAGTTGCCTTTGGAGTTATTTTTAATGTCCCTAAGCGAGTATTGTGGATTGGTGGAGCAATTGGTGCGTTAGCTTGGTATATTTACTCGACATTACCTAAGTACGGGATGTCTGACATTTTTGCGACTGCAGTCGCCTCGTTACTATGTGCTACCGTTGCTCATTTATTAGCAAAAAGATTTCGTGTCCCGGTTACAACTTTTAGTATTCCAGCCATTATCCCGCTCGTTCCAGGGAGTCGAGCTTATTTTACAATGTTGGCTTTTGTTGACGGGGATTATTTAAGTGGATTGCAGCTAGGAATCGAGACGATGCTCCGAGCAGGAGCCATTGCAGCGGGACTGGTTTTTGCCTTGTCCATCTTTTCAATTGGAAAAGGAGGGATTGGACAACGTTATGAAGCAAGACGTCCATAAGTTTATGAATCGCCACCAGCTTTTACAACCGTACAACCTCATAATAGTAGCTGTTTCTGGTGGACCAGACTCGATGGCACTTCTCCACTATCTTTGGATCATGAGAGATAAGTATGAAATTAAAGTAGCAGCTTGTCATGTTCATCATCAGTTAAGAGGGGTGGAGGCTGATGAAGATGCGGATTATGTAGAGCGCTTTTGCGAAGAACGAGGCATTCCTTTTCATCAAAAAAGAGTGAATGTGAAAGCCTATGCTGCAAAGCACAATCTAGGTACACAAGTAGCTGCTAGAGAGTTACGATATCGTTTTTTTGAAGAATTGCTTCAACAATATCCCAACAGTGCAGTCGCGACAGGTCACCACGGAGACGATCAAGTAGAGACAGTTTTAATGAAGATGGCTAGAGGTAGCCTGCCGTTATATACATATGGAATCCCTGTAAAACGACAAATGGGCGAAGGGGCCATCATTCGTCCGCTCTTAGGAATAACGAAAGATGAAATTGAGCAATATTGTATAGAAGCGTTCATCCATCCTAGACGCGATTCGAGTAATAACTCGTCCACTTATACGAGAAATCGTTTCCGCCAAGAAGTTTTGCCATTCTTCAAAAATGAAAATCCGGTAGTTCACACCCATATGCAGCGAAAAACAGAATGGGAAACAGATGATCATGATTTGTTAATGAAGATGGCTCATAATGCGCAATCGAATATTATTATGAAAAAAAGTGAACGAAACGTTACAATTTCTCGGAACTCTCTTCTAGAGGTCGCCGTCCCTTTACAAAGAAGGGTGATTCATCTAATATTAAATTATCTTTACGGGAAAAATTCTCCATTGGTTACGTCCATACATATTGAGCAAGTGCTCGACATGCTTTATCAAATGAACCCTTCTGCAAGATTGGATTTCCCAGGGGCTATTACCATTTTGAGAGAGTATGATTTGTGTCATTTTAGAAAAGAGGATCAGGCGAAGAAAAAGGAAGAAAAGGTCCAAGCCTTACCCGTTCCTGGTACCATTTCAACAACAACATGGATAATTGAGTCATATGTGACAGAAGAACCGGATATAGTTGAAGAGGACAACCAAATTGTCTTAGATTATGACGGGATTTCTCAACCGCTTGTTGTTCGGAATAAACAACCAAGTGATCGCATGGCATGTAGAGGGATGAAAGGGACAAAGAAAGTAGGTCGTTTGTTTATAGACCGAAAAATCTCACTACATGAAAGAAGCCAGTGGCCTATCATTGTTGATAGTAGTGGTGAAATTCTATGGGTGCCATTTTTACACAGGTCTAAAGTTGGCCATGTTGGACACGATACGAAAAAGAGACTAGTTTTAACATGTTTCAGATCAAATGAAGAAGCAGGACCTGATAAATAGTAGGAGGTTTGTTTGACTTGATAAGGGATGAAATTAAAGAAATACTTATTTCTGAGGAAGAAATACAAGCAAAGTGTAAGGAACTAGGTAAGCAAATTACAGAAGAATATGATGGGAAATTTCCATTGGTTATCGGAGTCCTAAAGGGTGCTATGCCGTTTATGGGCGATTTAACAAAACGAATTGATACACATATTGAAATGGACTTCATGGATGTATCTAGTTATGGTGCTGGAATGGTGTCATCTGGAGAAGTGAAAATTGTTAAAGATCTTGACACGTCGGTGGAAGGTCGAGATGTCCTGATTTTAGAAGACATTATTGATAGTGGGTTGACACTTAGTTATCTTGTGAAGCTTTTTCATTATCGGAAAGCGAAATCAGTCAAAGTCGTTACACTTTTAGATAAACCAGATGGAAGAAAGGTTGATCTCGTTCCAGACTTAGCTGGATTCACGGTTCCTGATGAGTTTGTTGTTGGATACGGATTGGATTATGCTGAAAGGTATCGTAACCTGCCGTACATAGGAATATTAAAACCTGAAATTTATCAGAGTTAATATTTGTGAATAAAAGAACAATTATGGTACGATAAGCAAAGCTGTATTGTCGTGGGAGGAGGTCAAGGATGAATCGTATATTCCGTAATACCATTTTTTACTTACTTATCTTTCTCGTTATTATTGGAATTGTAAATGTCTTTAGTACGGATCAAGCACAAGTTGAGAGTGTTACATTCACTGATTTCACGGAAAGACTTGAGCAAGGTCAGGTAAGTGAGCTTTCTGTTAAGCCAGTAAGGCAAGTTTACTTAATACGAGGACAATTTACTGACCAACAAGAGGGAGAGTATTTTGAAACCTATGTGTTACAAAGTGAGCAAACTGCAGACCTATTATTTGGTGCCGAGGCTGCTGGAGGCTTTGATGTAGATGTTCAGCCTGCTGATGAAACAAGTGGTTGGGTAACGTTCTTTACATCGATCATTCCGTTTATCATTATCTTTATTTTGTTCTTCTTCTTATTAAGCCAAGCTCAAGGCGGCGGTGGCCGTGTAATGAACTTCGGTAAGAGTAAGGCAAAGCTTGTAAGTGATGATAAGAAGAAAGCGAAGTTTAAAGACGTTGCTGGTGCTGATGAAGAGAAACAAGAACTTGTTGAGGTGGTGGAGTTCTTAAAAGACCCACGTAAATTCTCAGCTATTGGAGCACGTATTCCAAAAGGGGTTCTTCTTGTTGGACCTCCAGGTACAGGTAAAACATTACTTGCACGAGCGGTTGCTGGTGAAGCAGGCGTACCATTCTTCTCTATTAGTGGTTCGGATTTCGTTGAGATGTTTGTCGGTGTCGGTGCATCTCGTGTACGTGATTTATTCGAAAATGCAAAAAAGAATGCTCCTTGTATCATCTTCATTGATGAAATTGATGCGGTTGGTCGTCAACGTGGAGCTGGACTTGGTGGAGGCCACGACGAACGTGAGCAAACATTAAACCAGTTGCTAGTTGAAATGGATGGTTTTAGTGCGAATGAAGGAATTATCATTATCGCTGCAACAAACCGTGCAGATATTTTAGACCCAGCATTATTACGTCCGGGACGTTTTGACCGTCAAATCCAAGTAAACCGTCCAGATGTAAATGGCCGTGAGGATGTCTTGAAAGTCCACGCTCGGAACAAACCATTAGATGATGATGTTGATTTGCGAGCCATTGCAGAAAGGACTCCTGGGTTCTCTGGTGCTGACCTTGAGAATTTATTAAACGAGGCTGCATTAATCGCTGCAAGAAACAATAAGACTAAAGTAAATATGATCCATGTTGAAGAAGCAATTGACCGTGTGATTGCTGGACCTGCGAAAAAGAGCCGTGTTATTTCTCCTAAGGAGAAGAACATCGTTGCTTGGCACGAAGCTGGACATACGGTTGTTGGTGTTAAGCTAGAGAGCGCAGATATGGTTCATAAGGTGACCATTGTTCCTAGGGGGATGGCTGGTGGATATGCAGTTATGCTTCCAAAGGAAGATCGTTACTTTATGACAAAACCTGAATTGCTTGATAAGATCATTGGACTACTCGGAGGTCGTGTCGCTGAGGAAGTTCAATTTGGTGAAGTGAGTACAGGGGCTCATAATGATTTCCAGAGAGCAACATCCATTGCTCGTAAAATGGTGACAGAGTATGGAATGAGTGAAAAGATGGGACCGATGCAGTTTGGGTCTGGTAATTCTGGTGGTCAGGTATTCTTAGGCCGAGATATTCAAAATGAACAAAACTATAGTGATGCTTTTGCTCATGAGATTGATTTAGAAGTACAAAAAATCATCAAAGATTGTTATGAGCGTTGTAAACAAATCTTGACTGAGAATAAGGCTAGTCTAGATCTTGTTGCAGAAACATTGATTAAGCTTGAAACACTTGATGCAGTCCAAATTAAATCATTAATTAATGAAGGCAAGTTGCCAGATAACCATCATACAAACAAGTATCTAGATGGTGGTAAAGAAACTGATTCTGATATGAAGGTAAACATCAACTCCAAAAAGGATGAAGAAAAAGCTCCTGAAGAAGTAGATGAAAAGAAACAAGAAGAGCCTTCTACAGAAGAAAAGAAAAAAGATGAGTAATACGAAAGGGGATGTCATTAGGCATCCTCTTTTTTTATTGAATAGTGATGACCTCCAAAAAGTGAATAGCTCTTTTTAAAATAATCGGAAACCTGAGATCATGAGTCTAATTAGAAGCATCTTAAGTACCTTTGTTTTATAATGTATGAGGTAATTTTAAATGATTTGTCTGTGATTCTGTTTCTTTGAGCAAACTAAAAAAGGAGCCTTAAAAATAGAGAGAATTAGGCGGTGATACATATGATTATGGTCGTAGATGTAGGGAATACCAATATCGTGTTAGGGGTTTATCAGGGAAAAGACTTACTATACCATTGGAGGATTGCTACTAGTAGACAGAAAACGGAAGATGAGTGGGCTATGTCTTTAAAAGGTCTATTTGAACATGAGGCACTGTCGTTTAAAGAAATTGAAGGAATTATTATTTCCTCAGTCGTTCCTCCCATTATGTATACATTAGAACTTATGTGTAAGAAGTATTTTGGTCTAAAACCATTGGTGATTGGCCCAGGTATCAAAACAGGATTAAACGTAAAATATGATAACCCTAAAGAAGTAGGGGCCGATCGAATTGTGAATGCTGTTGCGGCTATCCAACTTTATGGAAGTCCGCTCATTGTCGTTGACTTTGGTACAGCAACAACGTATTGCTATATTAATGAGGATCGTCAATATATGGGGGGAGCTATTTCTCCTGGTATTTCAATCTCAACAGAAGCGTTGTATAACCGGGCTTCGAAACTACCTAGAATAGAAATTGCAAAGCCGCAGAAAATTCTCGGAACAAATACCGTACATGCCATGCAAGCCGGGATATTTTATGGATATGTCGGCCAGGTTGACGGAATTGTTAATAGGATGAAAACTCAATCAAAAGAAGTGCCAACGGTAATTGCTACAGGAGGAATGGCTTCCTTAATTGCATCGGAAACGGAAACGATTGATGTGGTAGAGCCTTTTCTCACATTAAAAGGATTGCAAATGATTTACGAAAAAAATGCATAACAAAGGAGATTCATTATGGGAGATTACTTAATTAAAGCAACAGGGTTTGAAGGGAAAGTAAGAGCATACTCACTCGTTGCTACGGATATGGTAAACGAAGCGGTACGACGTCAAGGAACATGGCCGACGGCATCAGCAGCGTTAGGACGTGCCATGATGGCAAGTACGATGATGGCCACTATGCTAAAAGGTGATTCAAAGTTAACGGTGAAGATTGAAGGGAAAGGTCCCATTGGAGCAATTATTATCGATGCCAATACCCAAGGAGAGACAAGAGGATATGTAACAAATCCTCAAACTCATTTTGATTTAAATAGTCAAGGAAAATTAGATGTCGCTCGTGCTGTTGGAACAGATGGCTTTTTATCTGTTGTCAAAGATTTAGGGCTAAAAGAAAACTTTACAGGTAGCGTTCCTCTTGTTTCAGGTGAATTAGGGGAAGACTTTACGTACTATTTTGCTTCATCTGAACAAACTCCTTCTTCTGTAGGCGTTGGTGTGTTAGTGAATCCGGATAATACGATATTAGCGGCAGGTGGTTTCATTATTCAATTAATGCCAGGTGCGGATGATGCAGTAATAGAAGAAATTGAAAAGCGCCTTTCAAACATTCCTCCGATTTCCAAATTGGTTGAGGCAGGCATGCCGCCAGAAGAAATGCTGCAAGCTCTTCTAGGTGATGACAATGTGAAAATACTTGATAAACTCCCAATTCAATTTAAATGTAACTGTTCTAGAGAACGTGTAGAGAACGCCATTATTAGTTTAGGGAAAGACGAAATCCAAGCTATGATCGAGGAAGATGGAGGTGCTGAAACAGTTTGTCATTTCTGTAATGAAACATACAAACTGTCACAGAATGAATTAAAGGAGCTTCTAGAACAGGCGTAACGAAATGCCGTAAGCTAATTTGAGAAAAAATAGGGAAATTGGAACATGTTGATTGACTTATCAGAAAACGTCTGATACTATAATCTTAATAAAACCAATAAAGTTACTAGGGATTGAGGAGGCGTTGTCGTGAAAGTTGTAAATTCAGTTACCGAACTTATCGGCCAAACACCGTTAGTAAAATTAAATCGTCTTGTATCAGATAAACATGCTGATGTTTACTTAAAGTTAGAGTATATGAATCCAGGAAGCAGTGTTAAAGACCGTATTGCTTTAGCGATGATTGAAGCTGCTGAAAAAGCAGGTCATTTGAAGCCAGGCGTAACAATCGTTGAGCCTACAAGTGGAAACACAGGAATTGGTCTTGCGATGGTTGCCGCTGCAAAAGGTTACAAAGCAAAACTTGTTATGCCTGAGACAATGAGTATGGAGCGTCGTAACTTATTACGTGCTTATGGTGCAGAACTAGTGTTAACTCCTGGACCAGAAGGTATGGGTGGAGCTATTCGCAAAGCGACGGAGCTTGCGAAAGAAGACGGTCACTTTATGCCACAACAATTTGAAAACGAAGCAAATCCTGAGATTCACCGTAATACAACAGGAAAAGAGCTTCTTGAGCAAGTGGATGGACAAATTGATGGTTTTGTATCTGGTATCGGTACTGGTGGTACGATTACCGGTGCAGGTGGAGTGTTAAAAGAAAACTTCCCGAACCTTCACATTGCAGCAGTTGAACCAGCAGATTCACCAATTTTATCTGGTGGAAATCCTGGACCGCACAAAATTCAAGGAATTGGTGCTGGATTCGTACCAAGCATCTTAAATACAGAAATTTATGACTCTGTTATTCAAGTATCAACAGAGCAAGCATTTGAATATGCACGTGCTGCAGCGCGTGAAGAAGGTATTCTAGGTGGAATTTCATCTGGTGCAGCTATTTATGCAGCGCTTCAACTTGCAGAGAAGCTTGGACCGGGTAAAAAAGTAGTAGCAATCATTCCTTCAAACGGTGAGCGTTACCTAAGTACACCTTTATATCAATTTGAAGACTAAATGCAAAGTGGAAAGGTTATAGAGGCAAACTCTATAGCCTTTTTTGTTTGAAGCTGCATTGATTTATATTGAGGGGGAAACCTAAGAATTGATTAGAAGATGAAAGGAGCATACGTAAAAGTGAGTGAAATTATTGTTATTTTACTTCGAACCGTTGTCGTGTTTATCATCATTCTAACGTTCTTTAGGTTTATGGGGAAGAAAGAATTAGGAGAGTTGAGTTTACTAGATATTATTGTTTCTCTTATGATTGCAGAACTTGCAGTTATTGCAATTGAAGATCCAGAAGTATCAATGGCAAGGGGATTAGCTCCAATTTTCTTGCTTATTCTCATTCAAGTAACTCTTACGACAATTAGCTTGAAAAACCAGAAGTTTAGAGACCTGATTGAAGGGCGACCGGTCATGATTATTGAAAATGGCAAGATTAATCAAACAAATATGAGAAAACAACGTTACAACATAGATGATGTACTTTTCCAACTAAGAGAAAAAGGTGTATCAGATATTAGACAGGTTGATTTTGCTATATTAGAGAGGTCCGGCAATTTATCAATCTTTCGGAAAGAAGATAATAGCTCGGTTTTCACGTTGCCGTTAATTCAAGATGGAGTCATTCAAGATGACCATTTGAAAGTGATTAACCGGACAAAAGAGTGGTTATTATCAGAGTTAGCTCAAAAAGGCTATGACCATATTAGAGATATTTTTTATTGCAGCTATATGAACGGACACTTTTTTATTGAAGAAAGGGACAAGAGGTCCATTAAAAGTAGGATGTAACGAATGAAATAAGCAGACTCCTACATTTTGTTTTTACCTCTATGCTGTTCTCATGTAGAATAGACGAAAAGGATTGGAGACAGGAGTGAAGGCATTGCAACAGAATCAAGCTAAATCCGAAAATCGGACAACGAGAGTGAAGTCTTTTTCTCTTGAAAAACATATATGGTTCGAGCGTTATCGCGAACTAGCAGCCGATAAGCCTCAACATGTTCTTTTAGAAAGTGGAAGAGGAGGCCGTTATCACATTATTGGTCTAGACCCATTTTGTACGATTTCGGGAAAAGGACAAACGTTAATGGTTGAAAGGAAAAACGAAACGGAAACGAAAAAAGGTCCATTGTTAGAAAGTTTAAAGGAAGTACTCGCGCCTTATTCTCATAAGACAATTCCTGATTTACCCCCTTTTCAAGGTGGGGCGATCGGATATTTTTCATATGATATTGTCCGGGAAATCGAAAAATTACCGGAAGTTAGTAAGGATGATTTAGCTTTGCCAGATTTGTATTTTATGCTTTTTAACGAAGTGTTTGTATATGATCATGATACATCTATGATGTGGGTAATCGTGCACGGACCAATGGAAGAAGCAGAGCAGTTAGAACAAAAAGTAGCTGAGTATGTAAAACAGTGGAGTCAAGGTATCGAGAATGGCTTGAAAAAGGAATGGAAGAAGAGTCAACCTTCCAACCGTGTAGAGGCGTCTCTTTCGGAAGAAGCATTTTGTCAAGCTGTTGATAAGGTAAAGAAATACATAGCCGCTGGTGACGTGTTTCAAGTGAATTTATCAGTTAGACAATCAAGACAGTTACACGCTGAACCATTCCACGTCTATGAGACGTTGCGCAAAGTAAATCCATCTCCGTATATGAGCTACTTGCATACACCAGGTTTTCAATTCGTTAGTGCATCACCCGAACTATTGGTAAAGAAAAATGGATTAGAACTTAGCACAAGACCAATTGCGGGCACAAGGTCACGTGGCAAGGATGAAAAAGAAGATCAGAAATTGGCTAATACATTAATTAATAATGAAAAGGAACGTGCTGAGCATGTTATGCTCGTTGATCTGGAGCGAAATGACCTAGGAAGAGTTTCTGCTTACGGAACGGTTGAAGTTGATGAACTAATGGTGATTGAAAAATATTCTCATGTGATGCACATAGTTTCCAATGTGAAGGGGGTATTATCTGATCAACACGACCTGTATGATGTGATTCGTGCGACGTTTCCTGGTGGTACGATTACCGGAGCACCAAAAGTACGAACAATGGAAATTATAGAAGAGCTTGAACCAGTTCGAAGAGGCATTTATACTGGATCTATAGGTTGGATTGGTTTTGATGAGAATATGGAGCTAAATATTGCGATTCGCACGATGGTTTGTAAAGATGGTCAGGCCCATGTGCAAGCAGGTGCTGGTATTGTCATTGATTCCATTGCAACGAATGAATATAAAGAGTCATTAAAAAAAGCTAGAGCCCTTTGGCATGCGTTGGAGGCAAGTGAAGAAGAGTTGAGTAAGGACACAGTTAGAATGAGCTGAGGAGGAGAAAAAATGATTTTAATGATTGATAATTATGATTCTTTTACGTACAACCTTGTTCAGTATTTAGGGGAAATGGGACATGAATTAGTTGTTCGTCGCAACGACCAAATTACGTTAGAAGAGATAGAGCAATTAAATCCTGATTTCATCATGATATCACCAGGGCCAAAAAGCCCGAATGAAGCAGGAATTAGTTTAGATACAATTAAGCATTTCGCTGGAAAGATTCCGATATTTGGTGTGTGTCTGGGACACCAATCCATTGCTCAAGTGTTTGGAGGAGATGTCATTCGTGCTGAGCGGTTAATGCATGGAAAAACATCCGACATTACACATAATAACGAAACCATTTTTAAAGGGTTACCAACACCACTTACAGCAACAAGATATCATTCTCTTATTGTAAAAAAAGAAACGTTGCCAGATTGTTTTGTCGTGACAGCTGAAACAGGTGAGGGGGAGATAATGGCGATCCGTCATCGTGATTTACCGATTGAAGGTGTTCAATTTCATCCTGAATCGATTATGACAGAAGAGGGCAAGCAACTACTTCGTAACTTTATAGAAACGTATGGCAAGGAGAATTCAACGTGTTCATCTATGTAAATGGTCAGATTGTAAGCAGAGAACAGGCTACGATTTCAGCTTTTGATCATGGATATATGTACGGTCTCGGTTTATTTGAAACGTTTCGCGTTGATGATGGTCATCCATTTTTACTGGATGACCATTTTCAACGTTTGCAGGACGGATTACAGACGTTAGGCATAAGTTGGAAAATGGAACGAGCAGAAATACTAGAGGTCATTAATCAGCTGCTAGAAGCGAATCATCTTACAAGTGCGTATGTACGATGGAATGTATCTGCAGGTCCGCACGATCTTGGGTTGTATACAGGTGAATATATCGATCCGACGATTATCGTCTATATAAAACCATTACCTTCTGTACTTGCAAATGCAAAACAAGCGAAACTGCTAACGACGAAAAGAAATACACCCGAAGGCAAGTCGCGATTAAAATCTCATCACTACTTAAATAATGTATTGGCTAAACGAGAAATAGGCGATGATAGTAAAGTAGAGGGAATTTTTTTAACAGAGGATGGTTTTGTAGCAGAAGGAGTCGTATCCAATTTATTTTGGGTAAAAGATGGTGTTGTTTATACACCGAGTATTGAGACGGGGATTTTAAATGGAATTACTAGACAGTTTATTCTAAGGTTTTTAAAAGAAAAAAATATTCCGTTTGAGATTGGATTTTATCGTTCGATTGATGTTAAACATGCGGATGAGGCCTTTATTACGAATTCAATCCAAGAGGTTGTTCCACTCCACTCTTTTGATGGATTTGAATATACGAAAGAACGTGTCTTCACAAAAGAACTTCAAAAGCTATTTCATAGATATCGGAAGCAGCTGTGGAGTAGAGCAGAATTATAAGGAGGTTTCCAATGAGTCAAACAATAGAGCAGGAACGAACAAAGATTATGGGAATATTAAATGTCACACCAGATTCATTTTCTGACGGCGGTAAATATTCAGATGTAGAACGTGCTGTTGAACGGGCGAAGCAACTGGTTCATGATGGAGCAGATATCATTGATATTGGCGGGGAGTCAACAAGGCCAGGTGCCATTCAAGTTGGAGAAGCAGAAGAAATCAAACGAGTGATTCCAATTATTGAAGCGGTCGCAAAAGAAATAACTGTACCCATTTCAGTTGATACATACAAGTCAGAAGTAGCAAAGCAAGCCATTGAAGCAGGAGCAAAAATCATCAATGATGTCTGGGGTGCTAAATGGGACGTTCGTATGGCAAAAGTAGCAGCTCATTATCAAGTTCCGATTGTTCTCATGCATAATCGAAAAGACGCGACATATAGCAATCTCATGCAAGATGTTGTAAAAGATCTAGAAGAAAGTGTCTCTCTTTGCTTAGATGCCGGAGTGCAAAAGGATAAGATCATTTTGGATCCTGGCATTGGTTTTGCGAAAACACATGAAGAGAATTTAGATGTGATGAGGCATCTAGACGATATTGTAAATATGGGCTATCAAGTATTATTGGGCACTTCTAGAAAATCGCTCATTGCTAAAACGTTAAAGCTTCCCGTGGATGAAAGAGTTGAAGGAACAGGTGCAACCGTATGTTACGGGATAATGAAAGGTTGTCATATTATGCGAGTTCATGATGTGAAAGAAATGGCACGAATGGCTACAATGATGGATGCTTTGATGGAAAGGGATGTACACTATGGATAAAATTTATATGAACCAACTATCTTTTTATGGCTATCACGGCGTCTTTCAAGAGGAAAATAAGTTAGGGCAACGATTCGTAGTCGATTTAATCTTGCATGTTGATTTAGCTAAAGCAGGAGCGACAGATGACCTAGAAGAAACGATTAATTATGGTGATGCATTTAAACGTGTTAAAGAGATTGTGGAAGGCACGCCTTATAAGTTGCTAGAATCTGTCGCTGAGAAAATCGCGAATGTGTTACTAAGTGCTTACGCTAATCTGGAAGAGTGTACAGTAAAAGTCATTAAACCAGATCCTCCTATCCCTGGTCATTATCAATCTGTAGCTGTAGAAATTACGAGGTCACGCTCATGAACCAAGATGTTTATATCGCTTTAGGATCGAATATTGGAAATAGAGCCGATCATTTAGAAAAGGCAATTGCCTTTCTTGAGGATCAAATGGGAATTCGTGTTATCACCAGATCATCCATTTATGAAACAAATCCGGTTGGGTATGTCGATCAACAGTCTTTTTTGAATATGGTTGTGAAAGTACAAACGACTTTATCAGCTAGGGAATTATTGGATGTAACTCAGTCGATTGAGCAACAGTGTGGTCGTGAGAGGGATGTTAGGTGGGGACCCCGAACAATAGATCTTGACATTTTACTGTTTGGCGAAGAGAATATGATGTTGGAGAATCTAATGATCCCTCACCCCAGAATGTGGGAACGAGCATTTGTGATCGTCCCATTGAAGGAAATTCATCCAACTCTTTATGCAGAGCATCTTGGTCAAACGATTCAAGAGATATATGATGGACTACCGGATAAAGAAGGGGTATGGATATGGAATCCACAAACTATGGAAAGAAAATCAGAGCCTATCGAAAGCTCAAAGGATATACGCAAGAAGAATTTGCAAAACAAGTAGGGTTGTCCGTTTCGATGTTAGGCGAGGTAGAACGTGGGAATCGCCTACCGAACGATACGATGTTGGAGCAGATGGCCAGAGTTTTAAATATATCAAAGTTTCAATTGCTTTAAGCAACAATCAATTCTAGGAGGTGAGTGGTATGTTAAAGATCGGAAACATTGAAATGAAAAATCAAGTAGTGCTTGCGCCGATGGCGGGTGTTTGTAATCCTGCTTTCCGTTTAATTGCAAAAGAGTTTGGTGCGGGATTAGTTTGTGCGGAAATGGTTAGTGATAAAGCGATCCTTCATGGAAACCAAAAATCATTAAGCATGTTATATGTCGATGAACGTGAAAAGCCATTAAGCTTGCAAATTTTCGGTGGAGAAAAAGAAACACTAGTAGAGGCGGCGAAGTTCGTAGATAAAAATACGAATGCGGATATTATTGACATTAATATGGGGTGTCCAGTTCCGAAAATCACAAAATGTGATGCTGGTGCAAGGTGGTTACTTGATCCGAACAAAATCTATGAAATGGTCGCTGCGACAGTAGAAGCTGTTGATAAGCCTGTAACGGTAAAAATGCGTATTGGGTGGGATTCGGATCATATTTATGCTGTGGAAAATGCACGTGCAGTTGAACGTGCAGGGGGTAGTGCAGTCGCTGTACATGGTCGTACACGCGTACAAATGTATGAAGGTGTAGCCGATTGGAATATCATTAAAGAAGTAAAAGAGTCGGTCAATATTCCTGTAATCGGAAATGGCGATGTAACGACACCACAAGAGGCGCGCCGGATGTTAGACGAAACTGGAGTCGACGGAGTGATGATCGGTCGTGCTGCATTAGGAAACCCGTGGATGTTATATCAAACGATTCAGTATTTAGAGAATGGAACTCTTGCAGAAGAGCCGAGCCCTCGTGAAAAAATCGATGTGTGCATGGTTCACCTAGATCGTTTAATTAAATTAAAAGGTGAAAATGTTGCAGTTCGTGAAATGCGTAAGCATGCAGCCTGGTATTTAAAAGGAATGCGTGGAGGCGGTCGCGTTCGTGATAAGATTAATAGTTTTGAATCAAGAGCCGATGTAGCAACTACTCTTTACTCATTTGTTGAGGAGCTAGAGGCTCAAATGGTTGAACAATCAAGTGCTGTTTGACTTTTCTAATAGAGTTCACTATAATTCGTTTGTAATTATTAAACTGTCAGTGTGATACGCTGGCAGTTTTTCTACATATAAAAACAGACAAAATGGGCTAAAATGATTGATGATAGAGGAGATGATGTAGATGACTCAAGAGCTTGAGTTGAATGATCAGTTAGCGGTTCGTAGGGACAAGCTTGCAAAGTTACAAGAACAAGGAAAAGATCCGTTTGGTGGCCGATTTGAACGCTCTCATACAGCTGCTACTATGGCTGAGGCGTTTGGTGAACAAACGAAGGAAGATCTTGATGAGGCAGGTCACGAAGTAACACTTGCTGGACGTATTATGACGAAGCGTGGAAAAGGGAAAGCTGGCTTTGCTCATATCCAAGACTTAACAGGACAAGTCCAAATTTATGTACGTAAAGATGCAGTTGGTGATGAGCAATATGATTTGTTCAATACTATTGATATCGGTGATCTTGTAGGTGTGACAGGAACTGCATTTAAAACGAAGGTAGGAGAGCTTTCTATCAAAGTGACAAACTTTGAACTGCTATCAAAGTCACTTAGACCGTTACCAGATAAGTTTCATGGTCTTAAGGATATCGAGCAACGCTATCGCCAACGTTATGTTGATCTAATTGTAAACCCTGAAGTCAGAGATACATTTGTTCTTCGCAGTCGTATTTTACAGTCTATGCGTCGTTATTTGGATTCCAAAGGATATTTAGAAGTAGAAACTCCTACGATGCATTCCATTGCAGGGGGAGCGTCTGCTCGTCCATTTGTAACACATCACAATGCACTAGATATGACGCTTTATATGCGTATTGCTATTGAGTTACATTTGAAACGCCTTATTGTTGGTGGTTTAGAAAAGGTTTATGAAATTGGTCGTGTCTTCCGAAATGAAGGTGTTTCGACAAGGCATAATCCTGAATTTACGATGATAGAGTTGTATGAGGCTTATGCTGATTACCAAGATATTATGCAATTAACAGAAGAATTAGTAGCCCATATTGCTCGAGAGGTTCTCGGTACAACTACTGTTAAATACGGGGAATATGAAGTGAATTTAGAACCAAAGTGGAAGAGAGTTCACATGGTTGATGCAATTAAAGAGAAAACGGGCGTTGACTTCTGGAAAGAAATGAGCGACGAAGAAGCTCGTGCTATTGCAAAAGAGCATAATGTGCATGTGAAAGAAACAATGACTTATGGTCATGTTGTAAATGAATTCTTTGAACAATTTGTAGAGGAAGAATTAATACAACCTACCTTTATTTATGGACATCCATTAGCCATCTCTCCTTTAGCAAAGAAAAACCCGGAAGACCCACGTTTTACGGATCGCTTTGAATTATTTATTGTTGGTCGCGAACACGCAAATGCTTTTACAGAGTTGAATGATCCAATTGATCAACGCGAGCGATTTGAACAGCAGCTTGTGGAACGTGAGCAAGGTGATGACGAAGCTCATATGATGGATGAGGACTTTGTTGAGGCACTTGAGTATGGTATGCCACCAACGGGAGGTCTTGGAATTGGGATTGACCGCTTAGTTATGCTATTAACGAATTCTCCATCGATTCGAGATGTGCTTTTATTCCCGCAGATGAGACATCGTGAGCAGGGAGAATAAAAGGATAAGTCTAGTTTAGATGTAGGTTAGTATTGGGCATGGGTCAAGATTCTTATTGAATTGGAGCTCATGTCCTTTCTTACATAAAAGAATATTGATGTATTAGGAAATATTTTTTTGAAAAAGGGTTGCATTTAAAAAATAGGGATGGTATATTATTTCTTGTCGCTAAGACGACTTAAGAAAATTCAAAAACAAGTTGACTTATCAATTTGATTTTGGTAAGATACAAAAGTCGCCATGAGACGACAATGAGTTCTTTGAAAACTGAACAAAAGCCAAGCGAAATAGAGATACATGATATCTCGTCAAAGAAATTTACCCGATAGGGAAAATTTCATCCTTAATTTATTGCATTGCTAGCGTAATGCGAATTTGAGCTTACTCAAACACTTTTATGGAGAGTTTGATCCTGGCTCAGGACGAACGCTGGCGGCGTGCCTAATACATGCAAGTCGAGCGGACTGATTAAGAGCTTGCTCTTATGACGTTAGCGGCGGACGGGTGAGT
>NZ_JAOANA010000029.1:0-40976 GCF_032335535.1 Alkalihalobacillus sp. MEB130
ATGCTGAAGATACGAAGGCCATTCGTGTTCATGATGAATTCGAAGGCATTTATAAGAAAGTGGTTGTTAAAGACAACAAAGTGATTGGGGCCGTTTTATTTGGTGATACATCAGATTCGACTCGTCTGCTTAGCATGATGCGAAAAGAAGAGGACATTTCAGGGATGAGCAAAGTCGCGCTTCTTCCATCAGAAAGTGGAGAAGCACCGGTGAGTCCGGTTGTGGCGATGGCAGATGACGATAATGTGTGTGACTGTAACGGAATTTCCAAAGGAGCAATCTGTTCAGCGATTACCGATCAAGGATTAACCACGGTTGAACAAGTGAAGCAATGTACGACAGCCGGTCGTTCTTGTGGAGGCTGTAAACCGCTTATTGCAGACCTTTTAACGTTAACAACTGGAGAAGAAGTAGGAAATGTTCCTGAACCATTATGTGGCTGTACGACTCATACCCACGAAGAAGTAGTCGCAGAAATTCGCGAGCTTGGCTTAACGCATCCACGTGAAGTGATGAATGTTCTTGGCTGGGAATCGGATGAAGGCTGTTCGAAGTGTCGCCCAGCGATTAACTACTATTTAAAAATGGTCGATCCTATTAAAAATGCTGATGACCCAACATCACGCTTCATCAACGAACGTGCGCACGCGAACATCAATCATAATGGTACCTTTACCGTTGTCCCAAGAATGTATGGCGGAGTAACAAATGCAGAGCAATTACGTAAAATTGCTGATGTCGCAGATAAGTATAATGTTCCATTGTTAAAAGTAACAGGTGGCCAACGTATCGACTTATTCGGGGTAGAAAAAGAAGATTTACCGAAAGTGTGGAGTGACCTTGGTATGAGATCAGGTTCAGCTTACGCAAAAGCACTTCGAACTGTCAAAACATGTGTTGGAGAGCAGTTCTGTCGTTTTGGAACACAAGATTCGATCGGTCTCGGTGTGGAGTTAGAGAAGAAATTTGAATACATCAACACCCCACATAAAGTAAAGATGGCAGTATCGGCTTGTCCACGTAACTGTGCAGAGTCAGGCATTAAAGACTTTGGAGTGGTCGGAGTGGATGGCGGTTGGGAGCTTTACGTTGGTGGAAACGGCGGGGTAGATCTACGCGGCGGAGACTTATTCTGTAAGGTGAAAACGAAAGAAGAAATCATCGATACGATCAGTGCCTTTATGCAGTACTACAGAGAACATGCCAGATATTTAGAGCGTACATCCCACTTTGTTGAACGTGTTGGTTTAGATCATATGAAGAAAGTCGTTCTAGAAGATGAGGAAGGCCGCAAAGCCCTTATTGAGAGAATGGACGTAGCGTTATCGACCGGAAAAGATCCTTGGAAAGAAATCGTCGAAAACGAAGAACTACAACAAGAATTTAAAAAGAAAGAAGTTCAAGTACTTTCTTAAATTGGAGGGGGAGCATTCATATGAGTAAAGTTGATAGTGCAAACAAGGTTCATGTAGCAAATATTTCGGATTTATCTGTAGGAGTAGGTCAAAGAGTCAACGTAGCTGGCGAAGAGATTGCGTTGTTCAAGCAAAAAGACGGTGTAATTCGCGCCATTCAAAACAGTTGTCCTCATAAAGGAGGTCCTTTGTCAGAAGGAATTGTCAGTGGCGAGCATGTCTTTTGTCCGCTTCACGATTGGAAAATCAGCATGAAAGACGGGCAAGTGCAGGCGCCAGATGTTGGCTGTGTGAAGAAATATGATGTAGAAGTAGTGGACGAAGCCATATATATCGTGATGGATTGAGAGCCATTAAAAGAGAGTTCCTTAAAGAAGGTGCTCTTTTTTTGTGCCTTGGTACATTTTTAAGGGAGCGGACACCAGGTTCGTTATTTAGAAAAAATTAGCGCTATGGGAAGTATAAACGGACAGGAGAGACCTTATTTGCCTAAAAAAGAGGGGTTTTTACGTAAAATTAGTGAAATAGAGGAACCACGGTCCTTTTAAACAGAAAAAAGGTAGTATTAAAAGAAATAGGGCATCTACAGTCCGTTTGTTGCATGTATTAGTGGCTATGGCTCCGCATACTGAAAGCCTCAAAGCTTTTTTTATTCTCTAAGTAATACAGATCAATTTAAGCGTAACGGCTTCCTTTTTTGACAAAAAAAGGACAATTTAATATTCGATTAAAATTTTGGCAACAATACAATTGACAAAAGAAGCTTTTCTATAGATGGATTCTCATCTGTAACCGCTTTATTATAGAGGTACAGCAAGACAAGATAAAACAAGCAAGACGAAGGGAGATAGAAAGATGGATTCACCTAAAACTAATTCAAATATCAAAGTTAGAATTCAACGCTTTGGTAGTTTTTTAAGTGGCATGATTATGCCGAATATTGGAGCATTTATAGCATGGGGACTTATTACTGCATTATTTATCCCGACAGGTTGGTTACCAAATGAGAACTTAGCAGAACTTGTTGGTCCGATGATTACGTACCTTCTTCCGCTATTAATCGGTTTTACTGGTGGTCGAATGGTGTATGACCTACGAGGAGGGGTCGTAGGTGCGACTGCAACAATGGGGGTTATCGTTGGAGCAGACATCCCAATGTTCCTAGGAGCAATGGTTATGGGTCCACTTGGTGGGTGGCTCATTAAGCAAGTTGATAAGTATTTCGAGAACAAAGTAAAATCTGGTTTTGAAATGTTAGTTAATAACTTCTCAGCTGGTATTATTGGGGGAGCGTTAACGCTTGTTGCGTATGTTGGTGTAGGTCCGATTGTTTATGGATTAAACCAAACACTTGCAGCAGGAGTAAACTTCCTAGTTACAAACAATTTGTTACCACTTGCGAGTATTTTAATTGAACCAGCCAAAGTATTATTCTTAAACAACGCCATTAATCACGGGATTTTAGGTCCGATTGGAATTGAGCAAGCAGCACGTGAAGGAATGTCAATCTTATTCCTATTAGAAGCAAACCCTGGACCTGGTCTTGGTATTTTACTTGCTTTCATGTTATTTGGAAAAGGAATGGCGAAACAATCAGCACCTGGTGCGACAATTATTCATTTCTTTGGAGGAATTCATGAGATTTACTTCCCGTATATCTTAATGAAACCTGCACTTATTGTAGCGGCAATTGCTGGTGGCGCAACAGGCGTATTTACACTAATGTTATTTAACGGTGGACTTGTAGCAGCTCCATCACCAGGTAGTATCATTGCAATACTTGCGATGACACCACGTGGCGGATACTTTGCAGTCATTGCCGGTGTTATTGCCGCAACAGCTGTTTCCTTTATCATTGCTTCTATTATTCTTAAGAGTTCAAAGGCAACAGATGAAGGTGACTTAGCAAAAGCAACAGCACAAACTTCTGCATTAAAAGGAAAAGAAAGCAGAGCATCTGTATTAGTGAATCAAGAAGAAACAAAAGAAGCATCAACTGAAAATAATGAAGTAGTGAAAGAAAATGTGAATAAAATCATTTTTGCATGTGATGCTGGTATGGGTTCGAGTGCTATGGGTGCATCGATTTTAAGAAATAAAGTTAAAAAAGCTGGCTTGGAAATTGATGTTACAAATACGGCTATCAATAATATTCCAAACGACGCTGATATCGTTATTTCGCACAAAGATCTAACAGACCGTGCGAAAGCAAAATTGCCTACTGCCGTTCATATTTCAGTAGAGAACTTCTTAAATAGTCCGAAGTATGATGAGCTAATTGAAAAGTTAAAATAGGATTGCGAAGGAAGGTGGAAAGTTATTCACCTTCCTTCTTTTTTAAATTATGGCAACAATGAACGAGACGAAATCGAAATTACCTTTTGTTGAATCAATAATTCAGCTCGATTATGATTAAAATATAGTCATGTGGTATTTTAATTTTGTCATCAACTTTGAAAGTGAATGAGGTGAATGCCATTTACATTACGGCAAGAGAAAGGCAGATCTTAGAACACTTGTTATCATCAGATCAAGAAATAACGGTAAAAGGCCTAGCTGAAAAAATTGATGTTAGTGTGAGAACCGTTCATCGCGATTTAAAAGGTGTTGAGGACATTCTAAAAGAATATGACTTGAGTTTGCTAAAAAAATCTGGTGTTGGTGTTCAACTAGTTGGCTCGCATGATCAGATTGAAAACCTGAAGTTGTTTCTCTTTAATATTCAGCATAATGAATATACACCTGAGGAAAGACAGACGATTATTTTATGTACACTGCTAGAGTCGGTTGAACCTGTTAAGCTTTTGGCTATAGCAAGTGATTTAAATGTCACCATTGCCACCATCAGTAACGACTTAAATAAAGTAGAAGAGCAGTTGCAAAATCATGAAAATCTTATCTTGGTTCGAAAACGAGGCTATGGTGTTGAAATAGTAGGAGATGAAACATCGAAGAGAAAGGCAATGAGTAAGATCATTTCAGAAAATGTTGATGAATTTGATTTGTTATCTTTGATTAGAGAAAACATCCAAAAGAAAACATCACAACAAACAGAACTGATTTCTGAAAGGTTATTAGGTTTAGTTGACAAAAGAAACCTACTCATTGTTGAAAAGGCTATAGAAGAAATAAACAAAGAACTTCCTTATTCCATAGCAGATAGTGCTTACATGGGATTAGTTGTTCACTTAGCATTGGCCATGGAAAGAATCTTACAAGGTGAGAACATATCAATCGACCAAGCCTACCTAGAACATTTGGAAGTCACTTCTGAATTCAAAATTGCAGAAAAAATAATTGAGAAGCTAGAAAAAGTATTTCAAACCAAGATTCCTAAAGCAGAGGTTGGTTATATTACGATGCATCTGCGAGGAGCTAAATTACGGCTAGATAAGGAATATCTAATTGAAGATACAAGCCTGCAAATAGCTTTAAAAGCAAAAAGTTTAATTCTTCACGTTGAAAAAGAAACAGGAGAGTCGTTAGCCGACAATCATGAACTGCTTCAAGGGTTAGTTGCCCATTTAAGTCCAGCTCTCTTTCGTATCAAACAAAACATGGGTATTAGCAATCCGCTTCTAGATAAAATTAAACAAGATTACTCTCATTTGTTTCATGTAGTACAAGATGGGGTGAAGCTCGTTTTTCCTGAATTAGAAGTTCCAGAAGAGGAAATTGGTTATTTGGTTCTTCATTTTGGCTCGGTTCTGTTAGGGAGACATAAAAAAGAGTCATTAAAAGCCCTGATTGTTTGCTCAAGTGGAATTGGGACGTCGAAAATGTTAGCAACAAGTCTGCAACAAGAAGTTCCTGAAATAAAAGAGTGTAGAAATGTGTCGATGTTTGAGCTTATTCAAATCGATAATCATGAGTATGATTTGATCTTATCAACCATTCGTCTACCGGATTTTAACCGAGAGTATATTTTAGTTAATCCTATCTTAACGAGCGATGAGATTGAGAAGATTAAATCTTTTATTCATAAACAAAAGCAGAATGTTACAGAAGGACCAAAACAAGATATAGATTTTCCGACGTTATCTAGAAAAGAAAATACGATCGAGCGGATGAAGGTAATAAAAGAGTATTCGGACACGATCGTAACGATTTTACAAGGATTAAAAGTGTCTACGTATAAAGAAGACCAAAATCTCTCTTCCCTCCTCCAATCTGCTTGTGAAACACTGTTGAGTGAAGGGGTTATATCAGAATTACCTACTGTTATACACGATTTATTGGAACGAGAGAAAATAGGTGGATTAGGAATACCAAATACAAAGTTAGCACTTTACCATGCAAGAAGTGATGCTGTAAGGAAGCCATCCTTCACGATTCATGCATTGCACGAACCACAAACGATAACGGGAATGGATCAAGTTGAGATGAAGGTAGAGACTATTTTGCTTATGCTTTCTCCTCGAGAACTAGCTACCCCGTCACTAGAAATATTAAGTCAAATTAGCGCAGTAATTATTGAAAATGAGTTAAGTATTATTAGGTTTGAATCAAAAGATGAGAACAAAATATCGTCTTATTTAGCATCGAAGTTAGAAAGCTTTTTTAAAGAAAAAACAAATTATTAAGGAGTGTTTTAATATGTCATTACCAATTTTGTCAAATGAGAACATTGTATTAAACACAGAAGTGGATACGAAGGAAAATGCAATTAAATTAACGGGTGAACTACTTGTTAATCGTGGGTATGTTGAACCAGCATATATTGACAGAATGTTAGAGCGAGAAGAGCTTACTTCTACTTATATGGGGAACTTTGTGGCTATCCCGCACGGAACAGAAGAAGGGAAGGCTTCTGTGAAAGAATCAGGTATCGCTATTATCCAAGTTCCTAATGGAGTCGATTTCGGTGAAGGAAATATCGTAAAGTTATTAATTGGAATTGCTGGTAAAGGTGATGAGCACCTAGACATTTTGTCGCAAATTGCCATTGTATTGTCCGAGGAAGAAAATGTTGAAAAGGTGGTATCAGCAACATCGACGGAGGAAATTCTCGAAATTTTTGAAGAGGTGAACTAAGATGAAAGCTGTACATTTTGGAGCGGGGAACATCGGGAGAGGGTTTATTGGGTCTTTGTTGTATGAGTCTGGATACGAGACTATTTTTGTTGATGTGAATAAAGAAATTGTTGATTTGCTTAATGCAAGAAAAGAATACAATGTTGTTCTGGCGGATCAATCAAAAGAGACGGCCACGATCAAAAATGTTTCAGCTATTAACAGTATGCAACAGCCAGAGCAAGTTATCGAGGCTATTGCTAATGCTGATATTGTCACAACGGCCGTTGGTCCGACTATTCTCCCGATCATTGCAAAGAGTTTAGTGGAAGGTTTGCGTTTACGAGTTCAAAAGAACAACACCCCTTTAAATATTATTGCGTGTGAAAATTTAATTGGTGGTAGTACTCTTTTAAAAGAAAGTGTGTATAGCCAATTAGCAGAAGAAGAAAAAGCTATCTTTGATCAGCGCTTTGCGTTTCCTGATGCAGCGGTTGACCGGATTGTTCCTAATCAAGTGAATGAAGATAAACTACTTGTAATGGTTGAACCTTACTATGAGTGGGTAGTCGAACAATCAAGCATGATAGGAGATATTCCGAAAATTAATGGCGTGACATATGTGGAGGACCTTAATCCTTACATTGAAAGAAAGTTATTTACCGTTAATACCGGTCATGCGGTAGCTGCATACCTGGGATATCATGCAGGTATTAAGACAATTGATCAGGCGTTAGAAGTGGAAGAAATTAGAACGTTACTTGAAAAAACATTGCAAGAAACAGGTCGTTTACTTTCGGAGAAACACTCCTTTAATTTAGATGAGCATGAACTATATATTCAAAAAATCATTACTCGATTTTTGAATGTGAATTTAGCTGATGATGTGACTAGGGTAGGAAGAGGACCACTACGGAAGCTTGGACCGAATGATCGACTGGTCGGGCCTGCGAGACAATTTATTGAAATCGTAGGGGAAGAACCTGTTTATTTAGCAAAAGCAATAGCAGCGGCTTTCCATTATGATGTACAAACAGATGAAGAAGCTGTTCAAATTCAGCAACTCATTAGGGATAAAGGATTGAAAACAGCGATAACAGAAGTGACTAAACTAGATCAAACTAGTCGTTTGCTAACTCTCATTGTTGAACAGTATGAGCAGCTTAACGATCAAAATTAACAGATTTAGAAGACTCTGATAAAGGACATATAACCTTTATCAGAGTCTTCTTTCATGTTTCAACCATTTTTTTCTACATGGAAAAAGCTTATAATAAGAATAAGTGAATGATAGAAAACTTGAAGTAGAAAGAGAAGTGACACGAATGAAGACTGGTTTAGATGAAAGAAAAATAGTGCTTGCAGCCTCAAGAAAAACAGATGAAATGAGTAAGCTCATTGAAAAGCAAAATGGAGTTCCTCTTGTGCGCTCTCTTCAAGGAACGGTGTTTAAGGCAGAAGAGGAAGTAAAAGATGACTTACAGAAGATTGTAAATGAGACATTTGACTGGATGGTTTTTACAACGGGAATAGGGACGAATGCTTTGCTAGAGTTGGCGGCTGAGTTAGAGATACAAGAGCAGTTTCTTCAAAAAATGAAAGAGGCGCAAATTGCCTCAAGAGGATACAAAACGTTTGCGGCCTTAAAGAAAATAGGATTTACACCAAGTGTAAAGGATGATGATGGCACAATAAAAGGATTAATTGAGTCCTTTGAAGGAATTGATTTCAAAGAAAAACGAGTGTTGGTTCAACTTCATGGTGAAAATGCACCTGCGCTGATTCAGTATTTAGAAGAAGCAGGAGCAGAAGTGATGAAGGTGCTTCCTTATCAGCATGTTGATCCTGACTTTGCTGTGGTAGAAAAGCTATGTCAGGAATTGTTTTCCTCTGATGTTGATGCGGTATGCTTTACAGCTGCCATTCAAGTTCGATCTTTCTTTAAGTATGTAAAAGAAAAAGGATATGTTGATCAAGTCCTACACGCCTTCAGAACCGGTGTTCTTGCAGTAGCTGTCGGTAAGGTAACGGCGGAAGCATTGCATGAGGAAGGGATCGAGAGAGTGGTAGCTCCTGAACTGGAAAGAATGGGTGCCATGATTGTTGAATTAGCTAGATATTATGAGAAAGCAAAAGAGTAGATGCTCTTTTGCTTTTTTTTGCATGAAACAAGGTTTATTTATGTAAAATACATACGCGTGGTACGCTCTCTTCTTTTGATTTTCCATTGCTTTTTTATAATCTGATAATTATAATTATTACAATACAACTGATAATCGGAATATAAGTTCCGAATTTCGGAACTGAAAGAGGTGAGCAGGTTGGATCGACTTATTACAGATTTTGAAAAAGAGGTAAAAGTGACGGCGTTAAGTGAGTCTGCGATAGCGGTCCATTTTGGGAATGAAATCGATGTGGAAGTACATAAAAAAGTAAAAGCTTTTGCTGCTCATTTAGAGAAAGATCCATTTAAAGGGTTAAAGGAAATAGTTCCGGCCTTTACAACTGTAACCGTATTTTATGATCCGCTTTCTATTCTTCCATTTAGTAAAGGTGAGTCACCCTCTTCTATTGTTTGTGCGACGTTAAAAGAGATAGCTTTGAATTTAAAAAAGGCAGATGAACAGAAAAGTCGCCTGATCGAAATTCCTGTCTGTTATGGTGGGGCATACGGTCCTGATCTTGAATATGTAGCCGAATATAATCGTCTAACTCCTGATCAAGTTGTAGACATTCACTCAAGTGGAGAGTATCTCGTTTACATGATTGGTTTTGCGCCTGGATTTCCGTATTTAGGAGGAATGTCAGAGAAGATTGCTACCCCTAGGAAGGAACAGCCACGAATGGAAATACCAAAGGGATCTGTTGGAATAGCGGGGAAACAAACGGGGGTGTACTCAATCTCGACTCCGGGAGGGTGGCAACTCATTGGAAAAACGCCTCTAGATTTATTCTTTAAAGATCAGACTCCTCCTAGTTTGCTTCAATCAGGTGATGTCATTCGTTTTAAACCCATTACTGAAGCTGAATATAACCAATATAGGGAGGATTCAAAATGGCTCTAAAAGTACTTAAGCCAGGTCTCTTAACTACTATTCAAGATTTAGGGAGAACCGGATTTCAAAAGCACGGGGTTATCATGAGCGGAGCGATGGATCCTTTGGCCCTCCGAATTGCCAATTTGTTAGTGGGCAATGCAGAAGATGAAGCCGCTTTGGAAATGACATTAGCTGGATCATCGTTACGGTTTGAGAAAGATGCACTTATTGCCATTGCAGGAGGAAATCTCTCCTCAACAATAGACAATCAATCCATTCCCATTCATCGACCTATTTTTGTGAAAAAAAACAGTATTTTATCGTTCGGTCCTGCGAAAACAGGTTGTCGATGCTATGTAGCCATTTCGGGAGGACTAGTTGTATCAGACGTGATGGGGAGTAAGAGTACGTACCTTCGAGCTAAATTAGGAGGATTTGAAGGGCGCGCTTTAGATGTTGGTGATGTTATTGAATTTAAACAAAATCAGGAATGGGATATGTGGGAAGAATCTCAAAATAAGTATCGTTCATGTATTGTAAGTCGGTGGGGGCTGAATTCAACTCTCGTACAAAATAAACGAAAAGAGATTAGGATTATTCCAGGGCCACATTATCAACAATTTACGAAAGAAAGTCAGGATCAATTGTTTCATTCCTCATTTAAAGTGACACCGCAATCTGATCGAATGGGTTACAGACTTTCTGGACCATCGCTGCGCGTGATTAATAAGGTAGAGTTACTATCAGAGGGGGTCACTTTTGGTACGATTCAAGTTCCGCCTGATGGAAATCCAATCATCTTACTTGCGGATAGGCAGACCATTGGCGGGTATCCCAAAATTGGGCAAGTGATAGAGGTAGATATCCCGGCTGTAGCCCAATTGAAACCAGGTGAGAAAATTTCTTTTTCCTGTGTGTCAATAGAGGAAGCGGAAAAGCTACTAATAAGAAGAGAAACCGAATTAAATGAGTTAAAAATAGGGATTAAATTAAAACATATGAAGTAAGCTAGCATTAATTGAATCCAAGCTTACAGGAGATTTGGTTGGCTGTTTGTTTTACTTTCTCTATCATTTCGGCCACGCGTGTTTCGGGAAAACGACTTTCTGGTCCAGCTACACTTAAGCCGCCAATCACTTGTCCGCTAATGTTGAAAATAGGGGCAGCGATAGAGACTGTATTGTTTTCGAGTTCTGAATAACTGATAGCAACGCCGTCTGTTCGTGATTGTTTTAAAACATTTCTTAAAACCTCTTTATCGGTTATGGTCTTTAACCCGACTGGTTTGAGATCGATAGTGCGAATATAAGATTCTTGCTCTTTTTCATCGATATGAGCGAGTAGAATTCTAGAGCAGGCACCGGAATAAAGCGGCGAACGACGTCCGACTTTTGTGAAAAGTCGCACAGGGTGGTCTGTGTCTACTTTTTCGACATATAGAGCTTCATTGCCATCTCGTATCGTTAAATTAACAGCTTCATTAACATCATCTCTAAGGGCTTCCATATATGGCTTAGCGATTTTAGGGAGATCAAGGCGTTCGGAAACGAGTTGTCCGTACTCTAAAAAAAGAAGGCCTAGGGAATAGTTACCTTCAAAGTCTTTTGTAAGAAATCCCATTTCAGTCAATGATCCGACCATTCGATGAGCAGATGTTTTTGGTAAATTTGACATTTGTACGATTTCGTTAAGAGTAAGGGCCGAATGTATTCGAAAAAGATTCAGGATCGTCATTGATTTTACAACCGTTTTATTTTTGCTTTGCAAATGAAACACCTCATCACTTATGACCTAAAGATAGTTTAATTTTACTAAACCAGTAAGATGGTGTCTATGTAACTTTAGTGAAAGCTGATGAGCGTATTCAATTAAAATATTTACTGAGTGAGGAAGAGCAGAATGAAAAATCAGAGGTCCCTTCATAATGAACAAATGACACCGAAAGAGAGAATGAGTGCGATGGCGGGAGCTGCCTTTTTGATGGCTACGTCAGCTATCGGACCTGGTTTCTTAACGCAAACAGCTGTGTTTACAGAACAGTTGTTGGCGAGCTTCGGGTTTGTTATCTTAGCATCCGTTATTTTAGATATTGGTGCACAAATCAATATTTGGAGAATCATTGCTGTCTCAAGAATGAGAGGACAGGAAATTGCGAATGCTGTTTTACCTGGGTTAGGATATGTAGTTGCCTTTTTTATTGTCCTTGGTGGACTAGCTTTTAATATAGGAAATGTGGCTGGTGGTGGTCTTGGAGTCAATGCCTTATTAGGGCTTGATACAACCATTGGTGCCATTATAACTGGGGTTATTTGTATTTTTATCTTTTTACTAAAAGAAGCGAACATGGCTATGGATAAAATAGTCCGCTATTTAGGGGCACTGATGATTTTGCTAACAGCTTACGTGATGATTGTAAGTGCGCCTCCATACGGAGAAGCAGTTTTACGGACATTTGTCCCAATCGAAATAGATTTCTTAGCTATTATCACAATCGTTGGTGGAACCGTCGGTGGGTATATTACGTTTGCTGGAGGTCACCGACTATTAGATGCAGGAATAACGGGAAGAGAGAACTTACGATATGTAACGAATACAGCTATTTCTGGTATTGTCGTAGCATCCATTATGCGGGTTATTTTGTTTTTGGCGATTTTAGGTGTTGTTTCAGCTGGATTTGTGCTAAATCCAGATAATCCAACGGCATCCGTTTTTCAAATTGCAGCTGGTGAAATTGGATATCGAATGTTTGGATTAGTATTATGGGCAGCGGGGATTACCTCTGTAATCGGAGCGGCTTATACATCTGTATCCTTCTTAACAACGTTTCATCCAAGTATTGAAAGAAACAAAAACTATTGGACAGTCGGTTTTATCGTTTTTTCTACGGTAGTATTCGCGTTGATTGGGAGACCGGTTGCGTTATTGTTGTTAGCCGGTGCCTTTAATGGACTTATTCTACCACTTACATTAGGGTGCATTTTGTTAGCTGCTCATCGCGTTAGTATTGTAGGAGATTATAAACATCCTGTTTGGATGACGGCATTCGGAGCTATTGTGGTGGTGCTAACAGCCTATCTTGGGGTTCGAACATTAATACAAATGATTCCGCAGCTTTTTTAAAGGGGGATGGAGATGACGAGTGTAGATATAAATTGTGACTTAGGTGAAAGTTTTGGTGCCTATAAAATCGGTCAAGATGAACTCATTTTAGATCATGTTACATCGGCAAACGTAGCGTGTGGTTATCATGCAGGGGATCACAATGTAATGGCTACAACGGTAAAAATGGCTGCGGCAAAAGGAGTAAAAATAGGCGCTCATCCAGGGTTTCCTGATCTGTTAGGATTCGGAAGAAGAATCATTGAAACAAATCCTGAAGATGTATATAATTTTGTGATCTATCAAATAAGTGCATTAAAAGGATTTTGTGACATTGAGGGTGTTACTATGCAGCATGTGAAGCCGCATGGTGCGTTGTATAATCTTGCTGCAACAAACGAAAATGTAGCCGATGCCATTGCACAAGCTGTGTATGATGTAGATCCTGCTCTCGTGTTATTCGGATTATCACAGAGTAAACTGACGAAAGCTGGGTTGGAAAAGAAGCTAAGAGTAGCGAATGAAGTATTTGCTGATCGAACTTATCAAGCTGATGGTACACTAACACCTCGCTCTCAGAAACATGCCCTTATCCACGACGTACACACAGCTATAGATCAAGTTGTAACCATGGCCAAAACAGGTACGGTAAAAGCAATTAATGGTACGGTTGTCCCTATTCAGGCTGATACCATTTGTATTCATGGAGATGGAGAAAACGCATTGACATTTGCTAAGGAATTAAAAAGAGTGTTGCATGTGGAAAGGATTTCTATTAAGCCTATTTTATAATAGTGAACAAAAAGAGTGTTTCTAGCAGACACTCTTTTTTGTTATGTTAATAAAGTTTCTATTGTTAAAAATACTAAAAATGACTTTAATTCATAAACGCTTTAAAGGTTAAGCGCGTTTGCGTATGTATTTGCGGCAGATTCAAATTGTTCTTATAATAATTTACTAGTGGATGATTTGGATTATTATTCAACGAAAATAGTTGAGGTACATATATGGTCATAGCAAAATAATACTCCAAGGAGGAGAGTATAAGTGAAACTACTAAATGTAGTGCTAGGTTGTTTAGTTGTTAGTATGGGTGTTTTGATTTTGCAAAGCTCACAAGTTACAACAGGTGGAACGGCAGGACTGGCATTAAGTCTTACCTACGGCTTCGATATTCCGTTTTCGGTCATGTTCTTTTTCATTAACATCCCTTTTTATATCTTAGCTGTAATGAAGATGGGGTGGAAATTCACCTTATCTACCATGTTTGCGGTAACAACAATGTCCGTATTAACCGAAGTAATTCAGTACCTTCCTAGTTTTTCAATGACACCTTGGGTAGGAGCCATTTTAGGAGGGACAGTTGCTGGATTGGGTTTGTCAATCTTGTTTTTAAATGGGTCGTCATTAGGAGGAGCCAATATTTTATCGTTATACGTTCAAAAACGGTTTCATTTCAATCCGGGAATCACCACATTTGTTTTTGACTTTATTGTTATATTTATTGGTCTGTTCTCCATTGGACTTATTAGGGGTTTGTATTCCATTTTATCTATTGTGATGATTTCATATATTATTAGCTTCTTTAAAGGGAAAATTGCAGCGGAAAATACGACGAAAACGCGGGCAGTTAGAACGACGCAGCCGAGCGCATCGTAAATTTGACGAGAAACCTTAGCCGATTAGTTGCTAAGGTTTTTTTTGCTTGTTATTTGAATGCGGAAGGGGGTTGCAAAAGGAAAGAGGAATATATTATACGTTTATATAACGTAATGAAAAGAACGTAAGGATTTCATTTAGAAAGAAGGAGGCTTATTATGGACATTAAATTAGAGGTGTTAACGATGGACCATGCTGAAGGGTTACTGCAATTTGAGGTAGAAAATAGAGAGTTTTTTGAAAAACTTGTTCCTGGAAGAGGAGAGTCATACTATGATCGGAACACGTTCTTAACGTTTCTAGATGAACTGTTAGTTGAGCATAAAAAGGGAGAAGGCATGTATTATCTTATCTTGACCTTGGATGGCACAATATTAGGGAGAATTAATTTATTTAATGTAACAGAAACGCCGATCTTTTCTGCTGAGATTGGCTACCGTATTGGTGAAATGTTTTTACGAAAAGGCATTGCATCAAAAAGTGTGAATCACTTGAAAGATTTGTTGGAATTAACCTATGAAAAAATAGAGCTTCGTGCTAAAACAACGAGTCATAACAAGGGATCGCAAAGAATTTTGGAGAAAAACGGTTTTGTTTTAGAAGCTATTGATGTGGGGGGAGCGTCCCTTAATGGGGAAGTGCATGACTTTCTTTCTTACACGTGGAAGAACTTTTAAGTAATAAGATATTTTCTTACACTAATAATACTTTATATTGGAATAATAGCTTATAAAAAATGAATTAAGGCTCTCTTTTTTAATTTTGTAAAAATGCTAACATGGCTATCGCTCGGAAATTTTGTCTTTGTGAAATTCTACAGTAATAACAGGGTTTTTAGCCTTCTTGAGTTAACAATCTGAGCACAAAGAAAAATTTGCCAGATAAATTTGTTAAATTTTCTGACACTTTATCTTTACAGGTTTACACCTCTTAGTGTATAGTAAAAAAATAATTTAGATAATTCAAACAAAGAGAGGTGTTCCAGTTTTGCAAGCAATTATTGATTTTCTTAATGGATTTTTATGGACGTATGTAGTTATCGGTGGTTTATTGGGTGCAGGTTTGTATTTCACGTTTAAAATTCGGTTTATGCAATTTCGCAGCATTGGTGAAATGTTTCGTGTGGTAACACAAAAGTCAACGCAAGTAGAGGGAATGAAAAGTATTAGTCCATTTAAATCATTTGCGATCGGTGCGGCAACACGTATCGGAACTGGGAACTTGGCAGGGGTTACGGTCGCCATTGCGTTAGGTGGTCCTGGTGCCGTGTTCTGGATGTGGGTCGTAGCATTACTTGGTGGTGCAACAAGTTTCATTGAAAGTACGTTAGCGCAAGTTTATAAAATCAAAGACAAAGAGTCTTTCCGTGGTGGCCCTGCATATTACATTGAAAAGGGATTAGGTCAACGTTGGTTAGGAATTGTGTTTGCGGTATTAATTGCTATTACATTTGGTCTTATTTTTAATTCTGTTCAAAGTAACACAATTGCTGGAGCGTTTGATAATGCGTTTGGGATTAGTCCATGGGTAATGGGAGCTATCATGACTGTGTTAGCGGGGGCTATTATTTTTGGTGGAGTTCACCGAATTGCGAACTTCTCAAGTGTGATTGTTCCAATTATGGCTGTGTTATATATTATCATTGCTTTAGTTGTCGTAGTCATGAATGTTTCTGAAATTCCAGCCGTTCTAAGTTTAATTGTACGTAGTGCATTCGGTTTTGAGCAAGCTCTTGGTGGCGGAATTGGTGCTGCTATTATGATGGGTGTTCGTCGTGGCCTCTTCTCGAATGAAGCAGGTATGGGTAGTGCTCCGAACGCAGCCGCTACGGCAAATGTATCACATCCTGCAAAACAAGGTTTTGTTCAAACATTAGGTGTATATGTTGATACATTAATCGTCTGTTCGGCTACAGCTTTTATCATTCTATTAAACACAGACTATCACTTAAGTGAAGCTGAAGGAATTCAATTGCTACAAAACTCTCTTAGTTTACAAATAGGTGGATGGGCAAGTTACTTTATCGCAGCGGCAATCTTTATGTTTGCATTTAGTTCGATCATTGGTAGTTACTATTATGGTGAAACGAATATCGAGTTCATCAAAAAGAGCAAAACAGCCGTAAATGTGTATCGTCTAGCAACAATGGGATTTGTACTTTTCGGTTCAGTGGCAAGCTTAGGTCTCGTATGGGATTTAGCTGACTTATTCATGGCATTGATGACAGTGATTAATATCATCGGTATTTTATTATTAGGGAAGATTGCCTTTAAAGTTCTTCAAGATTATGAGGACCAACGTAAGCAAGGTCTTGATCCTACATTCAGTCCAAAGAAGTTAGGGATTGAGAATACAGAAGCGTGGGATGAAGAAAAGTCTGATAAGATGGTAGGATAATTTTAGTATGAAAAATAGTCAGCTACTTAAGAGTAGCTGGCTATTTTGATATGGTTTGAAAATAAATAATTTTTTGAGGGTGAAACCAAAATATGGTAAAATTACTTTTAATCTCTAATTACCTTATGAGGAGTTGAATAAATGATTGCTGAACAGAAAAGTAATCAATGGGTTGAACGGTTATTAAATGAAGAACAACGTGCTGGTGGCTGGATCCGCTTAATTGCAGCGTTTTTTGACTTTGTTTTTTTAGCTCTTATTCTTATTGTTACTAGTGCGATTACGACGTTTTGGATGATCGTTCAATCAGAGGCTCCTTCTGATAATATAGAGTTTATTCGTAGATATATGTGGGAGAATGAATTCCATTTGTATGTAATAAATTGGATTGTGATTTTAATGGTGTTTGTAACCGTTCATTTGCTTTATGCAATCAAAGGGAAAAGAACAATAGGAATGAAGATTGTTGACCTTTACGTTTATAATGAAAAAGCAGAGAAACCTACAGGTGGACAATTTTTTATGAGAGAGATGTTAAAGTATGTGCTGTTTCCTTTCTTTATAATGTCTTTCGGGAAGGGTAGACGCACGCTTTATGATAAATGGACAAAAACGTATTTAGTGAAATAAAACACTTCTCCACGGTGCTACTGTTTGGAGGTGAAAGATGAATAAACGTGATTCAACAATGGTGAAGTCTCTTTTTTGTCGTCATTGCTATTTAGTGAAGCAAAGAGTTAGGCAATAGAAAAAGGGGAGTCCCTTAAAAGACCACTGAAGAAGGCGAAAGTTCGCACCTTTTTCAGTGGTCTTTTTTATGTCCAACTTTCTCCCCAAGATTGAATCGATTCAATGACTGGTTGTAGGGCTAAACCCTTTTCTGTTAACGAATATTCAATTCGAACCGGCTTTTCAGGAAAGACCGCTCTTGTAACGATATCTTGTTGCTCTAATTCTTTCATACGTTCAGTTAGTATACGGTCACTCATATCTGGTATTTGTGTTTTTATATCTTTGAAACGTTTTGGTCCGTCTAGCAGAACTCGAATGATAAGCCCGGTCCATCTTTTTCCTAATATCTCAATGGCATGCTCATATTTAGGACACATTTGGCTATAATCCATTTTTATCACCTCGATATTATTAGTTTACCACAAGGTTGTGGTAGAGATGAAATATGGAAGTAGGCAAAGTCGCCCGAAAATAGGTAAATATGTGAGTAAGTGTAAAAAAATTAAGCTGTTTCTCGTTTTAAATGTAATGACGCACCCCTTCCTTGTGTATGGATAAAATAAAGAGTAATAGATGTGAGGAGGGGTTTCATGTTCGAGAAGATCGTTGTTGCCTTGGATGGTTCAATTCAATCGATAAGAGCAGCCGAGAAAGCGATTGAGTTAGCGAAACAAAGTGGTGCGCATGCATATGTCGTTTATGTCGTCGATGGGAAAACGTCAAAAGCCGATGTGTTAAATACATGGAACTCCTTAGGGATAATGGAGAAACGGAAAAAGAAATTTAAACTTGTAGAAGATGTGGCAAAAAAGGAAGGAATCAGCTATGAAGTAAGATTGTTGCGAGGAGATCCAGCAGGAACACTTGTTACGTTCTCTAATGATATTCAAGCTGATTTAATTGTTGTTGGAAGCAGAGGCTTAAATCAGTTTCAACAAATGATCCTTGGAAGTGTAAGTCATAAAGTAGTAAAGCGTGCTACTTGTCCTGTGTTACTTATAAAATAAGAGGAAAAAAAGAGAACACCATTCATTAGCGAATTGAAAAAGTCAAAGTAGACTTTTTTAATTACCGATATAGATGGTGTTTTTTATGTGAGTAAAAATAGGCTGTTTTTTCTAAAAAAACGTTGACGTTTTTGAAAGATCTGTTATATAATACAATTAAATAAAATAAATTGTATTATTACAGGAGGCGATGAACATGAGCAGGCAAGAACGAGAAAATATGATTCAGTTTTTATCAAAGGTACAGGGAATGAAAGAAGGGAAGTTAATGTTAATGACAGATGAAGATGTAGAGCATTTGTATACGAGAGCATATCTTCTTTACGAAAAAGCGTAAGAGGTTGAAGAACCCAAACTCACTTACCTTCCTATAGGAAAAAGATCAATCCTTGTTCATAATAGTGTCTAAGCGTAACTCGGCCAAAATGTAGTATACTACTATCGAGAGTAGGAAAAAGGTGGTCGTCGAGTTATGAAAATGTCAAATAAGAAACTGTTTATACTCATCTCCGTTATCGTTTTACTATATGGAATTGGTTATTGGGTTATTGGGGATCTATTAACTAGGTAAAGAAAAGAAGCGACTCTTGAATGAGTCGCTTCTTTTCTTTGTAGAGGGCTTTTATAATCCAGACAATTGAGTTAAGAACGCTGTAGCAATACTAAAGTAAATAATTAAGGAAAAGATATCATTTAAAGTAGTGATGAGAGGGCCAGAGGCAACGGCAGGATCCACACCAAAACGGTTTAATGTTAAAGGAATAACCGTACCAGCTAATGTTCCTACAATCAATGTAATTAATAGAGAAGTTCCTACAACAAACCCTAAAATCAAACTACCTATCCAAAAGTATGCAATTAAAAAGATAAGAATACCACAAGTTATTCCGATAATGATGCCAACTCTTAGCTCCCTGAAAACAAGTTTTATAACTGTTTTTCGATCTGTATCATTTGTAACCAAACCTCGAACAACAACGGCAAGTGATTGAGTACCTGTATTTCCAGTCATTCCGGCAATCATCGGCATAAAGAAAATGAGAGCCACTACTTGTTCAAGGGTCGCTTCAAACCCGCTAATGATACTTCCGGATACAAGACCAATGAATAGTAAAAGGATGAGCCAAGGAAGGCGACGAACAGAAGCAGTGACTGCCTTTGTGTGGAAATCGATCGCTTTACCCGTTGCAGATAACTTTTCAATATCTTCATTAGCTTCTTGGATGACGATATCAATCGCATCGTCAACCGTAATAATCCCTTTTAGCACATTTTGGTCGTCGACGACAGGAACCGCTATAAAGTCATATCTTTCAATTGTTTGAGCTACTTCTTCTTGATCATCATCGACATGAACGGACACGACACGAGTGAACATTAAATCTTCGATAATTTCATCGATGTCAGCGATTAATAAATCTCGGTAGGATACCACCCCCACGAGCTTATCCTCTTCATTAATGACATATAAATAGTAAATGTTCTCAGAAAAACTAGCATATTCTTTTAACTTATCTACAGCTTGTCTTACGTTTTGATTCGCATGAATCCAAATGAATTGATTGGTCATAATCCCACCAGCTGTATCAGCAGGATAACTCATCAGGGATTGGATATTTTTTGAGTCTTCATTTTTCATAATATCTAGAAACTCTTGTATCTTATCGACAGATAGTTCATTTAAAAGATCGGCAAGATCATCATTGTCCATATGATCCATTACCTTAGAAGAACGTTCAATGCCAAGTTTATGTAAAATTTCTATTTGCATTTCGTATTCCAGCTCTTGAATTAACGCTGCAATTTGAGAAGGTGTTAAGAAAGTAAGAAATTTATGATGATGCTTTTCTGGTAACCCTTTATAGAGTTGCGCAAAATCATATGGATGTAGCTCGTCAAGTATCTCCTGCAAAGCCCCGCGTTTGGCTTCTTTCATGTATTTTATTACTAACACTAACAATTGATCTTCAGTCATATTCGAAATCATAATGTCACCCCGCTTATGTATACGTATTTACTTTACAGAAAAACCCCTTGTAAGAAAACCTCTTTTTTTCCAAATAGCAAATAGATAACTCCTTACAATATTTACAAAGTTTATATGATTAACACCGTGATTACAAACTGCATACAGTCCGTTTCGTTTTCTATTATTATTTAGGGTGTATCAAAGAAACGAATTCAAACCAAATGAACAAAACCGTTCATCTTTCTTAACAGAGAAGGGGATAAATAAGTGAATGTATGCCTTTTTCTTACCTATTTAGTCGGTATTAGCATTGACGCTTTCAAAAAACGTATGATACACTTAACTTAAAGTGATATTCATTCTCAAGTTGGCCGGATAAATGGGGGAGGTACAGATGAGCTTTATTCAACTAAAACAACTGACAAAGCTGTATAAGAAAACAGAAACACCAGCGGTTGATACGATTGACTTAACGATTGAAAAAGGCGAAATTATCACGCTCCTAGGTCCGAGCGGATGTGGAAAAACAACGACTTTACGAATGATTGCCGGATTTGAGCAACCTACAGCAGGTTCCATTACGATTGATAACAAAGAAGTGTATAGCAATACAACGTATCTTCCTCCAGAAAAAAGAGGAATTGGTATGGTGTTCCAAGATTATGCTTTATTTCCGCATCTAACAATAGAAAAAAATGTTACGTTTGGTTTAAATAAATGGAGTAATAGAGAGAAAAAAGAAAGAGCGAAAGAAGTTCTAGAATTAGTGGGCTTAGCAGAGTATGGAAAGCGTTATCCAAATGAATTATCAGGTGGGCAACAACAACGAGTTGCTTTAGCTAGAGCGCTTGCGCCGAGACCACATGTTGTATTGATGGATGAACCGTTTAGTAATTTGGATGCAGGGTTACGTGAGAGAATGAGGTATGATGTGACCGTTATTTTGCGTAAAGCGAATACTACGGCGATTATTGTTACCCATGATCAAAAAGACGCTTTTGCTGTGTCTGATCGAGTGGTGGTCATGAATCAAGGAGTCATTCAACAGATTGCCTCTCCACGAGAAATGTATCGTTGTCCGAAAAATTGTTTTGTTGCTCAATTTGTCGGCAAAACAAATCTGTTAGAGGGAACGCTTTGCTCCGATCTTAAACATGTAGATACGTATATTGGTCGTGTGTCATTGCCCACGCAAAGTGAAAAGATGCTAGAGGAAGTACGTGTCTCTATTCGTCCGGAAGGCTGTCACTTAGCGGAAAATGGCCGATATTCGGGGAAAGTTGAGCGTGTGACTTACAGTGGAGAATACCAAGAGGTCGAAGTTCGTTTGGGGGAGCAACACGAAGCTTCACAGCCAATGGTAGTTTATGCACCCATTGAACAGGATATTGAAATTGGCTCAATCGTCTCGTTTGATATTAAGGCAGAACTTGTTGCACTTGTAGAAGCATAAAACAAAGAAGCTTATAAGGAGGTCTCATTCCTTGTAAGCTTTTTTATATTTTCTATTGACAATGATTCTCATTGTCGATATACTTGCAAATGTAAGCAAGTGATAATAAATATCAGTACTTGCTAAAACTACATAGACATTGGGGGAGCAAAGATGAACAAAGGGTTAAAGATCTTCTTGTTTGGTATTCTTGCCATGACACTATTTGTAATGGCTGCTTGTGGAGGAACAGATGAGGCGGCAGAAGAGCCTGCAACTGAGCCTGAGGAGGCAACGGAAGAGCAAACAGAAGAGGAACTTAGCGATGAAGTAGTGGAACTAGATGGACAACTTGTAGTATACTCAGCACGTAACGAAAACTTTGTACAACCTTTACTTGATAAATTTTCTGAAGAAACTGGCATTGAAGTGTTAGCGCTTCATGGAGCAGATCCACTTCAACTTCAGGAGGAATCTGGAAATGTCCAAGCTGACGTGTTTATCTCAAACGATCTTGGAGCATTGGAATTTCTAAATCAACAAGGATTACTTGAAGGATTTGAACCTGAAGGTGTAGAGTCAATTGATGCACAATACCGTGCAGATGACAATGCTTGGATTGCCCTTTCAGCAAGAGCACGTGGTTTCATCTATAATAAAGACATGATTACAGAAGAAGAGATGCCTAAAAGCATGGAAGACCTCTTTGATGCTAAATGGGCGGATGTTGAAAATGGATATGCCATTACTCGTGGTGGTAACGGTGGTATGATTGGTAACGTATCAGCACTACGTCATGAGTGGGGTGACGAGAAGACAGCTGAATGGATTGCGGCAATTAAAGACAATGCAGCTGGTATCTTTGAAGGACACGGTGATATTCGTAGAGCAGTAGGTTCAGGTGAACATGCATTTGGACTTGTTAACAACTATTATTACCATCAACAATTAGAAGAGCCAACAGATAATAATGTCGGTTTCATCTATGCTGATCAAGGTGAAGATCAAATGGGAGCTATTGCAAACGCTGCTGGAGTAGGTCTAGTTAGCGGAGGTCCTAATGAAGCAAATGCAAAAGCGTTTATTGAGTGGGTATTAAAGACTGAAAATCAACTTGCTTTTGTTGGAGAGTCATTAGAACTACCAATTAACCCAGAATTGGAACCACCTTATGAAGCTGCTATTAGTTTTAGTGAGTTGAAAATTCAAGACATGCCTCTAAAAGAGCTTGGAAATTATTTTGAAGATACAAAAGCTCTCATTGAAGAATCAGGTCTTGATCTAGATTTAAGATAGTTTGAAAAAAGAGCTTATTTTTTGGGAGAGGACAACATGGATAACAATCAAGATCGAGATAAGCAATTGAATAGTGATCCTAGTGTTGAGGTTGGGGAGAAGTCTGCCCCAACCCTTTTCCATTTTTTTCGGAAAATGTGGTTTTCTATTTGGCAAGGTAACCCTCCAGGGCCGATCTTGCTCCTTTTTGGTCTTTTTGTAGCGCTCATTATGTCTATACCGATTATATATGTGATATGGCGCTCACTCTTTGCGGGGGCCGATCGTTGGATGAGGCTTTTGGATGGGAGAATTCCACAGTTGTTATGGAATACGTTCTCATTAACTGCAGCCGTGACGGTATGTGCCGTTGCAATCGGGGTTTCTTTAGCTTGGATTGTTGTACGTACCGATTTGCCTGGACGAAAAATGTGGCAATGGCTCCTTGCTTTGCCTCTTGTTATCCCGCCATATGTTGGGGCAGTAACGTACATTATTATTTTTGGTCCAAGTGGATGGGTACGTAATATTTGGAGAGATACTCCTTGGTTAGTCCAAACATTTGGGGACTATCCTTTAAATATCTATTCTTTCTGGGGTGTATTTTTCGTCTTAACGATGTTTACCTATCCTTATGTATTTTTAATTGCTAGTGCCTCTCTTAGAAAGATGAACCGTAACTTTGAAGAGGTTGCGCGCTCGCAAGGGATGAGTACATCGAAAATCTTTTGGAAAGTAAACTTGCCGTTTTTACGTCCGGCTATTGGGGCAGGTGCGATTTTAATCTCCCTTTATGTTTTATCCGACTTTGGTGCAATTGCGATGTTGCGTTATGTGACATTTACCGCAGCTATCTATTTCCAGAGAGCTAGCTTTGATACAGCCTCTGCCTCGGTATTGAGTCTAGTATTAATCTTGCTCACTATTATGATTTTATGGATTGAAGCAAGAACGAGAAAGAAAAATAAATACTATCAAACAACGAATAGTTTTAGAGTACCCGAAACGCTGACACTAGGAAAATGGAAGCCGCTTGCGATGTTTTATGTTGGAATGGTGTTTGTTTTATCTATTTTGTTGCCAATTGTTGTCCTTGTTTACTGGTCAATTATCGGAATTGGTATGGGTGCGTTAGATGAACGGTTCTTTGGTTTTGCTTGGAATAGCATTAAAGTTTCTGGGTTTGCGGCGATTTTATGTATGGTTCTTGCCATGCCGATTATTTATCTGAAATCGCGTTACCCTTCTTTTATATCAAGTGGGATTGATCGATTAAGTTACGCTGGATATGCTCTTCCAGGTGTTATTGTTGGGTTAGGGATGATCTTCATTTTTAACAATCACATTCCGGCTTTATACAATACTTTCTATATGATCGCTCTTGCTTTTGTCGTGCGGTTCTTGCCACAAGCTATGCAAGCAGGAGAGGCTTCTCTTAGTCTCGTTTCTCCAAGAATTGATGAAGCGGCACGAAGTTTGGGATACCCGCCGTGGAAAGTGATGTTCAAGGTTATTTTGCCCTCAATTTTACCGGGGGTGTTAGCTGGAGGAGCACTCGTATTCGTTAGTTCGATTAAAGAGCTACCGGCCACATTAATGCTTAGACCTCCGGGTTTTGATACGTTGGCCGTGCGGGTGTATTTTGAAGCAACTGAAGCGATCTATCATTTAGCTGCGCCGGCAGCGTTGTTAATTATTCTTGTTTCTATTATCCCGTTGCGATATTTATTGAAAAAATATTAATTTTATGTGAAGCACATTTGCTCTTTTTAGAGTGGTGTGCTTTTTTATTTGAACGTTTTTTACCAAATATATGTTGACAATGAGAATCAATTTCAATTATTATAATGATAACAATTCTCAATATAAGGGGTGTTTCATATGTCTTCTTTATTAATCGTTGGTGCCGACCGCTTAGGATCGATTCCTAAAAAGCTTGAAGAGTTAGGATTCAATGAAATCATTCATGTGTCTGGTCGGAAAGTTCAAATGGTAAAAAAAGAAATTCCATCTCACGTTGACTTGGTTCTTGTGTTAACAGATTTTATAAATCATAATTTGACAGGGGTATTGAAAAAGAAGGCGACAGAGCAAGAGATTCCGATTTGTTATGCAAAGCGCTCGTGGTGTTCCATTTATCAAGCAATCGGGAAGTGTGACTTTGGCTGTGAGAGCGATAAATCATGTCAATTTCGGAACAATTAACGAAAAGCTAATGAGGAATCATACAGTGAAAATTACATACAACCAGATGGATGAATCGTTTCTCACTTGCCCTTATGACTATTATGACCACGAGTTGCACGAAGATGTTATCGGTACAAACTGGAAGCAAGAAGTCCAACATACAGTTAATAAGATTGTTTATGAGTTTTTCGAAACGCCATTTTCAAAGAGAACAAATGGGTATGTGATTAAAATTATTAGTGATTATTGGTGTCGGCTCGACCGAACGATCTTTGATTCTATTCAGCAATTTTTATCTATCTCTGCTGTGGTAATAGATCATTTAATGAGTTTTCTGGAAAATAATAAGCATTTTAAATTGAGTGGCGCCTTTGATCCTTATTCGATTATGGAATTACAGAATGGAAGCGAAACGGTAATCTTTGAAAAAATGCTTCTTGAAGTAGACGAACATTTATTAAAGACGTATTACGACGTGGCAAAACGTTATTATTTTACAAAACATGGTTTTTTTCCTCGCCGAATTGAGGTTGTTGATTTAATTCATGCTAAACGATATGTTCATTTTCCAACTTAGGTAAGAATATTCCCAATAAAAAAGTTCGAATCAGGAACATAAAGTTGCCCCTGTGCATATCTTTGGTAAGGTACCAAGTATAGGGGAGGAAACAACATGAAAAAGAAATTGATCTTATTTATTACGGCAGTCATGACGACCTTTGCTCTAGCTGCTTGCGGGGGTACAGATGAAAGTTCGGATGAGGGCTTAAAGATAGTAGCAAGCTTTTCCATTATTGCAGATTTAGCGGAACAGGTAGCTGGAGATCGTGCGGAGGTTGACTATTTAGTTCCGATTGGAGAAGAACCACATGAATACGAAACCGTACCAAGTGATTTCAGGAAAGTAAGCGATGCGGATGTGTTCTTTGTTAATGGATTTGGTCTTGAAGAATGGTTAGAGCGTCTTGTTCAAAACACAGGAGATGTTTCCATTGTGAATGTTTCTGATGGTGTGACTCCACTTCCGATTGCAGGAGAAGAAGGAGAAGATCCTCACGCTTGGTTAGATGTGTTAAATGTAATCAAATATGTAGAAAACATTCGAGATGATCTTATAGAACGTGACCGAGAAGGAGCGGAAGAGTACACGGCCAATGCAGATGCCTATATTGGGGAGTTAGAAGAGCTTCACGCATGGATTCAAGCGGAAGTAGAGCTTATCGATAATCGCTCAATCGCTGTAAGTGAAAATGCGTTTCAGTATTTTGGAGAACAATATGGATTTCAAACATATGGGGTTTGGGAATTAAATTCTCATGAAGAAGGGACTCCTGGCCAAATTTCTGCTCTTGTTGATACAATTATAGAGCAAAACATTCCAGCAGTCTTTGTGGAAACAACAGTGGACTCACGTTATATGGAAACAGTAGCAAATGATGCTGGAGTAGAAATTGCCGGAGAGGTATATACCGATGCGGTCGGTTTAGATGGTAGTGGTGCCGAAACATATATTAAGATGATGGAACACAATGTAAACACGTTTGTGGAAGGATTAACGAACTAAAAAATGAGGGATGACTCGATAAGAATGAGTCATCCCTTTCTATTTTATAAAATTCGTCCTAATAAACCAAATAGAACGAGAATCCCGAAACCGATCCACAGGGCTTGCTTAAGTCTTTTATTATTTCTTCTTTTCTTTTGCCATCTATTTGGATCAAAGACAGGTTCCGTGACATCAGAGAAAACTCGTTGAGCTGCATAATAGGGTCTTGCTCCAATAAGGAAAAGGGGGGCAAGGGCAGCACCTGCAATGAGTCCGAATAAATGGGCAAGAATATTAATATTTGGATTCACGAATGTCATGACTAAACCAATAACAATAATAGTCATGACTAATTGTGAATTCATACGATCAATTAAATCTTTACGGTTTAATACGATATAGACGTACATCCCTAATAAGCCGAAGATTGCACCAGAAGCACCTAAATGAGGTGGATAAGTTAACCCTCCTAGATAAAAGGTGGCGATATTGGCGATAATCCCTGTTACTAGGTAAACGAGAATGAACTTCACTTTTCCTAGCATTCTTTCAAGAGCTGGACCAAAAATCACTAAAGAAAAGGAATTGAAAATAACATGACCTGCTCCAATGTGCATGAAAATAGGGGTGATCAGGCGCCAATATTCGCCATTAGCAATAGCGAGATTGTAGCCAACGCCCATAGCTCGAATATAATTTCCAAAAGGGAGAAAGTTCATCCAAATAAATAAAATAAGATGAATGGCCACAAGAACCGTAATAATTGGATAATTTCGTCTGAATGAATAGAAGCTTTCATTTCGGATAAACATCAATACAGCCTCCTTTAATATTTGCTATTATAACAGAAAAAACAAGATGAGCTTAAGTAAAACGGGTACCAAAAAGGAGAAAGACTATTTTTAACGAAATCACTAAATGTGTACTTGCTATATAAGCCAAATGAAGGCTTTAATTTAGCCTATGTTAATTGAAAAAAGCTCATGATAAAAGAGAGTAGGGAAGAACATGATTGTTGGAATTGGAGTAGACCTGATTGAGTTAGAACGAATTGCAGAAGTGGTGAAACGGCAACCAAGATTTATAGATCGAGTGTTCACTCACTATGAAAAAAATATGCTTACTACCTACACAGGGGTAAGGAAAATGGAATTTCTTGCTGGTAGATTTGCGGCAAAAGAAGCTTTTGTGAAAGCGGCAGGAACAGGAATTTCAAAAAAATATAGTTGGCTTGACATCGAAGTGAGGAAAGAGGCCAGTGGGAAGCCAACCTTAGTCGTGGCGGGGCTTCAAGGGACCGCTCACCTGTCCATTTCACATAGCGAAAACTATGCAATTGCCCAAGTAATTATTGAAAACTAAATAGGCTAGTCTGCATAATGCTCAAGGTTGTCTCATATAGTTGTAGAGCGAATAGAAGAGGTAAACATTCAAAGATTAGGTCTATTTACCACAAGAAGTTCCTCGTTTTCTAGTGCTCGGTAAGTATACCAGTCGTATTTACGAGTTAACGAAACAGGGCAAACAGCAAGAAGTAAGCCATCTCTTGAATGCATTCGCTCTCTTCTTTCAAATGAGACAAAGGGGTGAAAGCATGAAAAAAGCAATCTGGTTCGCTACACTAGGGTTACTACTATCAATGATACTCGTAGGTTGCGGCGAAAAGACACAAGAAGACATTATGACAGATTTAGACGAGAAGCTAGAGGAGATGACTGGGTACAAAGCAAATTCAACCATGACATTGGAAACAGGGCAAGATCAGCAGACGTATGACGTGGAGGTTTGGCATCAAGCAAAAAGCTATTATCGTGTAGCTTTAGAAAATCAAAATAGAGACCAAAGCCAAATTATTCTACGTAACGATGATGGGGTTTTCGTGTTGACACCCGCTTTAAACAAAAGCTTCCGATTCCAAAGTGATTGGCCGACAAACAGCAGTCAAGTATATCTTTATGAGTCTCTTATCCAAGATATTTTGATGGATCCAGAGAGATCGTTCCAAGCAGATGAGGATTATTATGTGTTCCAAACGAATACAAACTACCAAAATAAAAACTTAAATACACAAGAGATCAAATTGAATAAGAAAGATCTTTCGCCTGCTCAGGTGAAAATCATGAACGCAGATCTTGAAGTCCTTGTTCAACTTGATTTCACAAGCTTTGAATGGAATGCAAGCTTCAATGAAGGTGACTTCGATATGGAGCGTAACATGACAGGAGCTCAGATGACAGAAGAACCTGCAATGGCGGAACCGCTAGAGCCAATGACGGTTTACTATCCAATGTATACGCCAGATGGAACTCAATTTAATGCTTCTCAAAATATCGAATCTGAAAATGGGGAGCGCGTTGTTTTACAATACAGCGGGGAGCAACCATTTACGTTAATCCAAGAACAAAGTCAAGTCGTTCCTGCTTCAACACCAATGAATGTTAGTCAAGGAGAGCCTGTAGATCTTGGATTTACGATTGGCGTTATGACGAATGAGTCATTGCAGTGGTCTTACAATGGAGTTGACTTCTTCCTTGCTTCAGAAAACTTAAGTCAAGAAGAAATGATGTCTATTGCAAGTTCTGTTTATGGCACTGAAGAAAAATAATGCAGTATTTTAGACTCAGCTATTTCAGCTGAGTCTTTTCTTTTCACAAGGGTAGTATGGTAAAATGAAGGAAACAGAGCAATGGTAGTGTGGGTACTGGAGGAGAAATGATGAGTCAGCTGTTTTATCGAGATACTTGGGCAGAGATTGATTTACGTGCAATTGCTCAAAACGTCTCTTCGATTAGCGAGCTTTACAAGAACAAGGGAGTTCATGTCATGGCTGTTGTGAAAGCGAATGGATATGGACACGGAGCGATTGAAGTAGCGAAAACTGCTTTGCAGTCAGGGGCGAGCTATTTAGCGGTAGCTTTACTAGATGAAGCCATAGAATTAAGGGACGCGGGAATAAATGCACCTATTCTCGTTTTAGGTCGTATAAGACCAGAAGACGTTCAGGTGGCAGCTCGGCTAGATATTATGGTTACGGTCTTCCAAGTGGACTGGCTAGAGCAAGCAAAAGATTTTCTTGAAAAGGAAGAACAAATTCAGCTTCATCTGAAATTTGATACGGGCATGGGGAGAATTGGTCTCCGCACAAAGGATGAGGCACAATTGCTGCTTCAATTCTTAAAAGACCACGAACAATTTCAGCTAATCGGGATTTTTACACACTTTGCTACCGCAGATGAATTAGACGTTTCGTATGTAGAGGAACAACACTCTCGCTTCAAAGAAATGTTGGAATGGGTACATGAGTGGGACATGAACGTGCCGCTCATTCATACTGGCAATAGTGCTGCTGGACTTCGTTTCCCTGAAAAGATGTTTACGTTATTTAGATTAGGCATTTCTATGTACGGACTGACTCCGTCACCAGAAATAACCGAAGAACTTCCCGTTAAATTGAAACAAGCTTTCTCATTGAAAAGTCGCCTCGTTCAGGTGAAGGAGTTACCACCTGGTGAATCAATTAGCTATGGTGCAACGTATGTAACAAAAGAAAATGAATGGATCGGCACCATTCCAATTGGTTATGCAGATGGTTGGCTAAGGTATCACAGTACAGCTGGAGGCGAAGTACTAGTTAATGGAGAAAGAGTTCCCTTTGTAGGACGCATTTGTATGGACCAATGCATGGTTAAGTTATCAGAAAAAGTGGAAACTGGAACGGTTGTAACATTGATTGGTGAAGATGGAAATGATAAAATAACAATGGATGAAGTTGCTGCAAGGCTTGGTACTATTAATTATGAAATACCTTGTGTTATAGGTGCGAGGGTTCCAAGGGTTTATGTGAAATAGTTTAAAAATAGGCTCGGATCAGAAGGGTTTATACGTTTACTTACTAAAAATACATGAATTTAGACTATCCAGTCTTTGCATTTTGATCTAGCTAATGCTATGATTAATTTTGGATATCAATTAGGAAATGTCTGTTTAATATGGTTCATATAATTAGCATAAGGTTAATGGTGGATGCTGGGGGTGGATGTTTGTGTCAGAGCAAAACACAAAGCGCATAGTAATCAATTTGCCACAACATTTGTTGAACGAGGTGGACGGTGTGATCAAAAAAGAAAACGTCAATCGTAGTGAATTTATTTCACAAGCTACAAAGATGTATCTTCGCGAACGTAAGAAACGTCAAATTCGTGAGACGATGCAACAAGGTTATATGGAAATGGCGAAAATTAACCTAAACATTGCATCAGAATCTTTTCTTGCCGAGGAGGAAGCAGAGAATACCCTCGATCGCTTAGTGAGTGGGGTGTAGCCTTTGATTGTAAAACGAGGCGACGTATACTTTGCGGATCTTTCACCTGTTGTTGGTTCAGAACAAGGGGGAGTTCGTCCTGTACTCGTCATACAAAATGATATTGGCAATCGTTTCAGCCCGACAGTAATTGTTGCTGCGATTACAGCGCAAATACAAAAGGCGAAATTACCAACCCATGTTGAAATCAACGCAAAGCGTTATGGCTTTGATCGTGATTCCGTCATTTTATTAGAGCAAGTACGAACAATTGACAAGCAAAGGCTAACTGATAAAATTACTCATTTGGATGATGATATGATGAATCGAGTGAATGATGCATTGTTTATTAGTTTAGGACTTATTGATTTTTAAGTGGGAAAACCTCGTATTGGTACGAGGTTTTTTTGTTTTTTACATCTTCGTGCTATTGTACGGAATTTGAACAAATATGTAAAAATTTCTAAACATTTATCTTTGCAACTCGTTTTTTGTCATGAAATAATAAGAATAAGGAAGTTATGGGAGGAATCTGATATGCAACCTGATATTGTTTCATTACTAAACAATCAAAGAGATGTGGTATTAGAACTTTGGGAAAAAGAGTTGGAAGTAGTTAGGGTAACTAACCGCCTTTCCTCTATTTCAGATCATGTCTATGAAAATATGAATAAAGAATTTATGCAATTTATTATGAGTCAAGTGACGACAGAACAAGCTGAGGCTAAGGAAGAACTGAGTTCTTTTGCGGAAACGTATATACAAAGTGGTTGGCCGCTTTCTTATTTTACACAAGGCTTGCAAGCTTTCCGTCGTGTTTTGTTAGCGACTTTATCGAAACATGAGTCTAATGTACAAGCTCTATTATCAACATTTAGCGAACTAGAAGAGTGGATTGATGGGATTATCAATCAACTCGTTTATGATTATACAGGCAACTGGGAAGATATTATTGAAATGCAAAAGCTTTCTCTGCTTGAATTATCAGCTCCATTAATTCCGGTACTAGAAGGAGTAACAGTTATGCCTCTAATTGGCACAATTGATACAGCAAGAGCAAAGCTGATTATGGAGAATCTGTTAGAGGGTGTCATTGAACATCGTTGTGAAGTGGTACTAATTGATATTACTGGTGTTCCTGTTGTTGATACAATGGTCGCTCATCATATTATTCAAGCTTCTGAAGCTGTCAGATTAGTAGGGGCAACATGTATTTTGGTTGGTATACGACCGGAAATAGCCCAAACGATCGTCAATTTAGGGATTGATTTAAGTAAGTTCCCGACAAAGAGTACGTTACGAAAAGGAATTGAAACAGCGCTCGAATTGACGAATAAAAAAATGATTGATTTGTAAGTTGGAGGGAATACGGATGAGAATTCCTATTTTGAAGTTACAGAAATATTTATTAATTAGTATTCAAGTGGAACTCGATGATCAAACGGCGTTGCAATTCCAAGAAGATCTATTAAACAAAATTCATGCAGAAGGTTCCCTTGGGGTTGTCATTGATTTGACGTCAGTTGATATGATTGATTCATTTATAGCAAAAGTTCTCGGAGATGTAGTAGACATGTCTAGTTTAATGGGTGCGAAAGTGGTATTAACAGGTATAAGACCTGCAGTAGCCATTACTTTAATTGATATGGGAATCAAACTTGATAATGTTCATACTGCTTTGGATTTAGAACAGGGTTTAATGAAGTTGCAGCATGAATTGGAGGGGTAAGGAATGGAAACCCAATCCTGTGTTGAAGTGAAGAATGAATGGGGAATTGTTGCAGCTAGACAAGCTGGTCGCTCCTTATCAAAAGAAATTGGTTTTGGTAGTGTAGATCAGGCTAGAATAACGACTGCGATTTCTGAGTTAGCCCGCAATATTTATCTTTATGCAAAGCGTGGACAAATTTGCATAGAAGAAGTGCAAAAACCATCCAAAATGGGAATGAGAATAGGGATCCAAATTGTTGCTCGAGATGAAGGGCCAGGAATACCTGATATTCGGCAAGTGATGGTCGATGGCTTTACGACATCTGGAGGAATGGGAGCAGGCTTGCCGGGGGTCAAACGGTTAATGGACGAGTTTGAGATTGATTCTGAATTAGGACAAGGTACGATCATTAAAACGATAAAATGGCTTAGGTAATCCTGATTATACGAGGGCATTAAAAAGGGCCGTGGTACTCTTTATACCCTCAAAACAAAGGGGGGCTTTTGTGGAACAGACTGTACAAAATTTACAAGAAACATACAAGCGAATCTTAACTACTTTTTTACGTAAAAAAAGTGAACAAGGGTTATATGAAGCGCAACAATTTAGTAAAGTTCTTCTAGAGCATCAAGTTTCACCTGAAGAATTGGTTAGTGTTCATCGAGAGGTTCTAGAGGATTTGTTTCCGGCTATTTCAGATGAAGTGTTAGGTTCCCTAGATTTATTGCTTGAGGTAATGATGGGGTATGGGTTGGCATATCGTGAACACCAAAGCTTAAGAGATAGGCAGCGTGAGTTAGAGTCAGAAATTGAGGTTGCCGCTAATATGCAGCAAACCCTTTTGCCAAATGATATACCGAGTGTTGATAGTCTTGATATAGGAGTTGTGAGTGTTCCTGCAGAAAAAATGAGTGGGGATTATTACCACTATATTATGGATGATCAACAATGTATAGGAGTGGCTATTGCTGATATTATCGGCAAAGGTGTTCCTGCTGCGCTTTGTATGTCGATGATCAAGTATGCGATGGATAGTGTACCGGAACAAAGGTTGCAACCAGCTGCGTTGTTAGAAAGTTTAAATCGAGTTGTCGAACAAAATGTTAATGACAATATGTTTATTACGATGATGTATGGGTCGTATGATTGTCGGTCTCATGAATTTCAGTATTCTGCTGCTGGTCACGAACCTGGTTTTTATTATCGAGCAGCTTTGGACCAGTTTGAAGAGTTGTATGCAAAGGGAATGGCTTTAGGTGTTTCGAAAAAGCCTGTTTTTAGAGAGTACACAAGACAAATAAATCAGGGAGATATGATTGTTTTTTTGTCTGATGGTGTGACGGAAAGTCGGATTGGAGATCATTTTATTGAGCGAGAGGAAATTACCGATCTCATTAGAAAGTATATGCATCTATCAACCCAAGAGATAGTGGATAGTGTTTATTATGATCTAGCAAAAATGCAGGATTTTGAATTAAAAGATGATTTTACCTTAATGATTATCCGTAGAAAGGTTTAACACTTTTAAATAAGGGTATAGATTTATAACAATCTTTAAATGGAAGGGGATTACTATGAATTTATCTATTCGTTCTGAGAAAAAAGTTGATATGGATGTATTATATTTAGCGGGGGAGATCGATGCATATACTGCGCCGAAGCTTCGGGAAGAACTACTTCCGTTAGCTGAATCAGGTACGGACGTTAGAATTGATCTTTCGGAAGTGCAATATATTGATAGTACAGGCCTTGGAGTGTTTATCGGTGCTTTGAAGGCTACGGATGCAAATGGTACACGTCTAACTCTCGTTGGTATGTCGCAAAGAGTACAGCGTTTGTTTACAATTACAGGCTTGGATGAAGTTATGGCAATTGAAGAAGGGGAGGGTTCAAAATGAATCAACATGAGGCAGACCACATTGTAATGAGCGTACCTGCCAAGCCAGAATACGTAGGAGTTGTTCGTTTGACTGTTTCTGGAATTGCCAATCGAGCGGGTTTTAGTTATGACGATATTGAAGACATGAAGATTGCGGTTGCAGAAGCATGTACCAACGTTGTGAACCATGCCTATGAAGATAGTGGGACGATGAGTATCTCTTATTTGTTATACGATAATCGAATTGAAATTATTGTTGCAGATAGTGGGCAAAGTTTTGATGTGGCGAAAGTGAAAGAGCATTTAGGACCTGTAGATGCGAATCGTCCAATTGGAGATTTAAAAGAGGGTGGATTAGGTTTATTCCTAATTGGCACGCTTATGGACAAAGTAGAAATAAACGATGAATCAGGCATTGTACTTGTTATGACGAAGTTCCTTCATGGGAATGAGGTGGACCAAAATGTCGATGGAATCCAACAGACACAACCTGAACAATGAACAAGTGTATCAGTGGATTAAGCATTATCAAGAGTTCGATGATGAAGAATCTCAGTTAAAGCTTGTTCAACATTATGAAGCGCTTGTTCGTTCCTTGTCTCGTAAATTCTCGAAAGGTCGAGATTATGATGAAGATATGTTCCAAGTAGGGATGGTGGGATTGCTTGCGGCGTTAAAAAGATATGATGCGCAATATGGTAAGAGTTTTGAATCGTTTGCGGTGCCGACAATTGTTGGAGAAATTAAACGCTTTATTCGGGATAAGACGTGGAGTGTTCATGTTCCGAGGCGAATTAAAGAGTTAGGTCCGAAAATTAAGAATGCAGTTGAAGCTCTTACGATCGAATGGCAAAGGTCTCCTTTAGTTCATGAGATAGCAGATTACCTTGGTGTTTCGGAAGAAGAAGTGTTAGAGACAATGGAAATGAGTAAGAGTTATCAAGCTCTTTCTGTCGACCGGTCGCTTGAAGCGGATCAAGAAGGTGGGGAGGTAACGCTTCTAGATTTAGTTGGAAATGTCGATTCTGGTTATGAAGAGGCAGATCAGAGGTTAGTGCTAGAGAAAGCTTTTGATGTTCTTGAAGAAAGAGAAAAACAAATTTTAATCTGTACGTATTTTGAGAATTATAGTCAAAAAGAAACGGGAGAAAAACTCGGAATGTCACAAATGCATGTATCTCGTTTGCAACGGCGTGCGCTTGAGAAATTAAGGGAGTCAATTAAAATTGAACCTACGGAGATCTTTTAATGCTTACTATTTATAAAGATGAAAAGGTAGAATTAGCGGCATACGAGCGAGCGAAAAAAGGCAACGATTGTAACGGAGACACTCATGTTGTCATTCAACAAGAACATTACCTAGTTTGTGCGGTTATTGATGGCTTGGGGAGTGGAGCTGGGGCGCTGAAGTCAGCATCGGCGGCTATTGATGTGATTCGGTTGCATCATGATCAATCCGTTCAGGAGATGGTTGTTCGCTGCAATGAGGCATTGAGAAACAAGCGCGGTGCTGTTTTGACTGTACTTAAAGTAGATTATGATAAACGCGTCATCCGGTACTGTAACTTTGGTAATATTAGTTTTGTGATGTATTTATCAGATGGTCAGGTCATACAGCCGATTCCGACTAGAGGTTATTTATCTGGGAGAAAACAAGTGTTAACAGAAAAGCAATTTCCGTACCTTAAGGGGAGTTTCTTTTTATTACATTCAGATGGGGTAAGGAAGAAGCCGGATAAAGAGTTATTTAAGACTCTTACTTCCCCTAAAGAGGCAGCTGATGTGTTGTTTTCTAGTGAGTGCTTTGCTGATGACGATGTGACGATGATTGTGGGTAAACTTCCATAAGAAAGAGATTCTATTGCCATAAAAGCTATCTTATTAAAAGAGATGGTGAGAATGGGTGGAATCTCTTTTTTTAGTGAGAGAGTTTGATTAGGTCATGCGTGTCTTTCTAGAATGAAGGAACGCAGTTATGCTATCATGGATATATTCTAGTTGATGAGGTGTTCGAATGAACGAAATAAAGCAGACTGAAACAGTTCAAGCTATAGCAAAAGAGTTAAATGTAAAATCATCATACATAGAGCAATTAATTACGTTAGTTGAAGAAGGCAACACAGTCCCGTTTATTGCGCGTTATCGGAAAGAAATGACCGGTGGGCTTGATGAAGTGCAAATTCGGACGATTGTGGAAAAGTGGGAGTATGCGAATCAATTATCCAATCGACAAGAGGAAGTGATTCGATTAATTGATGAGCAAGGCAAGTTAACGGATGAACTAAGTGCAAAAATAATAGCTGCAAAAAAATTACAAGAAGTAGAAGATTTGTATCGACCTTTTAAGCAAAAGAGAAGAACGAGAGCCACGGTTGCTAAGGAAAAAGGATTAGAACCGTTTGCGCTATGGTTACAGTCACTTCCAAAGACAGGATCGGTTGAAGAACAAGCGGCGAAATATCTGTCTGAAGAACATGAGTTAACAGCTGTAGAAGATGTTATTGCTGGAGCGAAGGATATTTTAGCAGAAGTGGTATCAGATGATGCGGAGATTCGTAAAGCGATTCGATTGATGGGTTTTAAAGAAGGAAAAATGAAAACGACTTTGAAAGACAAAGAAGCAGACGAAAAGCAAGTATTTGAAATGTACTATGAATATGAAGAGGCGATCAAATCCATTGTACCTCACCGTATTTTGGCGATGAATAGGGGTGAAAAGGAAGGGATTTTAAGAGTTTCATTAGTATTTCCGGTTGAGCGTATTATTACCAATATTAAGCGTTCATTTATTCGCTTCCCGAACTCGCCTACTGCTTCCATAGTTGAAGAGGCGATTGAAGACGGATATAAGCGATTGATTGAACCTTCCATAGAACGGGATATTCGCAATGAGTTAACGGAAAAAGCAGAAGAGCAAGCCATTCATATTTTTGCGGAAAATCTTCGTCATTTATTATTGCAACCACCGATGAAAGATAAAACTGTGTTAGGGGTGGACCCGGCTTACCGAACTGGTTGTAAGTTAGCTGTAGTGGATGCAACTGGGAAAGTACTTGATATCTCGGTAATTTATCCAACTCCTCCACGTAATGAAACTGAAAAAGCGATGAAAGTGGTCAAGCAATTTATTGAAAAATATGATGTGGAAATGATCGCTATCGGCAATGGAACAGCGTCTCGTGAGACAGAACAATTCATTGCTGATGTAATGAAGGAATTAACGAAGCCGGTTTATTATCTAATTGTCAATGAAGCGGGTGCAAGTGTGTATTCAGCGTCAGAGTTAGGGAGAGAGGAGTTCCCGGATCTTCAAGTAGAGGAAAGAAGTGCTGCTTCTATTGCGAGACGACTTCAAGATCCTTTAGCTGAGCTTGTGAAAATCGATCCAAAATCAGTTGGTGTAGGTCAATACCAGCATGATGTTTCTCAAAAGCGTTTAAATGAGTCATTAACCTTTGTTGTTGAGACAGTTGTTAACCAGGTGGGTGTGAATGTTAATACAGCATCAGTTTCTTTATTGCAGTATGTTGCTGGTTTATCAAAAGCGGTGGCCACAAACATTGTCAAACGTAGAGATGAAGAAGGGCGTTTCACTAATCGTAAACAGTTGAAGAAAATCCCTAGACTTGGAGCAAAGACATACGAGCAAGCTATTGGTTTCTTGCGAATTCAAGATGGGGATCAGCCGTTAGATGCAACGGCGATCCATCCAGAAAGTTACAAAGAGACAGATCGTTTGTTGAAACATATTAGTGCAACTGTTGAACAAATCGGCACAGAGCAGGTCAAAGAACAGCTTCAAGCTATTCGCATTGAAGAGTTGGCTTCGGAATTAGAGGTCGGAGTACCAACTTTAAAAGATATCATAGACAGTTTGATTCGACCTTCAAGGGATCCACGGGATGAAGTGGCAAAGCCGTTGTTGAAACAAGATGTATTGAAAATGGAAGATCTGCAACCGGGTATGGAATTACAAGGTACCGTTCGTAATGTGGTTGACTTTGGGGCTTTTGTTGATATAGGAGTAAAACAAGATGGACTTGTTCATATTTCAAAAATAACTAATCGTTTTATAAAGCATCCTCTTGAAGTTGTGGCGGTTGGCGAAATTGTTACGGTCTGGGTTGAAGAGGTAGATGTGAAAAAGGGAAGAGTTTCCTTAACGATGAAGCAGCCAGAGCTTCAAACTGTATAATACAAAAGGTGACATCGAAGTGTTTAACACTTTGATGTCACCTTTTGTGTGTGTCGTCAAAAATCTGTGTCTTCTTTCTCTTTGTAATAAAACCAACACTGGTTCAGTATTTTTATTTGATAACGGTCTTTCTGCTGATATGCTCGCTTCAACTGTTCTCTGAGCCAAGTGGGCATAAGCAAACAACTCCTTAACAACTTACTCTATTTGAATTATTATATGTAAGAGGGTTTGTCAAAGTTGAAGGATTGGTGAAGATTTATGAATGAAAACCAAGATTTAATGACAGAAGAGCAGCTGCAGGTGTTAGTTGAGCGGATTTCTCGTGAGGATTTCGGTTTGAAATTTAAACATAGGGCTATATTCAATAATCGGCTCCGTACAACGGGTGGTAGATATTTATTGCGAAGTCACAATATCGAAATTAATCCAAAGCAATATCATTTCTTTGGAGAAGAAGCTCTCATTGGTATTATCAAACATGAGCTATGTCATTATCATCTCCATATTCAGGGGAAAGGCTATAAGCATCGTGATCAGGATTTCAAAATGTTAATGCAAAAAGTAGGAGCTCCTAGGTTTTGTGATGTTGTGCCAGGTACGGTGAATATGTCTACTACGACCCATAAGTATGAGTGTCAAACGTGTCATCTTCAATATAAACGAAAAAGAAAATTAGATGTTCGTAAATATGTTTGTGGGAAGTGTAAAGGAAAACTAAAAAAAATATAAAATATAGTGTTGCAAACTAATCTAGTCCTGTGCTATATTATAGAAGTCGCTGAACGAGATGGCGATAACAAAGGTTGACACACAAAAGATTTCATATTAGAATATCTAAAGTCAGCAACAACGTTCCACAGTAGCTCAGTGGTAGAGCTATCGGCTGTTAACCGATCGGTCGTAGGTTCGAGTCCTACCTGTGGAGCCACGGAGAAGTACCCAAGTGGCTGAAGGGGCGCCCCTGCTAAGGGTGTAGGTCGTTTACGCGGCGCGAGGGTTCAAATCCCTCCTTCTCCGCCACAATATATTAGTTGGCCCGTTGGTCAAGCGGTTAAGACACCGCCCTTTCACGGCGGTAACACGGGTTCGAATCCCGTACGGGTCACCATTTTCAAAGATTAGAAGTAGATATAAAAACACATGGAGGATTAGCTCAGCTGGGAGAGCACCTGCCTTACAAGCAGGGGGTCGGCGGTTCGATCCCGTCATCCTCCACCATATTGGTCCGGTAGTTCAGTTGGTTAGAATGCCTGCCTGTCACGCAGGAGGTCGCGGGTTCGAGTCCCGTCCGGACCGCCATTACCTTTGCGGGTGTGGCGGAATTGGCAGACGCGCTAGACTTAGGATCTAGTGTCTTATGACGTGGGGGTTCGACTCCCTTCACCCGCACTTGTTTTTATTTTAAATGAATGTGTTTGGTGTATGACGCGGTTGTGGCGGAATGGCAGACGCGCTAGGTTGAGGGCCTAGTGGGGGTTGACCCCGTGGAGGTTCGAGTCCTCTCAACCGCACCAATGTATATATGAATCTAGCAAAAAAACGGGAAGTGGCTCAGCTTGGTAGAGCACCTGGTTTGGGACCAGGGGGTCGCAGGTTCAAATCCTGTCTTCCCGACCATTGTTTTTGCGGGTGTAGTTTAGTGGTAAAACCTCAGCCTTCCAAGCTGATGTCGTGAGTTCGATTCTCATCACCCGCTCCAAATTCAATATAAAAATTAAGTGCTTTTTTTATGCCTTTTTAGGGCCTGTAGCTCAGCTGGTTAGAGCGCACGCCTGATAAGCGTGAGGTCGGTGGTTCGAGTCCACTCAGGCCCACCAAAAAAAGTTCTTGACTAGTTGAAGTTAACCTAGTAATATAGGTTAGGTCGCCAATGAGCGACGAACGAGTTCTTTGAAAACTGAACAAAAGCCAAGCGAAATAGAGATACATGATATCTCGTCAATTTTTTCTCATCATTTTATTAAAAATGATGAAGTATCGTTAGCGATACATTTTGAGCTTACTCAAACACTTTTATGGAGAGTTTGATCCTGGCTCAGGACGAACGCTGGCGGCGTGCCTAATACATGCAAGTCGAGCGGACTGATTAAGAGCTTGCTCTTATGACGTTAGCGGCGGA
>NZ_JAOANA010000030.1:0-39118 GCF_032335535.1 Alkalihalobacillus sp. MEB130
TCTTTAGAATTAGTGAGTGAATGTGGTGCAGGCGGGAAACCCCTTCAGTGGGCCTTTTAGGCCAAGGCCGGTAAGAGAGGCTTTCAGCCGCAGAGCAAACCACCAGTTCACACTGGTGGTTTTGATTAGTTAGTTAACGGAATTTGAATCCGAAAGTGACTCATGATCCATCGAATTCTTTTTACCTTTCGTGTCTTTATCTATATGTTCATATTCTAACGTAAAAAGGAGATCTAAAAAGTGATAGCCGAACTCTTTGCACTTCTCTAACCATTGCTTCATACATATGCCTCCTTAACTAGAAGATACTGTACAAATAATATGCACAAAAATGCATGAAACAATGCGTGAGCTTAGTGAAGCTATTATAAACAAGATAAAAAAGGTGGTTTTCCTCTTTTTCTTAGTTCTCTTGGTCTTGTTTCCTTCTCTCTTTCAATCGTAAAATCCATAACACAACATTAACGATGACAAGTGCATAAAAAATCCACGTAACGGTTGCATCATTTTGATATGACACGTATACAAACACTAAAAGAACAACAACTGCAAAAATTTGCATAATTTGAATTTTGGACAAAGCATTACCCTCATTTCGCATGATTTAGTCATTTGGGACATACGCTACATTATAACAATCTTGAAATAGAACGAAAAGAGGCGTGATCCATGAAAACAAAACAGGCATTTTACAGAAGTATCTTAATTATTCTTTTGTGTGGTGTTGGGTTTATGTACAGTCAATCCGAAAGTGTCTATCAACAGGTAGAGGAATCGGTGGCTGCGACAGTCCAGAAAGGAGTACAAGTTGGACAAGAAGCGTTACCGATTGAATTAACCACGTTAAATGGAGAACAAGTTTCATTAGATGAATATCTCGGACAGCCAGTTGTACTTAATTTCTTTGCAACATGGTGTCATCCTTGTCAAGAAGAAATGCCGATTATTTTAGAGATGGAAAAAAAGCTTAAAGAGAAAGGCGCTGCCTTTTTAGCAATCAACATGACAAGCCAGGAAAAAGGGAAAGAAGAAATTAAGCCGTTTCTTCAGCATTATCGTGCAAACTTTGACCCATTGTTAGATAAAGATGGGGATGTGATGAAAAAGTATCAAATTATTGGAATTCCAACAACGATTGTCATTGATGAACAAGGAATGATTGTTCAAAGAATTAATGGAGGCTTAACGTATGAAATAATGGAAGACCTCGTTATACTACGGTAATAGAAAAAGGGTTACACAATGGAGGAATCATCCACGGTGTAACCCTTTTACTATTGAATGAATATTAAGTAAGAAGAAATAAAATACAGAATAACTAAGATGAGAGAAGGCAACGCATAACGAAACGTTGATTCTCTTTGTTTGCGAACAAGAGCGTATAAAATAACAACAGATAAGATACCTACAGCAGCAGCCGTAATTTGGTGTACATCAGAAACGGCAGCAATAATGGAACCTTTTTGATAAAAGACATCAGAGGCACCTAAGATTAAAATATTAAACAAGTTACTACCTAAAATGGACCCGATTGCTAAATTATGATTTCGTAATTGTAGCGCGACTAGAACGGAGATGGCTTCTGGTAATGAAGTAGTTGCAGCGATTAAGAAGCTTCCAACAAAGCTTGCGCCAAGTCCTGTAATAACGGCAATTTGATCCCCAGTTACCGTTAAAAGAGTTCCTGCTCCCATAATGACTATTGCAGCAATAATAAATCCAATAATTGCTCTTTTAAGAGGAATAGCAGATAAATTGTATTCTTCTGGTTCTTCAACAGGGACTTCAGGATTCTTTTTTGCTAAATAAGAAATCAGCCAGATTCCTAATCCATAAATGGACATTAAAATCCATATGTCTAGCCCTATACTTAGAAAAGAGTACTCTATTTTTAAGGAAAGAGCGAGCAACGAAACAATCGCAAGCAGTAATCCAATACTAGCGGTGTAAACATGGGACCTTCCCGCGTTTCTAAAAATTTGTTGTCTTCGGTAATATAGATCAAAGCTAGCAATAATTAATAAGTTAAACATATTGCTTCCAAACACGTTCCCAACGGCTATATCCGGACTGTCTAAAATGATAGCAGAAACACTTGTTGTTACCTCAGGGAGTGAAGTTGCCCCAGCAAGAAAAATGGTTCCAACAACCATACCTCCAAGGGATGTTTTCTCTCCAATTGTATCCGCATAGGTAGACAATTTGATAGCAGCCAAAACCGTGAGGAGAGCTGCAAAAATGAATCCTAAGAAAACCATAATCATAATTCCCCCTAATTGTAATAACACAAAAAAGACCCTTTTATGAGAGTCTACCCGAAAAAGCAGGCTCTCATAAAAAGGTCTTGCGTACTTTAAAAACGTATAGTCTTTAAAGCTCAATGAACCGAGTGAATAATCACTGTCATGACGACTCATTGACCAAAAACGGTCGCTACTCCCCTTTTTAGGGTATTTAATTGTGTGCTGGACTAAATGTAGCATGATACATTATGTACGTCAATTGATTTATTCAAAAAAAGTTGACCCTTGCGACCTATACGGCATTTCTTAGACAGGAGAAAGCCAATAGCCAGAGTCAACGATGTGTCCATCCTACATGGAGCGTTCCATGAAATCTTTCTTTAATTGAGAATCAATTTTTTTATCAAGTAAATGAAGCATTCTTCTGGCTCTACGATCAGAAATCGTCCGATAGTGGTGTTCGCCACCAGGTTCTTCATCCGCTTCATCCGCTAATGCAACGACATGTTGAAGAGGGTTCAACTCAAGGTATCCGTTTGGCAAATACGAATCTGTGTGTAGTAAAATGGCAAGAGCAATTTCTTTTGCAGTACGAGGGTGTTCACCTAGACGGATAAGAAGTTTATGAGCACGCTCCGACCCTTTTATCGCATGAATATCATTTTCTTTATATAAGTTATAATCCCATTGACCATTCCTATACCAAGTGTAATGGCCAATATCATGAAGGAATGCAGCCTTTGTTGCACGATCGGGATCAACGTCATGCTTTATAGCTAGCCGATAAGCGTGATATGCACAAGCAACTGCATGGGCCATTCCAGATCTTTTTACATATTTTTGTGTAATAGGGTGGTCAAACAATTGTACTAAAGTAACATGTCTCACGTGACATTCCTCCTCTTCTTAGCTGTGTTAATTTTTCTGTCATTAAAAAAGTGTATTTCATCAATTATATAGATTTAATCTATGGAGTGCAACTGATTTTATGAAAAAGGGTGGATTTGCTAATCATATAAGGTGTATAATAGTTCACAAGGAAGCTTTAAGTCTTGAAAGGTTGAAAGGGGTTTGAAATGGCAACAACACATACATTTTCAAAAGGTGAAGAAATCGCAAATGCAATTACTCATGGAATCGGTGCATTATTGAGTGTTGCTGCTCTTGTGCTCCTCATTGTTTACTCAAGTTTGTATGGATCAGCTTGGCATATTGTTAGTTTCACTATATATGGTGTTACAATGCTTTTGCTTTATTTCTCTTCCACGATGGTACACGCAATGCCAAAAGGAAAAGCAAAGGATCTATTTGAAATATTTGATCATGCTTCTATATATTTGTTTATAGCAGGTACCTATACTCCTTTATTGTTTATTGTTGTCCAAGGTGCGCTAGGATGGACGTTATTTGGGATTGTATGGGGAATTGCTACAGTTGGTGTAATTTTTAAGGTTTTCTTTGTAAAAAAATTCTTATTTATGTCCACCGTTTTTTATATTGGTATGGGGTGGCTAGCGATCTTTGTAATAAAGCCGATTATCGAAACATTGCCTCCTGCAGGTACGGCATTTTTGTTCATTGGAGGGATTTGCTATACGGTAGGAACCATTTTTTATGTGTGGCGAGGATTTAAATATCATCATGCGATTTGGCATATGTTTGTTTTAGCTGGATCCATTTTTCATTTCTTCTTAATTTTGTTTTATGTACTACCAATTTAACTTATTACAGTCAGTGAAACTATTCGCTGACTGTTTTTCATTCTGAACTTATTTAAAAAGAAGGGGAATCATTATGTATATATCGATTTCGGAGTTAGCTGCCTATTTAGAACTGTCAGAAGAATATATTGTTCAGCAAATTAGGTTAGGGCATGTGAAAGCTATTTTTGATGGAAAAGAGTATTTGCTAAATCGTGAACAGTTTATTTGGCATAAAGAACAACTGGATTTAAAAAGAAAACAGCTTGCTCAAGAAGCGGAAGAGCCACTTCCTGAAGATTGGGATGCTAAAGACGAGGATTAGTACATACACTATAAGTGTGAACACAAAACCAAAAGAGAAGGTTGTGAAGCACAATGGGGAAACATTTGGTGTTTGTGCTCATGCTTTGTATTTTTGGCTTCGTTCTAGGAACTGTTTCTGTACAAGCTGAAGAAACAGAGTCAAACAAAGCAAGAGACCATCAAATTAAAGAATGGACAAAAACACATCTAGCTTTACCTGAACAGATGGTCAGGTTTGAATTCGACTCAGGCTATTCGTTTGTTTATCCAGAAGATGGGGTTCGTGGTGTGTATGTAACGGGTAATTCTGCCGGTGGCCAGCGTTTCAGTACATTACTTGATTTAGTCAATACCACGGCGTTAAATGCGATGGTAATAGACATAAAAGATGATCATGGTTATTTAACGTATCGGCCTGAAGAAGGATCACCATATTATAACATCTCACAGAATTTCATTGGTGATACGAAGAAATTAATGGAGACGTTGGAAGAAAATGACGTATATCCAATTGCTCGAATTGTGGTTTTTAAGGATTCAGTATTAGCAGAAAAAAGACCAGACCTTTCATTTTTAGAGAATGGTCAAGTATGGAAGAACAGTCGGGGAGAAGCGTTTGTTAACCCTTTTTTAAAAGAAGTTTGGGATTATAATATAGATATGGCAAAAAAAGCTGCGGAAATGGGATTTAAGGAAATTCAATTCGATTATGTCCGCTTTCCTGAAGGTTTTGAACGTCGAGACGACACTCTTGAGTATGGTGTAGGAGAATATGAGGATGGAGACGACCAAGTTCAAAAGAGAGTGCAAGCAGTGACTGATTTTGTTGCTTACGCAAGGGAGCAATTATCTTCTTACAATGTTGATGTATCAGTCGACATTTTTGGGTATGCAGCAACTATCTCAGAAGCACCAGGCATAGGACAAAATTTCTCTAAAATCTCAGAAAATGTAGATGTCATCTCATCGATGATCTATCCAAGTCATTGGACGCCTTATTTTGGTATAAATAAACCAGACTTACATCCTTATGAGCTTACAAAGGAATATGCTAAAGTGGAAAATGAAGTGTTAGGGGCATTGGATAAACCACCTGTTTCTAGACCATGGATTCAAGATTTCACTGCAACCTGGTTAGGTGAGGGTAATTATAAAAGGTATGGCAAGGAAGAAGTGGAAGCCCAAATACGTGCATTAAATGAACAAGGCATCAATGAATTTTTACTCTGGAATGCGTCGAATCGCTATACTCCTGGAGTTAATTACAAACCCCTTGATTAAGGCAAAGAGCTGTTACAACCGTAACAGCTCTTTTGCGTTCATGGATTGGGTCATAAATTGGGGTCAGACCCCTCTGTAGTACGTAAAAGCACTACAGGGGGGTCTGACCCCAAGCAACACGGTGCAATTGTATGAGAATGTTACGTGTGAGTAAGTGAATCCTGATAAAGGAAATTCTTTCTAAGATATGCTGAAATGAGGCAGTTTAAGCAAAGGTGAAAGAGGAATATACTAAATATATCATGATGATGGAGGTACGATAATGAATTGGTACGAGAAGCTGAACCAATATTTCCCGATTGAGGAAATGAAATCAAAAGAACATATCGAATTGCTTTTAAAAGACAAAGCTGATATTTACCATAAAGATGAAGGCCCGAATCATGTTATGATGTATGTAGAAACAGATGATTTTGTCTTTGTTGACTATTTATTTGTTTCTACAAATGCAAGAGGCCAAGGTTTGGGGAAGAAATTGTTAAATCAATTAAAAGAAAAACAAAAGCCCATTATTTTGGAAGTAGAGCCAGTTGACTATGACGATACCGACACACAGAAGCGCCAACGTTTTTACAGTAGAGAAGGATTTAAGCATGCACAGTCAGTTGGATATCGAAGGCGTTCACTTGCTACAAATGAAGTGAATGAACTTGAAATCCTTTACTGGTCACCAACCGATGAATCGGAAAAAAGTATCTTCGAAAAAATGAAGCACACGTATGAAAATATTCATACTTATAAAGATAAAGAGCTTTATGGTGCATCATATGAAGATGTAAATGAGGTTCTAACTTTTGAAGAAGAAAGTGACCAAGCGACTGTGTAGCAAAACTTCTTCATCAATGATGAGGGTGATAACATGAAAAGGAAAGATGTAAAGCGTCTTAATGGCAAAAAGAAACGGGAAATGTTAAAAGATTTTTTGAAGAAAAATGTTAGGGATTGGAAAGTAGGGTCAAGGAGAAGTCCAATGCCGACACCTACAAGAAAAACAACAGCATAAAAATGGCTAGGTGTTTCAAAAAGTAACCCTTTTTGAAACACCTTTTTTTGGCCATTAGCCTTAAAAAGCAGTTAGACTTCTAGTTGTTTGTCTGATTTTTTCTGTTTGATTTTATCTGCTATGTTGTAAATAACAGGGATTAAGATCAGTGTAATAAATGTCGATACTGCTAATCCGAAAACAATGACAATGGCCATAGGTTGCTGTACTTCTGTTCCCTCACCAAATCCAAGGGTGAGAGGGATAAGACCTAATATCGTAGTCAGCGCAGTCATTAAAATAGGGCGTAATCGTGTTGGTCCTGCCAAGAGAATCGCCTCATAGGTGGAATATCCTTCGCTTTTTAATGTGTTTATATAATCAACGAGGACAATAGCATTATTAACGACAATCCCTGTTAAAATTAAGATTCCAATTAATGACCCTACCCCGACTGGCTGATTTGTGATGAGCAAACCAAAAATAACGCCAATGGCTGTAATGGGTACAGAAAACATAATAATAAAGGGATAGAAAAAGGATTCAAAACGCCCCGCCATTACCATGTAGACAAGGACAATCGCTAATACAATCGCACCACTAAGCTTAAAAAATGCATCATTCATTTGTTCATTTTGGCCACCAAATGTGATGCGGTACCCACTCGGTAAAACGGGCCGAACCTCCTCTATTAAAGCCAGTTCAATGTCTGCTACGACGCTTCCTAAGTCTCTTCCTAGAATATCGGCTCTTACTGTAATTTCACGGAGACGATCAGCTCTCCTGATAGAGCTAGGACCTTGCCCTCGTTGAACAGTTGCTACAGCAGATAGAGGAATCCTCTCTCCTGTAGGGGTATCAATGAGAAGCTGTTCTAATTGATCAACTGATGCTGTATACCGCTCGGCTACTTGAAGACGAACATCCATCTCTCCGCCATTTCGAGTCAATCTTGTCGCTACAAGCCCCCTTGTTGCATTTCCAATGGTACTTGCAATTTGAGCACTGCCGATTCCGTAAGACGCAGCGGTCGAACGATTGATAGAAACCGTGACTTCAGGGTTCCCCTCTGTGTAATTAGACGAGGGTTCGACAACTCCATCAATTTGTGAAATTGTCTTGATCATATCATCTGATAGTCGTTTGAGAGTTTGTAAATCTGGTCCCCGCACTGTAATGGAAATGGGATGTTCGGAAAAGCCAGTATCACTGGCAGAAACAGAAATATCTACGTTTGCAATTTGTGAGAGGCGTTCTCTAATATCTTCTGCAATCTCTAAATCGGACCTGGACCGTTTTGAAATCTCCTTAAGCAGGATGCTATAAGATGCTCGGTTTGCCTGAGACCCTGCTCCAATTGTAAAATTATCAGTTCCTCCAACTGTGACAAAAGATAAGTCGATCTCAGGAATGTTTACAAGGTGCTTGTCAATTTCTTCTGTTAACTCTAATGTCGATTGTAGGTTATTTCCTACAGGTAAGCGTGCATCTACGCTTATAAAGCTTTGGTCTTGTGCCGGTAAGAATTCAGTACCAAGGAAAGGAATACAAGCTAAAGATAGAGACAATACTGCTAGCGTTGTAAATAAGACCGTTTTTGGTCTTGTTAAAGCCGTTTGTAAAAAACGTTGATAAAAAGCCTTTGATCTTTCAAACCCACGTTGAAAAGCAGATGTATCGACATTTACCTTCATAAATGTTGAGGTTAGCAGAGGAACAATAATTAACGCTGTAATTAATGATGCTAACATAGAAAAAGCTACTGTGATTGCAAGTGGCTTAAATAATTGAGCAGCTAGTCCTTCAACAAAGACAATGGGTAGAAAGACAACGACGGTTGTTAACGTAGAGGCAATAATGGCACCTCCAATTTCGTTTGTACCATTAATTGAAGCCGATTTTCGATCTTCGCCTAATGAACGTTTCCGATATATATTTTCTAAGATGACGATTGCATTATCAACCATCATTCCTACGCCAAGTGCTAGCCCCCCAAGTGTTAAGATATTCAACGTTTCACCATAAAAAAATAAAAATAGAAACGTAGTCATAATAGAAATAGGGATTGAAAAGCCAATAATGAGTGTGCTTCGAATGTTACGTAAAAAAAGGTAAAGCACAAAGGCAGCCAATAGCCCACCAATGACAATGTTCCAACCAACTGCACGTATAGATTGTTCAATAAATTGGCTTTGATCAAAAATGGAGCGTATTTCCACCCCTTTTGGTAACAACGTTAATAATTGATCAATTTCATGGTGAATATCTCTAGCGACTGCAACCGTATTAGTTCCAGAAGCCTTTAGTATGGAAACGCCAACAGCTGGTTCTCCGTTTAAGTAACTTTCCTGTAATACAGGTGCGGTAGTCTCTTGGATAGACACGAGTTGACCTAGAGGGATTACCCCTTCAGTTGAAGGGATAGGTAACACTTCCAAGTCATGAATAGAACGGAACTCTCCTGTAACCCGAATAGGTAAGCTCTGATTGCTTTCTGTTACTTGTCCACCAGGAATATTGATATTTTCACTACTGATGATTTGTTGCAACTCAGTAAGGCTTAGACCGAAACTAGCTAAATGGTCTGGATCTACGTCAAGACGTATTTCATTCTCAGTTCCACCCTCAATTTGAACGGCGGCGACACCATCAATGGAATCTAACCTTGGTTGAATTTCATTTTCAATTAATGTTCTTGCTTCTGCCAGATTTGCATCTGGCTCGGTAATGGCTAATTGTATAATCGGTAACATACTTGGATCAAATCGCATTACTTGAGGAGCTGCCACGCCAGGTGGTAGCCGATCTCGAACTTGATCAATTCGTTCCCGCATCGTTAGTGTAGCGAAATCCAAATCTGTTCCCCAGTCAAAAGCTACAAGAATAAGAGCACCACCTGTGCGGGAAGTAGAAGAAACCGATTCTACATTTGGAACACTTGACATCAGTTCTTCAATTGGACGTGTGATCAAGTTTTCTACTTCTTCAGGACCTGCGCCTTCATATGAGGCCGTTACTGCTACAACAGGGTAATTTAACTCAGGAAACAGGTCAACTGGTAGGTTTCGTAGTGAGACTGCTCCTAATAGTAGTAAAAGAACAATAAACATCGCCATTGCAACAGGTCGTAAGACAGATAATTTTGCTACGTTCATTTTTTGCTCACTCACTTCGAATTGTTATTTCGGCACCGTCCGTTACTCGTTCTTTGCCAGTCGTTACTACTTGATCATCCTCTTCTACACCTGAAATGACTTCGAACTGTTCTCCGTCACGTGTACCAAGTTCTAATGCTTGACGCCGCACGATTTGATCTGTGACAACAAACGTATACGCTTCTCCGTCTTGGTACAACACAGCATCAGAAGGGATAATGAGTGCTTCCTCAATGGTGTCGAGGTCAATGATCGCAGTCGTTCTCATTCCACCTTTTAACCTCACATTATCGTTAGAAACGGGGATCTGAACTGTGAATGTATTCGTTTGTGGATGAACAACAGGGGAGATACTAGAAATTTCTCCTGTTATCGTTTCATGAATTCCGGTTACTTGTAGTTCCGCTTGCATACCAGCTTGTAGTTGAGTGACCTGAAAACTATTAACTGGGAAAGTAGCCATCATCTGAGTTAAATCAACAATCGTGACAAGAGGGACGTTTGGTAAAGCAGTTTGTCCTTCAGCTACATCTACCTGCGCAATGATCCCTGAGATCGGAGAAGTTAATTTCGTAGCTTGAACCGCCTGTTCGGCTTGGCGAACAGCTTCTTCGGCTTGGGAAATTTGCAACTCAAGCTCCATTGTATTAACTGGTGCAAATGAACTGGCCGCTCCTGTAACTTGAAGGAGTTCGGCTTGTCTGATAGAGATGTCTAAAGACGATTGCAATAGTTGGAGAATGGAATCTTCTAGATTGGCAGGGTCCAACTCATTCATCAACGCTTGGGTTCGAACAATCGATTGTTGTAATTCTTGTTCACGGTCTTTTATGTTCGCTGCATTACGTTCGATTGACTGATTAAGCTCATTGACTTGAATAAGACCTTGTTTCAGTTCCTCTACAGCACGTCGCGCTTGTTGGAGCTGTTTAGTCGCTTCAGTGTCATCTAATGTCAGTAAGAGGTCTCCTTGCTGAACTTCTTGGCCAATTTCTATATGTAAACCGGTAACTTCAAGTGGCATCATTGTAAAGAGTGGTACTTGGTTTTTAGGTAAAAGTTGTCCTGATAATTCTACGTTTTGTCTTATGGAATCTCTCGTTATATTTTCAACATCGACTAGAAGACGTTGCCGCTCCATTTGATCGCTTGTTATGTCATCTGTTGCACAGGCCGATAAAAGAAAAAGAAATAGCAAGGCAATTGAATACTTTTGCAATGATGTCAGCTCCTACAAATAAATAAGTAAGTTTTTCATAAGTAGTTAAATACTGAGAAAAATGTAAAGTTCTCATGTACTTAAGGTGTGACAATCAGGTGACAAGTATGAGTACAAAAATGAAATGTTACAAAACAACTAAATAAACATATTTGTTTAGAAAAGATTTTTCTGTATAATAGGTTTATAATGTCATGATGAGGGGTAACTATCCTTTAGATATATTCGTTGTATAGGTCGTTCAATAAAAATGCATAAGAAAAAGCTTCTAATATGTATATACAAATATTGAACGTATTTGTATAATAGTTATGTAATTACGAATTGACATTAACGCATCTTAGTTCGTCATAGATCTCAAACTTGAAAGGAGAGGTCCGCTATATGGTTACATTATTAACATCACCTAGTTGTACATCATGCCGAAAAGCGAAAGCGTGGCTAGAAGAACATAATATCCCATTTGAGGAACGAAATATTTTTGCATCTCCACTTACTGTTGAAGAGGTAAAAGAAGTGGTTCGAATGACTGAGGATGGAACAGATGAAATTATTTCAACACGTTCAAAAGTCTTTCAGGAGTTAAATGTTGAACTAGAATCATTACCTTTACAGACATTATTCCAGATCATTAGTGAGAATCCAGGCTTGTTACGTAGACCTATCATCTTTGATGAGAAACGTTTGCAAGTAGGGTATAATGACGCTGAAATTCGTCGCTTCTTGCCGCGAAAAGTACGCACATTCCATTTACAAGAAGCACAACGATTAGTCAATTAATAAAAACCCTTCTACTTAAAGTGAAAGAAGTAGAAGGGTTTTATTTTATTTTTGTTTACTTGTTTTGATACGGAAAGCACCGGCTGCCATGACTCCTACAATCACGAAGATTTGGAAGCACAATGTGAAAAAAGGATGATTGTTGAAAAGTGGATAAAGCATTTGTTCATGTGTGATCATTCTGCTAGCCGTAAAAGCCAGTATTCCCGCGCCGATATAAACGATGATCGGAAAGCGGTCAAACGCTTTTAAGATTAACTTGCTACCCCATATAATGATGGGTACGGAAACGAGCAATCCAATTAGCACGAGTGTATGATCACCATGAGCAGCACCTGCTACAGCAATGACATTATCAAATCCCATGACTAAATCTGCGATAATGATAGCTTTAATGGCACTCCATAAGCTAGTACCACCTTCTATTTCTCGGTCATCTGCTTGATCTGTTAGCAAACTGTAAGCAATGTACACTAAGAGAGCACCACTTATGGCCAACAGAAATGGAACTTCTAATAATTGTACGGCTACAACCGTAAGAGACATTCTCGTTACAAGTGCTAAACAAATTCCAAGAACAATGGCTCGGTTTCGTATTTCTTTAGGTAAATTCCTGCAAGCCAGGGCAACGACAATCGCGTTGTCTCCACCTAAAATGATGTCGATGCCAATAATTGTTAGTAAAGATATGAGAAATTCAGTATCCATAGTTTGCATCATCCTTTGGCGTAAGCACATTTTTTCTTTCATAATGGCCAGAAATATGTCATACATTTAGCAGTGTCGTATTGTTATGTATGGAGCTTGTCTAACCGTCTACTAAGAACATATATGGCTTATCCAGAGAAAATATGATCGTTAAATTTCAAAGTCATATTTGGTTAATTACCTGTTATAATGGTTATAGTGCTGATTCTTTTTAAATTATCGGAAAAAATCAGTTTTAAAATTTCCATTTTGAAAAGATTTATCATAAAATAGTAGTAAGCTTATATTGAGATGAGCATTATAGGCTGCCCAGAGATATTCAGAGGTAGTAGGAAGGATTCAAGAACACTTACCACGAAATTAAAGGTTAGTTACAAATGTGTAAGGCTTCACTACATGACTAAGAATCTGAAGGGGGTTTAAAAGAGTACCTCATCAAGAACGAAGTCTAGTACCATTACTCGATTAGGAGGGAGAGCGAATATGGATATTGAACGCGTCAATGATACGACCATTAAATTTTTTATAACGTATACAGATATTGAGGATAGGGGCTTTGACCGAGACGAAATTTGGTACAATCGTGAGCGTGGAGAAGAGCTCTTCTTCGAAATGATGAATGAGGCCAATGATAAAGATGATGCACTTGAATTGGATGGACCTTTATGGATACAGGTTCATGCATTAGATAAAGGGTTAGAAATCGTTGTGACAAGAGGTCAAGTTTCTGATGGAAGTGTGAAACTTGAAATTCCAGTTACGGATAAAGATTCAGGAGAGGCAAATTTAGTTGATTTGATGTCAGGAAATGAAGATGATGAATTAGACCCAATAAATGATCATCTTGAAATTGTCATTGGGTTTAAAGACTTTGAAGATGTCATTTCATTAAGTCATAACTTCTTTATTAATGATTTGTTCAATGAATTATATCATTTTGAAGGTACGTACTATCTTCATGTTCTTTTCAACGATGATAGTTACAATGAAGATGAACAAGATGATATGTTAAGCCAAATGCTTGAATATGGATATGAATCCGATATTTCTATCTACCGAATGAAAGAATACGGGAAAGAAATTGTGAAAGATAATGCACTGCCTGTTATTCGATCTTCATTTTCTAAATAGCAATAAAAGGGTTAACATCATATGGATTGTAGTTAGATGGTAGCAAAAGGAGGACCTGTGAGGAAGCTGCTAAAAAGGTATCAACACCTTTTTTGAGAGCCTGTACCTAGGGTCCTTCTTTTTAGTTTTTTAAAAGGAAATTCATTTTTGGAGTGTCACATGAGAAATCAATTTAATGTCTTTATTTTCATAACTTCATTATTAGCAGTCCTTTATATGACAAGAATTTACTGGGAAGGTTGGGTTGTTGGAGCTTTAAGTGTTGCCTTTTCATTGTCTGTTGTATTTATTGCGGTTGTTATATTTTTTGAAAATAGGCATCCAACGAAAACGTTAACTTGGCTCCTTGTTCTAGCAGCCTTTCCATTAGTCGGCTTCTTTTTTTATCTATTATTTGGACAAAATCAACGCAAGAGCCGATCATTTTCTATTAAAGCTCTTCAAGATGAAAGAGCTTTTGAGAAAATTGAAGGTCAGAGACAATTGAATGAGGATCAAATTGGGAAGATGGGTGGACACCAACAACTCTTGTTTCGTTTAGCACATCGATTAGGGAAAAATCCTGTATCGTTTGCAAGTGAGACAAAGGTTCTTACAGATGGAAAAGAAACATTTGCTCATATTTTGCATGCTCTTCGATTAGCAGAACACCACATTCATCTTGAGTATTATATAGTACGTGATGATGAAATTGGTCAAGAAATTAAAGAAATATTAATTGAAAAAGCACAGTCAGGCGTTGAAGTTCGTTTTCTTTATGACGCAGTGGGGAGTTGGCGTCTTTCAAAGAAGTATATTCGAGAATTGGAAGAGGCTGGAGTAGAAATATCAGCCTTTTCACCGGTGAAACTCCCCTTTTTAAACCATAAAATAAATTACCGAAATCATCGAAAGATCCTTGTTATAGATGGGGTTGTAGGCTTTGTTGGCGGTTTAAATATTGGAGATGAATATTTAGGAAAGCATTCCTATTTTGGAAACTGGAGAGATACGCATTTATTTGTAAGAGGAGAAGCAGTTCGTACGTTACAGCTTATTTTTTTACAAGATTGGCATTATCAAACGGGAGAAACGATATTAAATCCGACCTATTTATCCCCAGCATTAACATCTGTCAATTCAGATGGGGGAGTACAAATGATTGCTAGTGGCCCTGATCAGCGCTGGGAAGTTAATAAGAAACTATTCTTCTCGATGATCACTTCAGCGAAAAAATCCATTTGGATAGCAAGTCCGTACTTCATTCCTGATGATGATATTTTAAGTGCGCTTAAAATTGCAGCTTTAAGTGGAATTGATGTCAGGTTGCTCGTTCCTAGTCGTCCTGATAAACGTATTGTTTTTCATGCTTCGCGTTCTTATTTTCCAGAGTTACTTGAAGCGGGTGTGAAAATCTTTGAGTATAATCGTGGATTTATGCATAGCAAACTGATTATTGTTGACCACGAAATGGCTTCTATTGGTACATCAAATATGGATATGCGCAGTTTTCACTTGAATTTTGAGGTAAATGCTTATTTATATCAAACAAAAAGTGTGACGACCCTTGTTAGTGATTTTGTTTATGATTTGGAGCACTCCAATCAACTTAGTTACCAATTATTTAGAAATCGCTCTATTTTTTATCGAGTAATCGAATCTACTTCTAGATTATTATCGCCATTATTATAAGTTATGGGGTGTTCCTTAAAGGGCATGATTGTCCTTTAAGGAACACCCCATTTTTATATTTTTTTAAAACGGTATAAAATTTTAGGTTGGAGCAGGAATTTTTATATATAAGAGCGAATCTTTAAAAAATTAGTTACTTGGAGGTGGATAATGTTTAATGCAAAATTAAAAGATGGCACAGTTATTTCCATGATGGATCCTTGGCATCTAAGTGAATTAAAAGAGTTAAGAAAGAAAAGGTCATTTTTTTGTCCAGTTTGTCATTCACTCGTACAATTAAAGTTAGGAACAACCAAGCTTTGGCATTTTGCTCATCAAGCAAATTCAAATTGTATGAATTCTTTGGAAAAAGAAACCTATTATCATCTAAATGGCAAGAGACAACTTTTTAACTGGTTAAAAAATGAACAAGTAGACGTAGCGATGGAAGTTTATTTACCTTTGATTAGGCAACGACCTGATCTTTTATTCCGCTTTAACCACCAGATTTACGCCCTCGAATTTCAATGTTCTCCTATTCATTCAACTCTTCTTGATAGTCGTACAAGTGGATACGAACAGCTAGGTATCATACCACTTTGGATACTCGGTGGAAATCGCTTGAAACGACATGGTCCACACACTTTTTCAATGAGGCCCTTTGAATGGCATACCATTCGAACATTAGATAATAATGAAGCGGTTGTTTCCTACTTCTGTCCAGATCAATCAAAGTTTGGCTCTTTGCACCAACTTACTCCTTATAGTACCACCCGATTAATAGCCTCGTATCAAGAGACAGTAGCTGTAAATACTTCGATTGAATCGTTCCTTTTTCCTAAGCCCATACATGCAAAGATGATAGAGAAATGGTTAACAGTTAAGAAGCATTGGCGCTATCATCGCCCAACTCCATATAAAGCAAAAGCAGAAACTCATCATCAAAATCTCCTATATCGCCACCGAATTCCTCCAAGTCTTTTTCCGATTGAAGCTGGTTGGCCTTCGAATCACCATCAGTTAATAGCGACGTCCCCATTCCATTGGCAAACCTACCTTCTCATAGAGTTCTTTCAACATCAGCCTTTATTCGAAGTATTTTCCATTCGTTTAGCCATTCATTGTATTCAGCCATTTTTTGAACGCAAAACCTTTATGTTACGTTTCCCGAACGAAAATAAAAATTGGACGGATGCCATTCATGGCTATTTTCAATTTCTAGTTCAAATTGGTTATTTAGAAAAAAAGGGCCAACATTCATTCAGACGCGTTCGCGATATGATAGTGCCAAGTACCGTAGAAGAAGCTATTTCATTAGATCAAACTATGTATGTTCGAGAAGTAGCAAAAATCATGAACAGAAACAATGAGGGGCAGAATAAAGGAATAAGTACCCATAAGTCGAATATATAATATGGAATGAAATGGTGGAGGTGCTACGTAATTGGCAAAAAAATTGCAAAAACGTGAAGAAGTTCCTTTAGAAAAAACATGGGACCTAGAAGCGATCTATTCAACAGATGAAGAATGGGAAAAAGAATTTAAGGAAATTCAAATAATGCTTCCTTATTTGGAAGCTTGTAAAGGTACGCTTGCTGATTCAGCAGTTACTCTTTTTGTTGCTCTTGAAAAACAGAATGAAATTTCTGAGAAACTAGGGCGACTATATGCCTATGCGCATATGCGAAACGATCAAGATACATCTAATTCGTATTACCAGGGATTGAACGATCGAGCTTCGAGCCTTGCCGCACAAGTCGGACAAGTGGCCTCATTTATAGTTCCAGAACTTCTATCTATTGACGAATCTAAGATTGAGCGATTTATCAGTGAACATGATGGATTAAAGGTATATAAGCAAATGTTTGCTGAACTAAACGAACAACGAGCTCATGTCTTATCTGAAGCAGAAGAGGCGATTTTAGCACAAGCAGCAGAAGTGACAAACAGTCCGAGCACTACATTTGGAATGTTAAATAATGCAGATTTAACTTTTCCAACCATTAAAGATGAAGATGGAGAGGAAGTAGAAATCACGCATGGTCGGTATCTTCGCTTTTTAGAAAGCAGTGACCGTAGGGTAAGGGAAGATGCATTTAAAGCTGTGTATCGTACGTATGGAAAATACAAAAATACGTTTGCATCCACTCTTAGTGGGCAAGTAAAAAGAGATATTTTTTATGCGAAAGTTCGAAAATACAAGTCCGCTAGAGAAGCGGCATTAAGTGCAAATCATATTCCGGAAATCGTGTACGATCAGCTGGTTGAAACAGTCAATAACAGATTAGATTTGCTTCATCGTTATGTTAGGTTAAGAAAAAAAGTATTAGGTGTCGATGAATTGCATATGTATGACCTTTATACACCACTTGTAAAAGATGTAAAGATGGAAATTCCATATGATAAAGCAAAAGAGCTTGTGGCAAAAGGAGTGTCTCCTCTTGGTGAAGAGTATGTTTCTACATTAAAAGCTGGCTTTGAAAAACGGTGGGTAGACGTTGAAGAGAATGTTGGAAAACGTAGTGGCGCTTATTCATCAGGGGCGTATGGTACGATGCCATACATTTTAATGAATTGGCAAGATAATGTGAATAACCTCTTCACGCTTGCTCATGAATTTGGTCATAGTTTGCATAGCTATTACACTCGTGAAAATCAACCTTATCTATATGGAGACTACACGATTTTTGTAGCTGAGGTAGCTTCGACATTAAATGAAGCGTTGTTAAATGATTATATGGTAAAGCAAACAGAGGATCCAAAAGAAAAGCTTTATTTGTTAAATCATTTTCTTGAAGGATTTAGAGGGACTGTTTTCCGTCAAACGATGTTTGCAGAATTTGAGCAATTGATCCATGAAAAAGCGACTAATGGAGAAGCGTTAACACCAGAATTATTAACTAACACATATTATGATTTAAATGTGAAGTATTTTGGAGATGACATTGTTATTGATGAAGAAATTGGCTTAGAATGGGCACGAATTCCACATTTCTATTACAATTTTTATGTTTATCAATATGCAACAGGTTATAGTGCAGCAGCAGCCTTATCAAAACAAATTCTTGAAGAAGGAGAGACAGCAGTACAGAGGTATTTAGAATTTCTAAAAGCAGGAAGTTCCGATTACCCTATTGAAGTGTTAAAACATGCTGGTGTTGATATGACTTCCTCAGAGCCAATTGAACAGGCATTGGCTGTTTTCGAAAAAACATTAACTGAAATGGAACAATTATTAGATCAATAAAAACGAAATTAATATTTAGGGCACTGATAAGGTTCTTTACCTAATCAGTGCCCTATTTTAATTAAATCCTTTGAAACGTTTTTTGGTAGCAAGAGGTGCCAGTGTAAAAACGAGAGTGGCAAATAACAATGGAGCTGAAATCCATATTGGGAACAGTTGCATTAAGGACAAGATGAAAAAATAATAACTAATAAGGATGAACAGAATACCGATTATGAGTCGAATCCGATTCAACAGTAGCCCCTCCTATCAAAAAAATGCTATTTTATATTATGACAAATTGGCCAACCTTAGAAGAGTAAAACTTAGTTTCTCCTGCGTAAGAATAGCAAAAAGCCACTTAGTAGCTGTGGATAGCTACTAAGTGGCTTTTATCCTAGATATCTCCAAAACATGCCATATTTGACAGGGACAGATTCTACTTTTTGTTGTAATACAAGTGCTTTTAATTGTTTCTCTGCTTCTTCTTCACTTAAGTTAAAGACAACTGAAACTTCAATTGTCGCAACAAATTCATAACGTTTTAAAAAGTCTTCCAATGTCAACGTTACAGCAGGAACAGGTTTAAATCCGAGCATCTCTTCTAGGATCTGTACATAAACTTTATACGGATAATGCCCCGTTACTTTGATTCCGTCATCCTCCACATTAGCATTAAAAAAGACAAAAGTTGGGACCACATCAACGCCCATTTCATTCGTCGTTTTAATATCATGTTGCAATGCTTTCGTTGCTGTTTTCGACGATAGATCTCGTATAAATTCATTAACATCTAAAGAAGCTTTTTCCGCACATTCTAGGAGTACCTTTTCTTCCGTAATGTTTTGTTTTTCTAGAAAAAGTGCCTCTCGCATTTTTCTCGTAAATCTTACTCCTGCTTGAGGGCCTTGTAATTCAGCAGCTTTGATCGCTAAGGAAGCAAGGTAAGGAGAATCCCATTCGTTTTCTAACCAAACATCGCCATCACATGACATCCCTGTTTTGGAAGCAATCTGCTCCCATACAGAAGCTATTTTTTCCTTATTTGAGATCAGTCCTTTTGTAGTATTTTTACATACATTCCAGGCTTGAAGGCGACCAGCGACCAAAGTTCGGATTCGAAAGTAATTGCCGTACTCGAGTTGGAGTCTTTTTAAGACAGGTTCAAAAGCCCAACAATCGGCACATAAAGGATCTATAAACGTGTATAGTTCAATTGGTTTATGGCGCTTTTCAGATAACGATTGTTCAGGATCTAGACCACAAACGCCAAGTTGATGATCGCAAGTTGAAGGAGTATCTTTTTGGTTCAATGGTCATTCTCCTTTCTACAATTGTTGATTAACCATATGATGAGCGGTCATTGTTAGTCGTTCGAGCATATATTCACGAATAAGCCCTTCAATGCCATTCTCGTCCATGGCATCTTCCATACAGGCAATCCATGCATCAGCTTGGACTGGGGTAATAACAAATGGCATATGGCGAGCTCGTAACATCGGGTGCCCATGTTCGTCTGAATAGAGAGTAGGTCCACCTAAAAATTGAGTTAAAAATTGCTTTTGCTTACGAGCAGTATCAGTAAGGTCATCTGGAAAGAGCGGGGCAAGGTCTGGATGCTTCGATACTTTGTTGTAAAACGTATCAACTAACTTTGATAGGATTTCTTCCCCACCTAACGCATCAAAAGGTGTTTGACTAGGGTTTGTCATTTCAAAAACTCCTCTAATTCTTGCAAATATAATAATATTCATTCTTTCTCATATTGTAGCAATATGACAATGGTACGGCAAATTTGGTGATTGGTTAAGAGATAAGAACATAAAAATGTCATTAAAAAAACTGATAGAGAAAGGGCTATGCCCGTATTTCTATCAGTTATAGTATATGTGTTATTTCAAATAAAAGCCGTTTCCTTACGCATTCATATACGTATTGAACACCCGTGGTACGTATGCTTGAGTCTCTTTGAAAGGAGGAATTCCTCCATAACGGTCTACATTTCCAGGACCAGCGTTATACGCGGCTAATGCGAGACGTGTATCTCCTTTATATTTATCTAACATTTGACGTAAATACTTTGCGCCACCATTAATGTTTTGTTGTGGATCAAACATGTCAGTAACTTGAAGCATTCGAGCCGTAGCAGGCATTAATTGCATTAGTCCTCTAGCACCTGCATGTGAAACGGCATTTGGATTAAAATTGGATTCATGTTTAATAACGGAATAAATTAATTTAGGGTCAAGATTGTATTTTTTTGCAGCCTCTTCAATTAACGGCTGAAATTTAGTCTCTCTATCTGATAAGGAGTTTGTCCATGATGCATCAACTGCTTTTGTCATTTCATTTTTTTGTATAGAATCAAAAGATAGCATTGGATGTAAAAATAAGTCTCTTTTACTTGTTTGAGGTGTGTCCATTTGTAATCTAGACATTTGTTCTTCCAAAAATTGAGAGAACATTGATTGCATCATCGTTTGTTGTGTATGTGTTTTTTGAAGTTTTTGAACAGCTTGAAGCTGGTTCACGTGTTGAAGAAAGGACAGGTCCATATTTACACCTCAATTTTAGCTGAAACATAGCTCATTTTTCGTTAATCTTATCATAGCAAAGAACATTCGTAACAACAATTGGTGGTTTTTGGACTATGCCTTCTCAATTTGATTTTTACGTGTGAAAAAGCGCCGGACTTTGTTTTCAGTTGACGCATAGTCCAGTTTGTAATCTGCTAGTAAGGTTAAAAGTGTTGAATTTGCGTGCTCTTCTGAAATGCCTTCAAACTCTAATTCATAGTCAGTTTGGTCAAAATACAAACTTTTATCAAAGCAGAGTAACCCTTGATTATAGTTAATCTCAATTCGTTCTGTGGTGAGAGTCCCGACATATGTAAGCTCACTAAGTGGTACCTTTAATGCTTCTAGTTGGGTAACGACGTTTCCTTCAGGTAAGATACCTTCCTTTTTGGCATGAAGCCATTCTTTTTCCTCTAAAGCTTGATGTGTCTCAAGTTTTCCAACTTCATGAGGTTGCTTTAACGTTAAAGTGTAACTTCCGTTTTTCTCACGAATGCGAAGACCAGAATGAGCGGCTTTCAAAGCAAAACTAGGTGTTTCAAAATAGTGATTGTGTTGAGTGATTGCAGCTGTTTTATCTAAATGGAACCCTTGTAAGAGGGCATTATAAGATTCTTCAGATAGCATGGATTTAACTTCAATTTCAATTTCTTGTGCCATTTTACCATTTCCTTTGTTTGAAATTTTGTTATTAACTAGTAAGAATGATTTTTATTATATCAGGTAATTTGGTTCAATTGTAAGAAGAACAAGCTGCTAGATGGAAGAAAACGATATACAGACTACAACTGGATTGATACGTATTTGCATTGGAACTATGTTAAAATAGGATGGAATCTTTTGATGAACGCGACAGAATAGTTGGAGGGACATGATGAAAAAACTAAATGTAGAGAAAATAATAAAGGATCAAGAAAAATATTTTGCAGTTGTGAATGAAACGATAGATAAAGAGCTCGCTCAATCATTACAAGCAGGTGGTCGGATGCTAGTAGATTCCGCTGGACTTGCATTTGTGTACATTCTAGAAACAGAACAGGAATTTTTCTATGTGAGTTTTCCACAACATACATGGGAAGAATTACATAGAGTATTGCAACAATCAGCAATCATTACCTTACGCTTAAATGAAACGATACATATTGAATTAGATTCCATAGCTGAAGAACTGTCATTTTTAACAGAGAACATTGAAGGAAATAGCAACTATGGAGAAGAAATGGAAAAAGCTGTGCATGAGGTGTTTAATTAGAAGGTAGAATGAGAACTTCTGTACAATAGACGGACGGTGATGACATGAGCAATTGGAAGATTTTCTTGACTCCTTACAAGCAAGCAGTTGAAGAATTGAAAATAAAATTTAAAGGGATTCGGGAGCAATACCAACAATCCTCGAAACATACACCAATTGAATTTGTAACGGCACGAGTGAAACCTGTCTCAAGTATTTTAGACAAAGCGAAACGTAAAAATGTTCCACTCGATCAGCTAGAAGAGGGAATGCAGGATTTGGCGGGTGTGCGAATTGTAACTCAATTTGTAGAAGATATTGAAACAGTCGTTGCATTAATTCGAACGAGAAAAGATTTCGAAATAGTGGAAGAGCGTGATTATATTTTTGAGAAAAAACCAAGTGGTTATCGTTCCTATCACTTAGTATTACGTTACCCAGTGCAAACGATTGATGGCGAAAAGAAGATATTAGTTGAATTACAAGTACGTACTTTGGCTATGAATTTTTGGGCTACGATTGAACACTCATTAAACTATAAATATAGTGGGGAGATTCCTCAAGATATTAAAATGAGATTGCACAGTGCTGCTGAAGCTGCGTTTAAATTAGATGAGGAAATGTCTATTATCCGTGATGAAGTTAGGGACGCCCAAGAAATTATTACAACCAAACAAGAACAGGGAAAAAGACTGTAGAGACGAGGAGGAAGTTTCATGAAGTTTATGGTCACATCTCGCGGGGATGACGTGTCTAATACTTTGCAGCAGAGAATCAAAAGGTATTTACTTGATTTTGGGTTAACGTATGATGAGCATGAGCCTGAAATGGTTATTACCGTTGGCGGAGATGGGACATTGTTACAGGCATTTCATGATTACTGCGAACGCTTAGAGGACACCGCTTTTGTTGGAATACATACAGGCCATCTTGGGTTTTACGCAGATTGGATACCAGATGAAGTGGAAAAATTGGTCATTCATATTGCGAAGACTCCTTATCAAATTGTTGAATATCCTCTTCTTGAAGTAGTCATACGTCAAGAAGGCTCAACTGATTCCGAACGACACCTTGCCTTAAATGAATGCACGATCAAAAGCATAGGTGGTTCTCTTGTCAGTACCGTCGATATAAAAGGAGAGCCATTTGAAGTGTTTCGAGGTGATGGGTTATGTATCTCAACTCCTTCAGGCAGCACAGCGTACAATAAAGCATTAGGAGGAGCGATTTTGCATCCTTCATTAGCCTCCATTCAAATGGCTGAAATGGCTTCAATTAATAATCGGGTGTACCGTACTGTCGGTTCTCCATTAGTTTTGCCACAACACCATACTTGTTTATTAAAGCCGTTAAATGACGTAGATATTCAAGTGACGGTAGACCATTACACATTAGACTATACCCGAATTAAATCATTACAATGTCGAGTTGCAGAGGAAAAAATTCGTTTTGCGAGATTCCGACCATTCCCGTTCTGGAAGAGAGTAAGGGAGTCGTTCATTCGTGAATAAGTACGTTGCTAATGTGACGTGGAAGGTCGACGAAGACTGGGATCAAGAGCTTCTCCGGCCTTTTCTACGTGAAAGATGCCACATTTCCAAAAAAGGACTTGCTCAAATTAAACATAATGGTGGGTCAATTCTTGTAAATGAAAAAGAGGTGACCGTGCGTCAGACCATTCAAACAGGAGACGAGGTAACGATTTGTCTTCCTGCCGAACAGGCAAGTTCTTCTATGGAAGCAGAAGAAGGGATACTTGAAATTTTGTATGAAGATGACCATTTGTTAGTCATTAATAAACAAGCAGGTATTCCGACCATTCCGTCAAGAGAGCATTTGACTCATACATTAGCCAATTTTGTACTTGGGTATTATAAGAAAAGAAAGATACCGGCAACGTTTCATGCAGTGAATCGCTTAGATAAAGATACGTCAGGTGCCTTAATTGTTGCGAAACATCGTATCGCGCATGATCGGCTTTCTAAATTACAGCAGGCAGGTGCGGTTAATCGTTATTATCGAGCACTTGTAACTGGAGAACTCTCTCGAAAAAAAGGAACAATCGAAGCTCCGATTGGAAGAGATCCAAACAGCATTATTACTCGTCAAGTACGAGAAGATGGCAAAAGAGCTGTTACACACTACTCTGTTCAGTCAGAAACAAGTTACGGCAGTTTCGTTCATATTAAGTTGGAAACAGGTAGAACGCATCAAATAAGAGTCCATTTTTCTTATATAGGTCACCCTTTGCTTGGGGATGACTTGTATGGTGGAAAACATATTGGAATTACTCGGCAAGCTCTTCATTGTGGAATGATTGAATTTCAACACCCATTTACGGGCGAGAAGATCTGTCGGACATGTGAGTTACCAGAGGATATGAGGAGACTTCTATAAAAAAAGGTTGTAGCGAGTTCCTAAAGCCTCGGAACTTGGCTACAGCCTTTTTAGTCATGAACAACTTGCTCAATGGTATGAGAAGCAACCACATCTCCTTTGCCATCAAAAATTTCAACTGTGATGGCATTTTGTAAATCTTCATCCGTTACTTCTTCCTGAAGGGAAAAAACTTCTGAAAAGAAAAAACTAGAATTTCCGCTTACCTGAAATTGCTCAGGATTGTTATCAGAATCGGTAAAGGTGATTTCCTGTTGATCTCCTAGTGCCGTTTGGACAAATGAATCAGTTACGAGGAAACGTGCATAAAGTTCATTGGCAGGTAATTGCCCTTTGTTCTCAACACGAACATAAAGGGAGATCATCTCGATTGATTCATCATGAATGATCCGAGTTTGTTCTTGATCAATTTCTATTACGACTTCAGGACCGCATGCTGTTAATAAAAGGAATAAAACAATGGTAAACATTAATTTTTTCAATAGACTCACACTTCTCTTTCATTAATGATCGAACGTTCGAAATTTTTCTTCTACATAAGGTTGGTTGGATGGTACTTGCACAAACGTCATTTCAGGATACTGCAAGGCAGTTAAGGCTCCTCCAAATACACAGCCGGTGTCTATATTAACGGAGTGATGAACAAACCGGGGCTTCCGAACAGGAGTATGACCGTAAATGATCCATTCCTTACCTTGATGTTTTTGGGCCCAGTCACGACGTACGGGAGTGCCGTCTTTGTTCGTCTCACCTGTTATATCACCATATAGGACAAAGGTTTTTACTTTTTTATTCGTCTGACCGATTAAATCGCTGCGAATACCGGCATGTGCAATGATGAGGTTGTTATGGTCCAAGACGTGATAAAGAGGAGATTGTTCAACAAGAGTCATGAATTGATGACGAATCTTTTGGTGCTCTGATTTTGACAATTGTTTTAATTCTTCAACCGTCGTTTCTAAACCGTGTGTAATTTGAACTTTCCTTCCTAAAAAGTATCGGTATAATTTATCGCAATGGTTTCCTGGACAATAGAAAGCATGATTGCTCAAAACAAGTTCTGCTACGGTTTTGATGACCGCTATTGAGTTAGGACCACGGTCTGTTAAGTCACCTACAAATGCTAATTTTCTTCCCTTTGGGTGAATATAGGAAGTATCTTGCTTTTCATAGCCTAATTTAGTTATAAGTGAGATGAGTTCTTCATAACATCCATGTATATCCCCGATGATGTCTAATTTCATTTTATACCCTCCTATACGATGTATTCAAACAAAAAGATAGAATCAACTATAGCTTAACCAGTTAAACGAAAGCAATAAACGGGTGGAAAATTCATACTACTCTTACAAAATGAATGAATTTTATTTGGAAAGGGTTACAAAAAGGATAACCGTTGACATGCTTGCTAGTCGTTCTTTAATATGGATAGGACCTATTGAAGAAATCATCAATAGATAAAGGAGTGAATAATCAATGTTGCCACAACCTGTGACGAATCCCGTTCTTATATTTGCTATTGCTATGGTTGTATTTTTAGTGGCCCCGTTGATTATGGCAAAACTTAGGGTACCCGGAATTATTGGCTTTATTTTTGCAGGGGTCATTATAGGACCAAATGGACTTGGGTTATTAGATAGAGACCCGACTATCGTGTTACTTGGAACAGTCGGACTTTTGTATATTATTTTTATTGCGGGTCTTGAGATTGACTTAGATGGTTTCAAAAAGTATAGAAATCGAAGCTTAACATTTGGTACGATGTCGTTTACGATTCCTTTTATACTTGGGACGGTTGGAGCGTATATTCTCGGTTATAGTATCGCAGGTTCCATTCTTTTAGGCTCTCTACTTGGCTCACACACGTTATTAGCTTATCCGATAGCTAGTCGTTTAGGCATTGCTAAAAATAAGGCTGTTACTACTTCTGTTGGCGGAACGATCATGACGGACACTCTTGCCTTACTTGTTTTGGCAATTGTGGCTGGCTCTACACAAGGGGAGTTAACGCCCGATTTTTGGTTCATTCTGATCATTTCCCTTATTGTTTATGTTTCAGGGGTTTTTATCATTGTGCCAATAGCAGCGAAATTTTTCTTTCGTACTTTAAGTAGTGAAGGAACGCTAGAATTTATCTTTGTGTTGACAGTACTGTTTGTTACTGCCTACTTTGCAACAGTAGCAGGGTTAGAACCTATTATTGGGGCGTTTTTAGCTGGGCTTGCTCTCAACCGATTTATTTTTGAGCAAAGTCCTTTAATGAATCGGATAAAATTTACCGGAAATGCATTATTTATTCCTTTCTTTTTATTATCAGTTGGTATGTTAATGGACTTACGAATTTTACTATCAGACCCTACAGCATGGACCAAGGCTGTCCTCGTTGTGTCTCTTGTCTTGATAGGGAAGTTCACAGCTGCTTGGCTTGCCGGAAAGATCTACCGTTATACAGGAGAAGAAATTAAGCTCATGTTTGGATTAACGATTCCGCAGGCTGCAGCGACGTTGGCAGCTACGCTTGTTGGTTTTGATTTGGGGTTATTTGATCAAGCAACGGTAAATGCCATTATTGTCATGATTTTAGTTACTTGCATGATTGGGCCCTATACGGTTGAGAAATTCTCAAGAATCATTGCCATGAAGGAAGAACAAAAACCATACGAACCATCATCGGCTCCTGAAAGGGTAATGGTTCCTATAGCAAATCCACATACGATGGAGTCGTTAATGGATTTATCCTTCATCATTAGAGGACAGTCTCCTGAACCGCTTTATACTCTTTCGGTTGCACAAGGTGGAAGAGAGGACTCCTCAACTAGAATAGTCGAAGCAGAAAAGCTTTTAGGGCACGCGGTAACTTATGCAGCTGGAGCAGAAGTCCCTATACAAATGCTTACTCGTGTTGATACGAATATTACTTCTGGAATGATACGTGCAATGGAAGAGTCGAGGATTACAACAGCAGTCATTGGTTGGAATGGAAAGCTTTCAACTCCTCAAAAGATTTTTGGTGGGGTGTTAGATCAGCTTCTTGAACGTACGACTCAAATGGTCTTAGTATCCATACTTGGGCATCCTTTAAATACAACAAAGAGAATTGTGATCATCATTCCATCTGGTTTTGATCATAAAGCTGGTTACTATCAAGCCGTTCAAGTCGTCAAAAAAATGGCGAATCAATTAGGTGCTAGCATTGCTTGCTTTGTAGTCAAAGATAATCCTAAAAGCTATGAAGAGAGTTTTAAAAAGGTTAAGCCAGATGCAAAAGTAACGATCACAAGTCTAGAGTCTTGGAATGAGTGGCACAATACTTATAAACCATTGCTTCGGGCAGATGATGTGGTGGTTGTGTTTAGTGCTAGAAGAGGAACGGTAGCATGGCATCCGCAACTTGAACGCCTACCTCGAGTGCTAGCTCATTCAGGCCCGAAAAGCTTTATAATAATTTATCCTCGTGAATCCGAAGAGGTAGACACAAGGGGAACGAGAGGAACTGCATTACCAAAAACATTTTTATCTAATAGTTCGTACGAAGAATAGAAAAAAGAGATTGTCGCAGCTTGCATCACTTTGTGATACGTTTTTGTATCATATGTTGATGAGCAATGCGGCAATTTCTTTTTTTTGTTTCGATGTTTTCGTAAAGATTGTTGCTATGAAATAGTTTTTCCTCATAGTGAAATGGAGCGGAAGTCACTCGACTCCTGCGGGAATGCAGAGGTAGGGGCGAGACCCCTCTGGCGTAGCCGAGGAGGCTCGGCACCTCCTTGCGGGTGCGAGTGGCTGAAGCGCAATGGAACGAACATGAGGAGACCACGTATTCCATAAAAAAACAACAAAGTATGCGAAAACAGCCTTTTGTTTAGATAAGAGGAATGTCTGGAAATGTATTGGGCGAGAATGAGTAAAAAAACAGGAGGATTTGAAATGAGAGAAGATGTAATGGTAGTCTGTCCTAATTGCCAAGATCAGAAGCCGATAACCAATTTATTAACAGCTCAATCGAATCAGAATATCATTTATCGATGTGATCGTTGCGATTATGAGCAAAAGAATATAAAAACAAAAAAGGGATAGAGAGATTTTATGTTGAACTATCTAACGTGGAATACGTGTGGTACAATAATTAGTACTTGGTATTAATAACTACTCACAATGGAGGAGAAAAAATGATTCAACTAAATTTAGAGGAACGTACATACGTTGTCATGGGTGTAGCAAATAAGAGAAGTATCGCTTGGGGAATTGCGCAGTCATTGGCGAATGCAGGAGCAAGACTAATTTTTACTTATGCAGGAGAAAGACTAGAAAAAAATGTTCGCTCTTTAATGGACACATTAGATCGAGATGATCATCTTATTCTTCCTTGTGATATTTCTAGTGATGAAGAAATTCAAAAGACGTTTTCTCAGATTAAAGATGAAGTAGGGACGATTCACGGTATTGCTCATTGTATCGCTTTTGCAAACAAAGATGAATTAGAAGGCGAATATCTAAATACGACTCGTGAAGGATTTTTGCTAGCTCATAACATCAGTGCTTATTCATTAACAGCCGTTGTTAAGGAAGCACGTACACTTATGACTGAAGGTGGAAGCATTGTTACCCTTACTTATCTAGGTGGAGAAAGAGTCGTTCGAAATTATAATGTCATGGGTGTAGCAAAAGCGTCTCTTGATGCGAGTGTTAAATATTTAGCAAATGATTTAGGAAAAGACAACATTCGTGTGAATGCTATTTCCGCAGGACCAATTCGCACGTTAGCTGCAAAAGGAATTGGTGGATTTAACGATGTGTTAAAAGAAATTGAAGAACGAGCACCTCTTCGTCGTACAACAACTCAAGAAGAGGTTGGGGATACAGCTTTGTTCTTAATGAGTGATTTATCGCGTGGGATGACTGGTGAAATGCTACACGTTGATAGTGGGTACAATATCTTATCATTATCATAATAAAGAAAGGCTGACACTGGGTCAGCCTTTTTTGATTTTTTAGCGAGGACCGTATAGTCCTGCTTGGTGAAAAATCCATGGCCAAAAGCCGCCACCAGGAAACCCTGGGCCCGGGTAACCAGGAGTGAATGGTGGTCTAGGTGGTCTTCCTGGTCTCGGCGGAATTGGGCCATAATATGGTGCGATTCCAATTAAATCACTATGATGAACCTGAATAAATTGCGGTTGGAAGCGTGGTGCTCTATAAATGAACATCGATACCATTCCCGTTCTACGGTTATAGTCTGTTATATAGGCAGTGACTTCACCATAGGTTGGAATAGATGTTGTTACCCATTGATTGATATATTGCGTAACAACTACTGGTGGTAAAAATTGAACAGATGGTTGTTGTGGACCATACATAAATAGCAACTCCCCTTACTGTGATGTTATCTCTTTATCATATGGGGATTCGTTTAGTAGGTGAATGTCTGATTAGAATATTTAAAATATGGGCGTTAAGTAAGAGAAGGCTAGTAACGATACCTCCGGAAAATATTGATTGGTGACTATAGTAACTCTTTTTGTTTATAAACTATATATGAGAGCCAAGGCTTAGGGTTTACTGGTTCAGAGTGATAAACAATTGACGTTTGAAAAGGGCTTCTTTTATAAAACAACGTAACATCGTGACCAGAGGGAATACGTGATGTAAATTGCTCAATATTGTTTTCAGTGATATCTTCAAATTGGGTTGAAGGATCAAGCATCCTCTGTTTCTCACTAATTCGTACTTTTAACGATCTGATTGATAGTAGATTGCTGTTCCTACTTTCAGATGTTTCTTCAACTGTTGCTAGTAGGTCTTCATAGTGATTTAGCGCCTCTTCTAATTTTAGAAGAGCTTTTTTTAACTGTTGATCTGTTTGCTCCATTTTTCTCACCTCTTATTATTTTTTCTCGCACGTGTAGTAACATGTCCTCTTATACATATGTGGCTTTTCCTCAATTAATCATGATATTCGAATAAAAAAGATGTATCATACTTTTCAACAGTTGCATGTATAGTTAAATAAGTAAAAATTATAAGAGGTGAGCAGCATGATGGGGAAGAGGAACATGCCTTTACTTTATATTTATCAACGCAAAGAGATGGAAATAAAACTTAATGAACAAGAATTTGCTTATCAACGAGCTAATGAGCCATTAGGAAAAGCTAGTGAAAGTAACGTAGATACCACGTTAGAATATAGATTCGATCCAAATTTTGAAGAGATGATAAATGAAATTGGTAACGAACAAAGCGAGGATGAGGTGTTGACTCGTGAAGGTTTTGAAGCGATGTCTATCATAGATAAGTTAAGTTATAGCAACAAAAGAAAAAAAGAGAATAAAATTATTCTGAAGGTGAAAGAAGAGAGTTTTGAAGGGCAGATTGTCAATATGGATTCAGGGAAAGTTGTATTTCAATTAAATAAAGAAGAATCAGATCCAATTGAACTTTTAATAGAAGAGATTACATCTGTTTTGAGAAAATAAGCCTGTATTTTAAAAGCCCCCTATCTACCTATTGGTAGCTAGGGGGAAAGAAATCAAGATTCTATTTAGAATCTTGACCCCATTCTAGTAAGAATTGATCTAGAAAGTTCTTTAAAAATTGATGGCGTTCGTGAGCGCGCTTTTTTCCTTCTTCTGTATTCATTAAATCTTTAAGCTTTAATAATTTCTCATAGAAATGCCCGATGGCGCTAGACTGTCCATTCCGATATTCATCGAGCGTGAGAGTTTCTCTAACAGATAGTGTTGGATCATACATTGGATCTCCTTTGCTTCCTGCATAAACAAAGGTTCGAGCTACTCCAATCGCTCCTAACGCATCTAGCCGGTCTGCATCTTGAACAACTTGTGCTTCTAAAGTAGTCACAGGTTGATTTGTTCCACCTTTATAAGACATCGTCGTAATAATAGCAACAATATGTTGACGTTGTTCTTCGGTTGTTCCAATCTTAATTAACCAATCAAGAACATTCTTTAACCCTTCAGCTTCACTTTCCACAACTTTGTCGTCAATTAAATCATGCGTAAGGGCCGCTAGTGTAACAATTAACTCATCGGCACCTTCTATTCGCGCGATTTCAATAGCTTGATCCGTTACTCGTCTTATATGATACCAATCATGGCCTGTTTTCTCTTGTAGAAGCTGATCCTTAACCCATTGTCTCGTTTCTGCAATCATTTCTGTGGCATTCATTGTTCTTACTCCTTTTATATTTTAAGTGTTTGCTTTGGAGCAACTCGTTGAACTTCTCTTACAAAACGAGAACGAAAAGCTTTTTTTCCTCTTCTCATGATAGGAACTGACATTTTTAAGCTTTCTTCTGCGCGAGTCATTGCAACGTACATGAGACGCCGTTCTTCCTCGAGAGGTTTGTCATCTCCTTCTCGCCAAGCATCTAATGCATAGTCATGAGGCAAGCCACCTTCCACGCAGCCAAGTATATACACATATTTATACTCTAACCCTTTTGCTCGATGTATCGTTAATAACTGTGTTGCGTTATTCACGTTTTTTTGAGAACGAATCTCTTCATATTTGATTGTCATATGATCAATGTACTGTAAAAAATCAAAAATGGATGAATGATGCCTTGCCATTACTTTTAAATCTCTTACATCATCAGATCCTCGCTCCATTTTATTGCCTTCATTTCCTTGTTTCTTTACATATTCATTAAAGCCCATTTCCTGCTCGATAAACTCAATAGCCTCTATTGGCGTTTTCTTGTTCAATTGTTTAAATTTATTTGGAAGCTCTGATAACTTTTTCATTTGAAATGGTTGTAGTCCTTGTAAATGAGCTAAGGCTTCTACATAGGTACAATCATTCGAGATGCTTGCTGCTTTTATGTCACTAGTCGCTTGTTGCTTTAAGAACAAGGCGCTTACTAAATCTTGTAGGGCGTTGGAATCGTCAGGGTTTTGCGATAGGCGAAGGTAAGCCAAGATCTTTTTAATGGCTTTACGACGATAAAATGATTCACCATCGGCTTCCAATTGAAACGGAATACTTGATGAAATGAATCTCTCTACAAGTGCTCTAGCTGAACTGTTTGTGCGAAATAAAATAGCAAAGTCTGAAGGCTTTGCTCCAGCTTCGATTTGTTTTTTGATATCAGTCATAATCATCGTTGCTTCTTCCTCTTCATCATAAGGATAAAAAAGAAGGGGAGCATGATTTGATGAATGTTGTGCAAGCAACTGTTTGGTATAACGAGTGCGGTTGGTTGCAATTACATTATTAGCAGAAGATACGATTTCATGAGTGGAACGATAATTCTCATCTAAAACAACCATTCTTGTCTCTGGGTACCGTTCTTTAAAAGTAAGAATATAGGATGGATCGCTGCCTCGAAATGCATAGATCGACTGATCGTCATCACCTACAACACATAAATTTTTTGTTCGATCAGAAAGCATTGTAATCAGTTCAACTTGAACTTTATTAATATCTTGAAACTCATCTACGGAAACGTAAGCAAAACGTTGTTGATAACGTTTCAGGAGATTAGGATTATGTGTTAATAAATCATATAGGCCAAGTAACATATCATCAAAATCGAATAACTGTTTTTGGGTTCGCATTTGCTCATAACGCTTATATAAATAAGCAACGCGTTCTTCCCAAACGTCTTTTGGTGTCACTTGGTCGGGAGTGAGTAGGTGATTTTTCCACCAACTTATTTGCGTTAATGCTTGGTCAAATGCAAATTCTTTCTCATCAATATCAATCTCGCGACTTGCCTCTTTAACCATTGCTTGTCTTTGCCAGTCTTGATTTAGCAGACGATGAGGTGACCATTGTTCCGGTTCATGGTGCATCAGCATCTTATAAAAGATACTATGAAAGGTCCCGATCATTAATTGACCCATGGTTCTTGAGTCAATACCAGGATAAAGACCCATCCGTTCTTTCATTTCTTTCGCTGCTTTTGCTGTAAAGGTTACTAAAATCATTTCTTTTGGAGAATAATTGAGTTCTGTTAACATGTATGCAGTGCGAGTTGTTAGTACACGCGTTTTTCCACTACCGGCACCAGCGAGGATCAGAAGAGGTCCTTCTGTTGATTGAACAGCTCTCCATTGATTATCGTCAAGAAAAATGCCATTTTGTGTGAGTGTTTCTCTATATCCTGAATAATGTTGTGAAGGAAGAGATTTTTTTTGCTCAAATGTGGGTATGGCCTTTACTTCTTCGGGTTCTTTCCAGAGAACAGTCGAATCAGATGAGGAATTCTCTGTTATGGCTCTTCGTTGTGGAAGTTGGAACGCGGAATCCCCCTTTATATGGGATGCTTCCAATTCTTGTTCTTTCGTTTGTATGAATTTCTTCTCCATAAGTATAGCTGTATCAAGACATTCTTTTTTTGGGTGTAAGTGAATGAATGATGGGGGAGTGTCGATACTTACTTCCATCTTTAATGGCGAATGACAATGTATACAAGTGACCTCTTGTCGAATACTAGCCATATACAATTGTTGCCATTTTTCTCGCTCATAGCTAGGAATATGAATAACTGTGTCGTTATGATAAGCCACTTGCATAACTAGTCTCCTCTCAAAATTAGATCTTGTCCTATCGTAGCAAATTTTGTCGTACCTGTGTGTCTTTTTTATAAGATAAAAAAGGAATTAGCTACAAAAAAAACGAATGGGAAGGGGGAAGAGAATTGATTTCATTTTTTGTTTTAGGGTGTATAGTCACGATAACGGCTGTCGCTTTTTTTCTGACTGGTTTGTTAAGTCGTGGTGAATTCTTATTTGGTCCATTTATTGCAGCCTTGATAGGTTTAAACTTTCTGTTCATTGGTTTTGTTCAAGTAAGACGAGAACGGGAAGAAGGAGAAGGGAGACGAACGTCTTGAAGTGGATAAAGATAACAGACGAGTGCAGTTATTTTTCTGGTGCGGTGAATATAGGATATATTGAAAAAAAGGATAAAGGTCTACTGATCGATGCTGGTATAGATGATAGTACAGCGAAAAAAGTGTTAAAACAACTGAAAGAAAAAGGGAAGCCGATTACGACTCTTTTTATTACTCATGCCCATACAGATCACTTTGGGGGTGCTGCTTACTTACAAAAACATATTCCTCATCTTAAAACGTTTGCTCCTGTGTTTGAGGAATCGATTTTGAGAAATCCAAGGTTAGAACCTATATCGTTGTTCCAAGGGAACGAACCACTATCAAGTTTACGTAATAAATTTTTGGAGGGACCATCAATCAAGGTGGATGTGACCTGTGAACATGGAGAGATGCAAATGGATGGATTCAACGTCTACTTGCATGCTCTCCCAGGACATAGTTACAACCAATTTGGTTTACAATTTGATCAAATACTTTATGCTGCTGATAGTTATGTTAGTGTTGAAACGTTAAAGAAACATGCCATTCCTTTTCTAGTGGATGGGCTAACAGCAAAACAATCGTTTGAGAAGTTACTTCATTTACCCGTTGCAGGAGCTGTTCCAGGTCATGGGTACTATGAAGAGGATTACAAAAAGACCGTGAGAGAAAATGTTCGGCATCATAACGAGATATTACAAGACATACGGGAGTGCGTAAATGCCGATGGATGTATCGCTCAAGATGATTTATTGCAAAATGTGTTTAACAAACGAGGGATCATACTGAATCAACTATCGATGTATGTACTAAATCGAACAGCTTTGCTTGCCTATGTCACCGAGTTAGTGAAAGAAGGAAAAATTGAATTCTATATGAAGGAAAACAAGATATGGGTTAAACAAGGAGATAAAGACTAAGATGAAAAAAAGAGTGGGGCGTTGTCAAATGTGTGACCGTGACGAGGTTGAACTCACTGTCCATCACTTGACTCCAAAAGAGGAAGGCGGTTCTCACCTTCCAACAGTTGAATTGTGTATACCTTGCCATAAGCAAATTCATGCGCTTTATACGAACAAAGAACTTGCATTACGACTAATGACAATAGAAAGGCTAAGGGATGACGAGCAACTCAAAAAATTTATTAAGTGGATTCAAAAACAACCACCAAAAGTACTAATAAAAACAAGAAAGTCAAAATTAAGATGAGGATTTCTTTTGAATGCGTACGTACGTTGGTCGTTGCTTCACAGTGCTGCGAAAGTCTTCGAGTTCAGAAGTGCAGTTTGGACATCTCGTCGCTTTAAAGGCAATGGACTGACAGCAATGAGGGCAGTTTTTCGTTTTCATATTCAAAAGTGGGTCTTCTTGTGGTCGTCTTATTCGATTGATTTGCCTCACAACTAAAAAGAGGACAAAGGCAATGAGCATAAAATGAACAGCATGATTTAAAAACATCCCATAATTGAGCATGGGGACACCAGCCTCTTGGGCTTCAGCAAACGTATCAAAATGCTGATTCGATAAATTAATATACATATTAGAGAAATCAACTTGTCCGAACACGAAGCCAAACGGAGGCATTATAATATCATCAACTAACGATTCAACGATCTTAGCGAAGGTTGTACCGATGATTACCCCAATACTCATGTCTATGACATTTCCCCTTACAGCAAATTCTTTAAACTCACTAAAAATCCTCAATTTATCACCTACTTTTAATAAGGAACAAAGCGTACCTTTTAGGGTTGTCTAGTATCAACCATATGCAAGGGAATATGAGAATTATGATAGCAAAAAAAGAATCAAGCGAATGCACTTGATTCTTGTGGGACTGGGCTAGCAGGATTCGAACCTACGCATGACGGAGTCAAAGTCCGTTGCCTTACCGCTTGGCTATAGCCCATCGACAGTTATAGTATAAACAGTGAAATGGTTTTTATACGGGTAAATATATTGTATGAAATCCCCTTTCGTTACTCCGACTCCACTAATAGGTTGTACGGTAGAGATAATTTTATTCAAAAAAAAGGAGAATTCCTTCCTGGGGTAGAATCTTACCATAATAAAAAAAGGAGGGAATACGTTTGTATGAAGTTGAGCTTTATAGTAAGCAAATGATAAACGAAGCTATTCGAAGAAAAATGACAGACCTTCACTTTATTCCGCAAGAAGAACACTTTCTACTTATGTATCGTTATAATGGGGATCTACAAATGTGGCGTCAAATGCCTATGAAGCTATCTGAGCGATTAATTAGTCACTTCAAATATCGATCAGGAATGGATATTGGCGAAAGACGTAAACCTCAAAGTTCTTCAATGACCTATCAAGTAAGCACCTCGACCACATACTCTCTTAGATTATCTACATTACCATCCAAAAATAAGGAAAGTTTAGCTATTCGAATTCTCCCCGATTTTTCTTTACAATCATTTTCTTCCTTATCAATTCTACGAACTCAAGTGAAGACTCTAGAAACAATTACAAAACTGTCCCACGGGCTTTGCTTGGTTTCAGGACCAACGGGGTCAGGGAAGACCACTACGCTTTATTCCATTATCGAGCATATTTTACACAAAAAAGAGAAAGCGGTTATTACAATTGAAGATCCAGTAGAGCGTAACATTCCTAAAGCGATACAAGTGGAAGTGAATTCAAAGACAGGAATGACATTTGATTCAGCATTAAAAGCATCATTAAGACATGATCCAGACGTTATTTTGCTTGGTGAAATCCGTGATGAAGAAACGGCAAAAATTGCGGTAAGAGCTGCTTTAACTGGCCATCTCGTATTAGCCACAGTTCATGCCGATAACTGTTTTTCTGCATTAATGAGGTTAAGGGAATTTGGTGTTTCTCAGCTTGATTTATCACAATGTTGCAAAATGATTCTATCGCAACGGCTTCTTAAAACGAAATGTCCATATTGTACTGGTAGTTGTATGCCAGTTTGTTCGAGAGTGCGTCTTATGTCGAGAGCGGCGCTCTATGAATTTGCGATAGGAGGGAAATTAGAACAGATGCTATGTGGTGTAAGAGGCAAAAATGATTCATTTTTACAAGAGGCGAAAAAAGCCTGGTCCCTAGGATATATTGAGGAGGAAGAGGTGTTAAGATTTGTTAGACCTTTTTAAGGAAAAAAATAAACAACATTACAAGGAAGTTGCGAAATCATTTATACGGATTGGGCGGTTACTTGAGCAAGGTTACCCACTTGAAGTAGCCCTCAACTTTATTTTGCTTCATACTAAAAAAACAACAAGAGAACAATTTGAGTTAGTTATTCGTCATTTACAAGAAGGTCATTCTGTTCATGAGTCATTTCGTTCATTGGATATTCCAACAAGTATAAAATCGTTTTTTTATTTTTATGAGCACCAAGGCGATTTAGAAAAAGGTTTTAGCCATGCAGGTTTTTTGCTACTTCAGAGAGAGAATACGATTGCTGAACTAATGAAGTTATTACGTTATCCTATTGCTTTATTATTTTTCTGTGGATTGGTTTTACTATTGATGTTTCAGTTTGTTCTCCCGCACTTTCGCTCCTATTTCCTCCTAATGAACACTCCTCCTCCACTACTAACAAAATGGTTCTTGTCTTTCCTTTATCATCTACCTTATCTGCTTATTATTGCTTGTATTTTGTTTGTACTCTTTTTTGTGTACTTCTATTTAAAAGTGAATAAGTTGACTCCTTCTGAAAGAACCAATGCATTAGTTGCCATTCCATATGTTCAACATTACGTCAAGACAGTTATTACGTATTTCTTTGCCCTACAGCTGGGAAGATTAATGAGAGCAGGTATGTCTTTACAACAATCATTAAAACAATTTCAAACTCAGGATTATTTGCCTTTTTTACAACAAGAATGTGTGCAGATTTCTTATGAACTTCAGGAAGGGCTCACTTTTCAGGAAATAGTCAAAACAAAAAATTACTTAAGAGCTGAAATATCTTTTGTTATAGATAATGGAGAAAGAACTGGGTATTTAGGTAGTGATTTAGAGCAATATAGCGATATTCTTTATCTAGAGCTAGAAGATTCGATTCAAAAGATCTTGCATCTGATTCAACCTATTCTTTTTATTATAGTGGGAGGGTTTGTCTTTATATTATTTCTTGTGACGATGTTGCCGCTATTTCAAATGGTGGGTGGAATATAAATGTCTTGTAAAGATGCTGCTGGTGGTAGAGGAAGTGTTCTTGTATTCAGCAGTCATCTTTACTGTTGTGCAAATTGATGAAAACAAACTAATTTTGTAACCTTGAGCTCAGGTTTGAAATTTTTTTAGAAAAAGCTTGCATCTTTTTATCTAAACGTGATATATTATTAATCGTCGCTGATGACGCGGCAAACAACTTATAAAAAGTATTTGACATCTCTTTTGAAGATGTGTTACCATGTAAAAGTTGCTGTGAAAAACAGTTCTTTGAAAACTGAACAAAAGCCAAGCGAAAAGAGATACATGATATCTCAGGGATTTTCGAGAAAATCCCAATTAGAAATTTACCCGATAGGGCAAATTTCATCCTTAATTTATTGCATTGCTAGCGTAATGCTAAATTGAGCTAATCAAACACTTTTATGGAGAGTTTGATCCTGGCTCAGGACGAACGCTGGCGGCGTGCCTAATACATGCAAGTCGAGCGGACTGATTAAGAGCTTGCTCTTATGACGTTAGCGGCGG
>NZ_JAOANA010000031.1:0-38265 GCF_032335535.1 Alkalihalobacillus sp. MEB130
TTAATCCAGTAAGACCCCTTAGAGATGATGAGGTTGATAGGTCTGGTGTGGAAGCGTGGCGACACGTGGAGCTGACAGATACTAATCGGTCGAGGACTTATCCAATATTATTCTTGATATGTTTCTATAACGCATTATCTAGTTTTGAGAGAACTATTCTTTCAATTCTATAGTCTGGTGGCGATAGCGAAGAGGTCACACCCGTTCCCATGCCGAACACGGTCGTTAAGCTCTTTTGCGCCGATGGTAGTTGGGGGCTTCCCCCTGTGAGAGTAGGACGTTGCCAGGCAAACCGTTCCACAGTAGCTCAGTGGTAGAGCAATCGGCTGTTAACCGATCGGTCGTAGGTTCGAGTCCTACCTGTGGAGCCATTTTTATGCTTCCATAGCTCAGCCGGTAGAGCACTACCATGGTAAGGTAGGGGTCAGCGGTTCAAGTCCGCTTGGAAGCTCCAGAAGAATACATATATTACGCGCCTTTTTAGCAATTGCTAAAAAGGCGCTTTTTGTTGCATTGTCATTTTGTAGCCCACTAGGCCAAAGTAGGATTCCTCTAATTTTCCTATTGCTCGTGAAATGCGAAGTCTTATTTGTTTTATAGAAAGAGTGGGTTCAATAATCCTTATTGTATTACTGAACCCGATGAAAGATTAGATGGCTAGATTTGTGTTGGAAAAAGCTAGTGGGTTAGTGGAGATTCCTACTTAAACCAGTTAATAGGTTCTGGTTTTAAGTTGTGTAATATATGTTTCGTTTCGGTATATTCTTCTAGTCCAAGCTTCCCGAGTTCTCGGCCAATGCCAGATTGTTTGAAGCCGCCCCATGGTGCGTGAGGGAAATAGACATTAAAGTCATTAATCCATACCGTTCCCATTCGCATTTGAGCAACACAACGCTCTGCTTTAGCAAGGTCATTTGTCCAAACACCGCCAGCTAGACCATAGATCGAGTCATTAGCAAGTTTAATAGCTTCTTCTTCTGTTGTGAATGTTTCCACTGTAATGATGGGGCCAAATGCCTCATCTTGGACAATCTTCATTTCAGTTGTGCATTTTGTGAAAATAGTTGGTAAATAGAAGAAACCTTTCTCAAGGGCAGGGTCTTCTGGGCGCTTACCACCAACAACAACCTTTGCTCCTTCTTTTTTCCCTGTCTCAACATATTTTTCTACTTTTTCTAAGTGCTCAGCAGAAATAAGAGGCCCCATTTGGGTTTCTTCATCAAAACCGCTGCCTAATTTTATGTTTGTTACACGTTCTACTAATGCATCAACGAACTTGTCATGAATGGTTTCTTCAACGATTAGTCTCGTTCCAGCTGAACATATTTGTCCTGCGTGGAAAAAGACGGCATTCATTGCTTGGTCTATCGCAGTTTCAAAGTCTGCATCAGCAAATACTACATTAGGATTTTTCCCTCCAAGTTCAAGAGCCAATTTCTTTACATTAATGCTAGCAGCTTGCATAATTTTCTTTCCTGTTTCTATTCCACCTGTAAAGGAAATCAAATCTATGTCTACATTTCTAGACAGTTCGGCACCTACTGTGTTTCCTGCTCCTAGAACGAGGTTAACTACTCCCGCTGGTACACCGGCTTCTTCCATCAATTCGAAAACCTTTATGGTAGTAAGTGGCGTAATTTCACTTGGTTTCATAATGAGCGTGTTACCAGTAGCTAAAGCAGGTGCTAGTTTCCAAGAAGCTTGGAGTAATGGGTAGTTCCAAGGGGTAATTTGCCCGCAAACCCCAACAGGTTCACGAACGACCTTACTTACCGTATTTGGAATAGGGGAATCAATGATTTCACCACCATCTTTGTCAGCTAACTCTGCATAATAGCGAAAGACCCCAGCGATATCATCCATATCGACGCGGCTTTCTTCAACGGTTTTTCCGGTATCTAATGATTCTAGTTCTGCTAGTTCTTCTTTATCTCTTTCAATTAATTCGGCAATTTTACGGACAATAGCTCCACGTTCGGTTGCAGGTGTTTTCGTCCAATTACCTTGATCAAATGCTTTTCTAGCCGCAGCTATAGCAGCCTTCGTATCAGATTCGTCTCCTTCAGCAACTGTTGCGATCACCTCTTGGTTAAATGGATTAATGATCTGGCGTGTTTGCCCACTAATTGCTTTCATCCATTGTCCATCTATGTACATCTTTTGTATTTTCATAGAGTCCTTTTCCTCCTTTTCAAAAACTGAACGCTCTCCATTCTTAAGGGTAAGCGTTCAGGTAAGTCTAGGTTTTCTGTTATTTGTAGACAATGACCTCTTCATTTTCTACTCGTACTTGAAAGTTTGCGAGTTTTTGCTTAGGGTTTGCTAGCATTCTACCTTCATTTGTAATATCGAATTCTCTGCCATGCCATGGACAACGGATGATTTCACCTTTTCTGCAGTAGTGGTAGTCACCAGGTTTACTTTGTTCCGTTGTGGCCCCACAGATTATTCCCTTTTCAAGACGAGCGCCTTGATGGGTGCATTGATTTAAAAAAGCATAATATTCCCCATCCAATGTGCGGCAGATTAATACATTTTTCTCTCCGAAATAAGAAGCCATCATTTGGCCAGGCTCTAAATCTGTTGTTTTACATACGACTTGTTCTTTCATACATAGCCCTCCTATGAATTGGGTAGTTTTGGATAAAATGCTTTTGCGTTCTCTGAAAAAATTTTCTTCTTTAACTCAAAGTCTAAGTTAGGTAGTGCACGTGTGGGTGAATCGTAATCCCAGTGCGGATAGTCTGTAGAGAAGCATAAGATTTCATCGGTACCCATTTGATCAATAAGAGACATAAATTCTTTTTTATTCAGCTCTTCAGCTGGTTGAGTTGTAACTCTAATTTGCTCTTTGAATATGTCACTTGGCTTTCTTTTTAACCAAGGTACTTCATGGCGTAAATCACGGTATTGTTGATCCATTTTCCACATGATATGTGGTACCCAAGTGAAACCACCTTCGATCATCATTAGTCCAAGGTTAGGGAACTTATCAAAAACACCATTAAAAATCATGTTAGTAACTTGTTTCATGTGAGCTGTAGGAATCAATGTATGCCACTCAATAAAGTATCTAGGCCATTTCCCGTAATATACTGGGGGTTCATTATGGTGCATACCAATCATGAGATTATGTTTTTGGGCCGCTTCAAAAATTGGATGGTAATAAGGATCACCCCACATAATGTCATCTATTGGGAGTAGGACTTGAACCATTTTTGGATGAGATCCAACCCTTTCAATTTCTTTAATGGCTGCGTCGCGGTCCTGGGCTGCGATATGAACAGACCCATACAAACGTTCATCTTTTTCTAACCATTCTTCAATTTGCCAATTATTATAGGCGGTCGCTAAGGCTGTTGCCATTTCATACCACCCATGCATAGAGGATGGTGACGGGTCTAAGGCACTTGTTAAAATGCCGTACTCATGACCAACATCATCTAGTAGCTGTTTTTGCATAAAAGCTAAGTCCGATCCAGCCGGGCGCCCATCAGGTAGAATCGCATCAGCCCGGTCTACACCAGCTGTAGCAGGTTGAGTATAGGGCATGTGCTTTTCTTGAATCCAATTACAATTAGTAATGTAGTGTTTAAATGGTTCATCAAGATATTTTAGAATATCCTTGTATTGAACACGTTCATGAATATCTGTATCAACAATTCGTATTTGATCTTTAGCCAAAGTACATCCCCCCGGTTAAGTAAAATTTAGAATATTTTTATATTAACAGCGCTTCATTACTATCTCCAAACCCGTTGAGTGGCAATTAGTTCGGACCAGCTAGCTCAGTGAAGCTCAGTGAAGGCCAGTGAAGGTCAGTGACAGTTTTTTAATTTTTACTTCAAATCCAAGACAAAAAACCATCCTCAACAAATAAATGCTAAGGATGGTAAGTGCTAGGTCAAAGCAAGAGCCTTGACCCAAGTGATTAACCAATTTTATTAATGGATTCATTCTTTTCTTTCTTCCAACTTTTTTTATTCGCCTTTACGGCACCGTCTTGGTTTGCAGCTTTGTAAAATGAGACACCCATTAGTAACATGACGACGGAAAATGGCAGTGCAGCAATAATCAACATATTTTGCAATCCTTGTGTACCACCAAAATAAACGATGATGGCAGCCATTGCAGACATAGCAAGCCCCCAAACAATCTTAACAGAGTTAGCGGGATTGATAGATCCATTTGTACTTAACATTCCAAGGACAAACGTCGCTGAGTCTGCTGATGTAATGAAAAAGATAGCTATGACGACTATCGTTAGGAGTGACATCAATTCACCTAATGGATAATGCTGAAGGACCCCAAACGTTGTCGTTTCAAGGGAGTAGTCGGAAATAATAGCAAGTCCGTTTTGTTCTAAGTTTAGCGCAGATACTCCAAATACAGTAAAAAAGATAAAGCAGACAAATGCAGGGACAAAAAGTACACCAAGCATGAACTCTTTGATAGTACGTCCTCTGGAAATTCTCGCAATAAAAATTCCTACAAATGGAGCCCATGAGATCCACCACGCCCAGTAGAAAATGGTCCAATTATCAATCCAAGTCCGGCCTGTTTCATTTAAGGGTGAAATGCGAAAACTCATATCAAAAAAGTTCGTTATATAACTTCCGATTGTCGCTGTATACATGTTCAAGATATATAACGTAGGACCAACAATAAACAGCATAATCATAAGAACTAGTCCAAGTCCCATATTGATATTGCTTAAATATTTAATTCCTTTTCCTATACCAGACCATGCCGAGTAGATAAATAAAGCTGTAGCAATAGCTAAAATAAGTAGCTGCATTCCATATGTGTTCGGTGTATGAAAAAGGAAGGATAACCCACCATTAATCTGAGCTGATCCAAACCCAAGAGTGGATGCAACGCCTACTACAGTTGCAAAAATAGCAAGTGTGTCAATTAATTTTCCAGGTAGCCCTTGCATATGTTTTTCACCGAAAAGTGGAATAAGAGTAGCACTAATTAAGCCAGGTAAACCTTTTCGAAATTTAAAGTAGGCTAATGCTAATGCCACAATCCCATAAACGGCCCAAGCATGAATACCCCAATGAAAAAATGAATACTGAAGCGACTGCTTAATGGCTTCATCTGATCCAGCTTCAGCAGTTGGTGGACTAATAAATGCATGGGAAATTGGCTCAGCTGTTGTCCAAAAAACCAATCCCATCCCCATTCCCGCACTAAACAACATAGCAAACCACGAAAGTAAGCTAAACTCGGGGCGGTCACTTTCTTTACCTAATTTAATTTTTCCAAAGCGGGAAAAAATAAGGTAGATACAGAAAGACAAAAATAGCATAATAATCAATAAGTAATACCAGCCAAAAGCTTCAGAAATATACGTTGTCACATTTGAAGATACGGCCTGTAAGTGACTAGGAGCAAGTGCACCCCAAAAGACAAATACGGCGCAAATAGAAAGTGAATACCAAAAGACTGCACTTTCATTCTTCACACTCTCACCTCATTTCAAGAATTAACGAATTAAACTAGGTTATTATCTCTTAATTTACCAAATTAATCAAATAGACTATAAGGTTGTGTCAGAAAAGCGAGCAGTTTTTATGTAGTAGTAGCAATATCGTAGTAATGTAAGAGCGAGGACCGTATACCTTTTTGGAAAACTCGTCTCATCAAAAAAAACTTCCTGTAAAAATCTGTACAGGAAGCGGGTCTAAGTATGGGGCCATTATCTAAGGATGTTATCTTTTAAGTAATTGATTTGGCGTTAACCCTGTTATCGTTTTGACTAGCTTGCTGTCGATACCATAATCAAGCATACATTCTGCTACTTGTATTTTTGTTTCTTCTTTTGCTTTATGTTGTACATAGTCTAAAAGGGTTATTAATTCTTGTCTCGAATAAAAAGGTTTATGATCATTCACTTGTCATCACCTCAGGTTATTTTCTTTAGTATAACGAATGTACGTTCGTATTTTCAAGAGGTGAAAAAATAAATAATTTTTTTATTAAAACCTCTTGCAAGTTATTTTATATTTAGATATAATACTTTTTGTCAGTAATTAATGGCCCGTTGGTCAAGCGGTTAAGACACCGCCCTTTCACGGCGGTAACACGGGTTCGAATCCCGTACGGGTCACCAATTATATGGAGGATTAGCTCAGCTGGGAGAGCACCTGCCTTACAAGCAGGGGGTCGGCGGTTCGATCCCGTCATCCTCCACCATATGCCGGCCTAGCTCAATTGGTAGAGCAACTGACTTGTAATCAGTAGGTTGGGGGTTCAAGTCCTCTGGCCGGCATCGTTACATTTACATAGTGGAGGGGTAGCGAAGTGGCTAAACGCGGCGGACTGTAAATCCGCTCCCTCCGGGTTCGGCGGTTCGAATCCGTCCCCCTCCACCATTTTTGGGCTATCGCCAAGCGGTAAGGCAACGGATTTTGATTCCGTCATGCGTAGGTTCGAATCCTGCTAGCCCAGCCATTTTTTTGAAGGTGATTGCTTTCTGTTATAGTCAATGATCGCCATTTTATTTTGTGAGCCATTAGCTCAGTTGGTAGAGCATCTGACTTTTAATCAGAGGGTCGAAGGTTCGAGTCCTTCATGGCTCACCATGTTACATTTATGCGGAAGTAGTTCAGTGGTAGAACACCACCTTGCCAAGGTGGGGGTCGCGGGTTCGAATCCCGTCTTCCGCTCCAAGAGTTCTTGGGGCCTTAGCTCAGCTGGGAGAGCGCCTGCCTTGCACGCAGGAGGTCAGCGGTTCGATCCCGCTAGGCTCCATATATATTGCAAAATCAAGCCATAGAGTGAATCTATGGCTTTTTCTTTTTGGGTTTTCTTTATAGATTGGACTTGTTCGTTAATGAAGCATATTTATTCAAAAGTTCATCAAGTTTATGACTATAAGAAATCATTTCTTCTGATATGAGTGGCGTGTTTTTTGCTTTTTCATTTAATAATCTTCTATACCGTTCAATGTCTTCTAAAAGATGTTGTTTGTCTATAGTCATTTCTATCACATCCTTTAATCAAAGGTACGTTTTGATCTGAAAGAAAAAGTATGTAGTTGTTCTATACCCAAATTCCCCCATAATAAACATAAAATTCATGTTATGATAAGGTGTATCTAAGAAAATATTTATTTTTAAATATAGTGAAACGTAGTCGGTATATAAGACGTAATACAAGATAATGAATGTAGGTAGGGGTAGTTGGATGGATACAATTGTAAAAAGGTTAATCCGGGAAGTGAGGAAAGGTGATCAACAGGCGTTTTCGGAAATTGTAGAGCTTTATAAGGATAAAGTATATCAAGTAGCGTACCGAATGGTTGGGAATGTGCACGAGGCACAAGATGTCGCGCAGGAAGCCTTTTTACGTGCCTATACAAACATTGATCGATTTGACGTGAATCGGAAATTTTCTACTTGGTTATTTCGGATTGCAACAAATGTAGCAATCGATCGGTTACGCAAGAAAAAGCCTGACTTTTATCTTCAAGATGAGGTGAAAGGGTCAGAAGGGTTGACCATTGAATCACAATTGGCAGCAGATGATGATCGACCTGAAGATCAAGTAGTAACAATAGAAATGCAAGAGTGGGTTCAGGATGAAATTAATCAACTCCCTCCTAAATATCGTACAGCGATTATTCTTAAATATATAGAAGATTTGTCGATTAGTGAAATTAGTGAAATCCTTGATATTCCTCAAGCAACAGTTAAGACAAGGGTTCATCGAGGACGAGAAGCACTTAGGAAGAGAATGCGCCATGTATAGGGAGGGGTGTAATAACATGAAGTGTGAACAACATTATGAAGATTTAATTCAAAAAGTGGTTGATTGTGAAGCAACAGAGGAAGAAAAAAAGCAACTAGATGCTCATTTGACTACTTGTGCTTCCTGTAAACAACACCTTCACGAATTGAAAAAAGTAATTGCTTTTGTTCAAAGCTCGTCTCACATAGAAGCACCTGCAGGGTTTACAGAAGGTGTTATGGCTAAGTTGCCAGAACGTAAGCGAGTATCGAATTGGAAGCAATGGACACGAAAACACCCAATTCTCGTTTCGGCAGCTGTGTTCTTTCTCTTAATGTTTGCAAGTTTAGCTTCAGTTTGGAACGCTGGGAATGAACAAGTGGCTGTTACTGGTTCTGGGAATATTCAAATAGATCAAGCAAGTGGAAAAGTGATTGTTCCTGAAGGTGAAGTCATCCAAGGCGACTTGGTCGTTAGAAATGGATTGCTACAAGTCGATGGAGAAGTTCAAGGAAATGTATTATTAGTAAACAGTGAAGCGTATTATGCTTCTGTTGGGCATGTTTCCGGAGAGGTTCAGGAGTTGAATCAGGCGCTTGAATGGGTATGGTACAATATAAAAAGTTTTGTAAAAGATGTTGTTTCTATTAATAATGATGAGGGCTCTAAACAATAAGGGCTCTTTTCTCCTATATAGAATTTAAACATTGGCATTAGACTGTGATATAATGGGACAAGGAAAAGGGGGCCTTAAATAAAGGTCTCTCTTTTGATGTATGTTAATGGTTTGGAGGAAGAGCCATGTTTTCTTTGGAGGAATTTCGTTTGCTCAATTATTTCGGGCAAATTATTGATATATTACTCGTTACCTACGTTGTCTATAAAGCGATTATGATTATTAGAGGGACACGAGCGGTACAACTGGTTAAAGGAATTACGGTTATATTAGCTGTCTGGTTTTTAAGTAGATTTTTAGGCTTACGCACGCTAGAGTTTTTAATGAACCAAACATTTACATACGGTCTGCTTGCCATTATTATTATTTTCCAACCTGAGCTAAGAAGAGCTTTAGAGCAGTTGGGTAGAGGGCGCTTTTTTTCTAGCCGAACAGCACCTCAGGATGATTCGGCGAAAAAATCGATTGATGCTATTGTAAAAGCATCGTCCTATATGGGCAAGCGAAGAATAGGGGCATTAATGTCTCTTGAAAGAGAGACTGGGATGACAGATTATGTAGAGACGGGAATTCAAATGAATGCCCATTTAACGTCTGAATTGCTCATTAATACGTTTATTCCCAATACACCTCTACATGATGGTGCAGTTATCTTAAAAGACAATACGATTTTGGCTGCAGCCTGTTATTTGCCTTTATCCGAAAATCCTTTTATCTCAAAAGAGTTAGGGACAAGACACCGAGCTGCTTTAGGAGTAAGTGAAGTAACAGATTCTATTACTATTGTTGTCTCGGAGGAAACAGGAAGTATTTCTCTTACAAAAAATGGAGAATTGCACCGGGAGTTAGATGAAGAAAAGTTGCGCCAATTGTTAGAGAGAGAACTGTTATTTGAAAGTAAGCAAGCAACCGCTTCACGTTGGCAGTGGGGAGGAAAGAAAAATGGATAAATTGTTTAATAGCCATTGGTTTGTTAAAATTATCTCTTTCTTTATTGCGTTAATGCTCTTTACCATGGTGAATATTGATAACATGGCTTCTCAGCCTGGTGTCTTGCCAACCATTTCTCCAGCTTCCTATACGTTAGAAGATGTTGAATTAGTCGTTCATTACGATGAGGAGAATTATGCGATTACCGATAAGACGGAGCACGTTCAAGTCAATTTGAAAGGACCTCAAGGCTCTTTAACTTTATTCCAATTAACAAGGCCATCTTATGAAGTATTTGTAGATGTGAGGGAACGGGGAGAAGGAGTTCATACATTGAGTGTACAACATCGGAATTTCCCGAGTGACTTAAGTGTATCCATTGTTCCTCAGTATGTAAGGGTCGAATTACAGGAGAAACAAACGGTTTCATTCCCTGTTCAAGTCGACATTATTAATTCAAATGAAGTTGAAGAAGGTTATACGGTAGGGACGCCAATTGTCTCGCCATTAAATGTCGATGTTACCGCGGCTAGAAGTCTAGTAGCTGAAGTTCATGAGGTGAAAGCTTATGTGGATGTTGCTGGAGCTGACCGTGCATTAGAAGAGACGACGCCTGTTAGACTTTATGATGAAGATGGAAATGAATTGACGTTATCAGTCGATCCGCAAGTTGTTGATGTTCGAGTTCCGATTACTAGTCCCAATCGAACGGTCCCAGCTAGAGTCACGCGTGTTGGTGAATTACCGGATGGGGTAAGTATTAATGAACTGAAAGTGGAACCAGAGGAATTAACAGTGTATGGACCAAGAGACGTTATTGATCGAATGAATGTGATTGAAGTGGGAGAACTCGACCTTACGGAATTAACGGAAAGTCAAACGATCGAGATGGATGTTCCGATTCCACCAGGAGTGGAACGGGTATCACCTGAAACAGTAACTGTGACGGTCTCTATTAGTGCAGAAGAGACAGAAGAGTTTACGGATGTACCAATAGAAGTAATTGGTGGCCGAGAAGGGGAAGAGATATCGTTTGACGGTAATACAACGAGAGAAGTAACAATTGCAGCTAGAGGATCAGAAGAATCATTGGCAAAATTGCAATTGACGGATATACAAGCGTTTATAGATGTGAGCGATTTATCAACAGGAGTGCACGAGGTGGGGGTTCAAATAAACGGACCTCCGAATATTCGCTTTAGTACGATGGAAGAGACGATTCCAATTGAGATTATATCGCAGTGATGATGTTTGAAGGAGAGAATAGGAAAATGGGAAATTATTTTGGTACTGATGGTGTTCGCGGGGTTGCCAATACGGAGCTAACTCCAGAACTTGCGTTTAAATTAGGTAGAATGGGTGGATATGTTCTAACGAAAGATACGGAAAAGCCACGAGTCGTTATAGGTCGTGACACACGAATTTCAGGGGAAATGCTTGAAAGTGCCCTAGTAGCAGGGCTTCTATCAATTGGTGCAGAAGTTATGCGCTTAGGGGTTATCTCGACTCCTGGTGTAGCTTTCTTAACAAAGGCATTAAGTGCAAATGCAGGTGTCATGATTTCGGCTTCTCACAACCCAGTTCCTGATAACGGAATTAAGTTCTTCGGACCAGATGGATTTAAATTATTAGATAAGCAAGAGGAAGAAATTGAACGCCTTTTAGATAGTGAAGATGAACTTCCGAGACCAACAGGAGGAGCTCTTGGAATTATAACGGATTACTTTGAAGGTGGACAAAAGTATCTTCAATATTTAAAACAAACGGTCCAAGAAGATTTCTCTGGCATTCATATTGCTTTAGATTGTGCTCATGGAGCAGCTTCTTCGCTTGCACCTCACTTGTTTGCGGATCTCGAAGCTGATATTTCAACAATGGGGACATCACCAAATGGAATTAATATAAATGAACAATGTGGATCGACTCATCCGGAGGCGTTATCGGCTTTTGTTCTAGAGAAAGGTGCACAAATTGGTCTTGCTTTTGATGGAGATGCTGATCGTTTAATTGCTGTGGATGAAAATGGTGATATTGTAGACGGTGATAAAATCATGTTTATTTGTGCGAAATACATGAAGGAACAAGGCTGGCTCAACCACGGCACTGTTGTTTCAACTGTCATGAGTAATCTTGGTTTCTACAAAGGGCTTGAGGAATTAGGAATTGAAACTAAGCAAACGGCTGTAGGGGACCGTTACGTTATGGAGGAAATGAGAAAAGGCGGGTATAATATTGGCGGAGAGCAATCTGGCCATATTATTTTCTTAGATCATATTACAACAGGTGATGGTTTGCTTTCAGCATTACAACTCGTGAACATTATGAAGGTAACGAATAAACCGTTGTCGAAACTCGCAGCAGACATGGAAACTTTCCCGCAAAAACTAGTGAACGTTCGGGTTACTGACAAACATGCCGTAACAGAGAATGCGAAAGTAAGTGCCGTTATTGCAGAAGTAGAATCTGAAATGAATGGGGAAGGTCGGGTTCTCGTTCGTCCATCTGGAACAGAGCCGCTTGTCCGTGTCATGATTGAAGCAAAGACAACAGAGCTTTGTGATCAGTATGTTGATAAGATTGCAGAAGTGGTAAAGGAAGAAATGGGATTAAACGAATAAATAAAATATGCATAAGCAGCACCAAACAAGCTGCTTATGCATATTTTTTATTAGAGAGTTAAGGAACTCTCGAAAAAGATGTTAATTTCTTACTGCTGATTGACGATTTTGAAACAGTAAGGTATGATAAAGCAAGTCAATAATGGAGAGGAGGATCGAAGGAAATATAACTTTAAAGCGCCTGGACTATAGTAGATATAGTTGACGAGGAGAGGGAGTATCGAATGTTCGGCGGATGCCCTCCGGTTGGTAGCATGACAACCGTTAGACTTCTGTGAAAAAACAAAGAGGCAACTCTTTGCACAAAGCCAGAAGTAAGCATGCCTCTAAAAATTTAAGAGTGGGGGTAAGTATGCCCTCAAGCTTCTTGCCCCCTATTCGGGAGGTAACTATTTATGTGCGGAATTGTTGGATATATTGGATCAGAAGATGCGAAGGAAATATTACTACGAGGTTTAGAAAAGTTAGAGTACCGTGGATATGACTCTGCTGGTATTGCCATTGCAAATGAAGAGGGTGTTCACGTTTTTAAAGAAAAAGGACGTATTGCAGCCCTTCGTAATGTTGTTGATGAGCACGTTTTTGGTACAGCTGGGATTGGTCATACGCGTTGGGCGACTCACGGTGTACCAAGTCGAGCAAATGCTCACCCTCATCAAAGTGAAACAGCAAGGTTCACGCTTGTTCATAATGGGGTTATCGAAAACTATGAGCAATTAAAAGCAGAGTATTTACCAAACGTACATTTAGTAAGTGAAACGGATACAGAAATTGTTGTTCAACTTATTGATCGTTTTGTTAAAGATGGTCAACAAGTGGAAGAGGCCTTTACTCACACGTTATCTTTGTTAAAAGGTTCGTATGCGATTGCGCTTCTTGATAAACAAAACTCTGATTTGGTTTATGTTGGTAAAAACAAAAGCCCACTTCTAATTGGTGTAGGTGAAGGAGTTAATGTTATTGCTTCTGATGCGATGGCTATGTTGCAAGTAACGAATCAATTTGTTGAAATTATGGATAAAGAAATTGTCCTTGTTTCACGTGATGAAATTACGATTAAAACTCTTGATGGCACAGTTATGTCTCGTTCACCTTATACAGCTGAATTAGATGCGAGTGACATTGAAAAAGGAACTTATCCTCATTTCATGTTAAAAGAGATTGATGAGCAACCTTTTGTTATTCGTAATATTATTCAGAAGTACCAAAACGAAGATGGAACGGTTCGTCTAAATGAAGACATTCGTAGTGCAATGAAATCTTCTGATCGTATTTATATCATTGCTGCAGGAACTAGCTATCATGCTGGTCTTGTTGGAAAGCAGCTAATCGAAAAGATTGCTGAGCGTCCAGTAGAAGTGCATATTGCAAGTGAATTCTTGTACAATATGCCACTTCTATCAGAAAACCCACTCTTTATTTTTATTTCACAAAGTGGAGAAACAGCAGATCTTCGTGGAGTATTAGTGGATGTAAAAGAAAAAGGCTACAAAGCATTAACCATCACGAATGTACCTGGTTCTACTCTTTCTCGTGAAGCAGACTTTACGTTACACACGTATGCAGGTCCTGAAATTGCTGTTGCTTCTACAAAAGCTTATACAGCACAAATGGCTGTTCTTACGTTGCTTGCTGTAGATACAGCAAATGCAAAAGGCATTGAGCTTGACTTTGATCCTATTCAAGAATTAGGAATTGTTGCAAGTGCAATGGAGACACTATGTGATCAAAAAGAAAGATTAGAGCAAATTGCTCGTGATTACCTAGCTGTAACGAGAAATTGTTTCTTTATCGGCCGTGCAGCAGATTACTTTGTTTGCTTGGAGGGTGCTCTTAAGTTAAAAGAGATCTCTTACATTCAAGCAGAAGGATTTGCTGGTGGAGAGTTAAAGCATGGAACGATTGCGTTAATCGAAGATGGTACTCCAGTTATTGCGATTGCTACACAAGAGCATGTTAACTTAAGCATTCGTGGGAATGTAAAGGAAGTTGCAGCTCGTGGTGCAAACCCTTGTATCATTAGCATGGAAGGTCTAGAGCATGACGGAGATGCGTTTGTTATTCCTAAAGTTCATGAGCACTTAACATCACTTGCTACCGTTATTCCGCTACAACTAATTTCTTACTATGCAGCCTTGCATCGTGATTGTGACGTTGATAAGCCACGTAACTTAGCAAAAAGCGTGACGGTTGAGTAAGTAATAATAAGTCAAAAAAGGGAGATAGCTTCTAAGCTATCTCCCTTTTTTAAAGTGTCATGATTATATGAGTAAAAGGGGATCAAAATAAATAATAAAAAAACTTAGTACGTCCGATAGACAAACTAAGTAAACGGTGATATAATTCAATTATTGAAAGCGGTTTCCAATAATCTATAAATAATGGGGGATTGAATGATGAGCTATTTTAAAAATGTTAATCAAGTGAAATTTGAAGGGTCAGGTTCTACTAATCCATTTGCGTATAAATATTATAATCCTGAAGAATTAATTAATGGGAAAACGATGGAAGAGTATCTTCGCTTTGCGGTTTCATATTGGCATACATTTACAGGGGAAGGAAATGATCCATTCGGAGCGGGAACAGCAGTACGTCCTTATAACCATTTAACAGGAATGGACTTAGCAAAAGCACGTGTGGAAGCTTCATTCGAATTTTTTGAGAAATTAGGAGTTCCATACTTCTGTTTCCACGACTTTGATGTGGCTCCTGAGTCTGATTCTTTAAGTGAAACTTTCAAGAACCTTGATGAAATTGTTGGAATGATTGAAGAATACTTAAAAACGAGCAAAGTGAAGTTATTGTGGAATACAGCTAATATGTTTACACACTCTCGTTGGTTACATGGTGCAGCAACTTCGCCAAATGCAGATATATTTGCTTATGCTGCTGCGAAAGTGAAGAAAGGTCTAGAAGTCGGTAAGCGCCTTGGTGCTGAAAACTATGTATTCTGGGGTGGACGTGAAGGATACGATACACTTCTTAACACAGATATGGGGCTTGAGCTTGATAACCTTGCTCGCTTCTTCCATATGGCAAAAGATTATGCAAACGAAATTGGATTTGATGCTCAATTCTTAATTGAACCAAAACCACAAGAGCCTACAAAACATCAGTACGATTTTGATGTGGCTACAGGACTTGCATTCTTACAAAAATACGATTTGCAAGATACATTCAAGTTTAACATTGAAGCAAACCACGCTACTCTTGCTGGTCATACATTTGAGCATGAACTACGCACAGCTCGTATTAACGGAATGTTAGGTTCAGTTGATGCTAACCAAGGGGATACATTGCTTGGTTGGGATACAGATGAATTCCCAACAGATTTATATTCTACAACATTAGCAATGTATGAAATTATTAAAAATGGCGGTCTTGGAACAGGTGGATTAAACTTTGATGCAAAAGTGCGTCGTGGTTCATTTGATACAGATGATCTATTCCACGCTCACATTGCGGGTATGGATGCATTTGCAATCGGTGCAAAAGTAGCTCAACGTCTAATTGAAGATAAAGTATTAGATCAATTTGTTGCTGACCGTTATAGCAGCTACACAACAGGAATCGGCCTTGATATTGTAGAAGGAAAAACAGACTTCCATAAGCTTGAGAAACACGCTTTATCCCTTACTGAAATTAAAAATCAGTCTGGTAGACAAGAACTACTAAAAGCGACTGTAAATAAGTATTTACTAGAGACGTTTGCAAACGTACCAGTAAAATAGTTTAATAAACCTAAAAAATGTACTGATTGCTTAGCGGTTTTCAGTACATTTTTTTAACGAGTTGTATGCAGATTTGAAAAATGACTACATATGATTTGAGGAGTGAAGGTCCATGACAGTAAAACAAGAAACAACGGAACAATTAGCGATTAACACGATTCGTACTTTGTCTATTGATAGCATTGAAAAAGCGAACTCTGGCCATCCAGGATTGCCAATGGGTGCTGCACCTATGGCATTCTCTTTATACGGAAAGAAAATGAAGCATAACCCAACAAATCCAAATTGGTTTAATCGAGATCGGTTTGTTTTATCTGCTGGCCACGGTTCTATGTTGTTATATAGTATCCTTTATCTATCTGGGTATGACGTAACGATTGATGATTTGAAACAGTTTCGCCAGTGGGGGAGCAACACTCCAGGTCATCCTGAATACGGGCATACAGCCGGTGTAGATGCTACAACGGGCCCGCTAGGTCAAGGGTTTGCTATGGCTGTTGGAATGGCAATGACGGAAAGACATTTGGCAGCTACGTTTAATCGTGAGAACTTTAACGTTGTAGACCATTATACGTACAGCATTTGCGGGGATGGCGATTTAATGGAAGGGATCTCGGCGGAAGCAGCTTCATTAGCCGGACACTTACAACTTGGAAGACTCATCGTTTTGTATGATTCCAATGATATCTCGTTAGATGGAGATCTACATCTATCATTCTCTGAAAGTGTGGAAGATCGTTTTAAAGCTTACGGATGGCACTACTTAAGAGTAAAAGATGGAAATGATCTGGATGCGGTTAATCAAGCTATTGAACTCGCAAAAGAAGATGATCGTCCAACATTAATTGAAGTGAAGACTGTTATTGGGTATGGTTCACCGAACAAAAGTGGAAAATCTGCTTCACACGGTGCTCCTCTTGGTGCTGACGAAATAAAGTTAACAAAAGCAAACTACGGTTGGAACCATGAAGAAGATTTCCATGTACCGAGCGAAGTGAGTAAGCTGTTTGAGAGCGTAAAGGAAAAGGGAGTCAAATTAGAAGAAGAGTGGAATCAGCTTATTCATCTATACCAACAGAAATTCCCTGAGCTAGGGCAGCAACTAAACCAAGCTATAAACGGCGAATTACCAATAGATTGGGACAAGAACCTCCCATCATATGAGAAAGGAGTAGACAAAGTAGCTACTCGTTCTTCAGGAGGAGATGCACTAAATGCTTTTGCTAGAAATGTTCCTACAATTTTCGGTGGTTCAGCAGACTTAGCTTCTTCAAATAAGACGATGTTAAAAGGCGAAGCCAATTTTAGCCGTGTCGATTATCGTGGTCGCAATGTTTGGTTTGGTGTTCGTGAATTTGCGATGGCATCTATGGTAAATGGAATGGCCTTACACGGAGGAGTGAAGCCATTTGGAGCGACTTTTTTCGTGTTCTCTGATTACTTACGTCCTGCTGTACGTTTGTCGGCTTTAATGAAGTTGCCAGTTACATTTGTCTTTACACATGATAGTGTAGCCGTTGGAGAAGATGGACCGACTCATGAACCAGTAGAGCAATTGTCCTCATTTCGTGCGATGCCGGGAGTAAGTGTCATTCGACCAGCGGATGGCAATGAAACCGTAGCTGCATGGAAAGCGGCACTAGAGAGCAAAGATCAACCGACTATGCTTGTATTAAGTCGCCAAGATCTTATGACCAATACAGCCTCTTTAGGTGAAGCATATGAGGGAGTGACAAAAGGGGCTTATACGATATCGCAATCAACTGGCTCGGTAAAAGGGTTATTGCTTGCTTCGGGTTCAGAAGTCCAGCTTGCGGTAGAAGCTCAAAAGCAGTTAGAAGCAGAAGGAATCTTTGTTTCCGTTGTTAGTATGCCTAGTTGGGATCGTTTTGAGCAACAGTCTGAAGAATACAAAAATGAAGTACTTCCTCCAAACGTAAAGGTACGAGTAGGCCTTGAAATGGGCTCCCCTCTAGGGTGGCATAAGTATGTAGGTGATAGAGGAGAAGTCATTGCAATTGATCAGTTTGGTGCTTCAGCTCCGGCCGCTAAAATTATGCAAGAGTATGGCTTTACTGTTGAAAATGTAGTTGCGACGATGAAAAAAGCACTAAATAAAAAATAAATATGTCTGCGCTAGGGAAGGAGGTAATGATGAAGATTTCCAAGCAGGTTTTTGGCGAGCTAGATGGGCAAAAAGTGATCTCTTTTCTTATGGAAAATGACCATGGAATGGAAGTAACTTGTCTGAATTATGGTTGTACGATTACAAGCATTCAAGTACCCGACAAAGAAGGAAGCATTGAAAATGTCGTTCTAGGTTTTGACTCACTACATGAATATATTAGTCATTCTCCATTTTTCGGTTGTATAGTAGGGCGAGTAGCAGGAAGAGTAACTAATTCAACGTTTGAGTTAGAGGGCAGTACGTATCACCTCCCCAAAAATGAAGGAGACAACCATCTACATGGAGGAAATCAAGGCTTTGATAAAGTGATATGGGAAGCTGAGATCGGCGAGAGTGTAGATGAATGTAAAGTAATTTTTAGCCATTTAAGTAGAGATGGGGATGCAGGATATCCTGGTAATGTAAAAGTGTCGGTTACCTATACGCTAAATAATAACAATGAATTACTTATTTCCTATCATGCAACAACGGATAAACGAACGATTATCAACTTAACGAATCATTCCTATTTTAATTTAAGTGGGGATGTAAAAAGAGATATTCTTACTCATGAATTAACAATCAAGAGTGACTCCTTTCTTGAATTGAGTGACTCGTTACTTCCAACAGGGAAGTTGCTTCAAGTGGAAGGAACGGCTTTTGATTTTCGAGGTGGGAGACTATTAAAGGATGGTGTTGAGTCAGATCACCAACAAAATACGCTAGTTGGTGGTGGGTATGATCATCCGCTTGTTCTTACTGAAAACCGACAAGAGGAAATTTGTTTAATCGATCACGAGAGTGGAAGACAGCTAATTGTTGAAACAGATGAGCCTGCTGTCGTTTTATATACATCTAATATGATGACTAGTGATTTTGAAATTAGAGGGGTACCGGCGAGAAAGCATTTGGGTGTTTGTCTTGAAACACAGCACCATCCCGATGCTATTCACCATCCAACATTTCCTTCGATTGTCTTAGATAAGGATCAGGAATACAAGACGATGACCAAGTATCGGTTTTCCGTAAAATAAGTAGAGAAATGAACTAGAATAATGTAGAAAGAACCGCATGTCTCTTATGAGAGAAGGCGGTTCTTTTTCTGTCTGTTTAAGGAAAGGTGAACGAGACTTGTACTCCATTAATAAACCCACATGTATTGACACATGTGGGTTTACTTGAATTAAACTTATTTTTCTTTATAAACAAAATAATCAAAGTCAGCGTGCAAGCTAGCGCCTGACGTATCTTGACACTGCATTCCAACGAATGCTCCTGTGAAGAAGCCGCCACCTTGGATGTAGTCATCAGACAATTTATAAGAGTAAAAGTCAACTGGGATCTCTGTCCAACTATTGCCGTCAAACGAATAGGAATAACGATATATGTTTGTGTTTACATCTACACGTAAATACACATATTCAACTTCTTCTGGAATAACAATTTCTTTGCCACGTAATGGCTGATCAAATGTAAAGTTATCGCATGTCATTAAATCTAAGATTCTGCCTTTTTCTTCATGCCATGTTACTTGAAGGGCTGTCCAGTTTTGCGTATTATAGTAGTTTACAAGACCAGCAGCCTGTTGGAATGTCTCTGGATCAAACGCTACCTTTGTTTCTGCTGTGAAATTAAAATGTTGCCAACGACGAGCTACATACGCTTGTGTGAACTTAGATGTTAATGATTCTTTTCCATAAAGACGTAAGTGCCCTGGATTATCTTTTAGTGATACTGTATTTTCTCCGAGAGGAATACGTAACGTTTGGAAATGTAAGTTCAATTCCTCTGCATCAAAATCATCTTTCTCGGCAATGTCTTCGTCCCATTTTACTTCATCAATGGCTGGGCCTTCTATTTCAAGGGAAGGTTGATTACCACCAACGACATATGGCCAGTCATCTTTCCATTCAAGGCGTTGAATCGCGGTTTCCCTCCCAAGTGGGCAGAAGCCTCTTGGATCTAATAATGCTTGGTCTTCTTTTGGTAGAGGTCTACCTGTTAAGTGTACAAGGAACCATTCATCCGTATGCGTTTGAACGATCGAAGCATGACCTGCTTTTTGAAGCGGGTTTCTCGGATAAGGAAAAGATGTAATTAAAGGATTTTCTGGGTGGACTTCATATGGACCCCATAAATCTTTTGAACGTGCGATTGTTGCTTGGTGATCGTATTTCGTTCCACCTTCTGCTGTAAGCAAGTAATAATACCCGTTCGCTTGATAAAGGTGAGGTGCTTCTGTTAACTTAATATCCGTTCCTTTAAAAATAACCTCTTTTTTGCCTACTAATTTCTTTTCTTCAACACTATATTCTTGAAGTACGATTCCATAAAAGTTATGGTGAGAAACGCGATGATCCCAAACCATGTTTACAAAGTATTTCTTGCCGTCTTCATGGTGGAATAATGAAGGATCAAAACCAGAACTATTCATATGAATGGGCTCAGACCATTCACCGTCGATCGTATCACATGTAACAAGGTAATTGTGGCAATCTTTCCATTGTCCCTCTGTTACCTTTACATCTGTATAAATAAGCCAAAACTTGCCGTCACTATAAGATAGAGCAGGTGCCCATACGCCGCCAGAGTCAGGGTTGCCCATCATATTTAATTGACTTAATCGATTTAAAGGTCGTGATACAAGTCTCCAATTTTTCAAATCTTTAGAATGATAGATTCCAACGCCAGGAAACCACTCAAACGTGGATACAGCGATATAATAGTCCTCTCCTGCACGGCAAATACTAGGATCTGGATTAAAGCCAGGTAAGATTGGATTTTGGATTTTAGTCATGATCATTTCCACCTTTATTTTTTATTTTATGAAACGCTTACAAAAAAACAAGAAAGATTGCCATTGAAAAATGGCTAATTTTCTTCTAAATTAATGGTTAAAAAATTCTCAGCAGAAAACGCTGCTACACCTAGGGCAGCGGATCTTTTTTCTAACTTAGAAAACTGAATTAGTAATCCTTCCTGCTGTGATGTAAAAGGATTTCTCGCTAAATTTTCTTTTAGTGAATCAGCAAGCCAAGTTTGGAGAGCAACCAAACGATTGCCAATAATGATCTGCTCTGGATTAAATGTATTAATGATATTTTTAATTCCTATAACTAAATATTCTCCGAGCTTCTCCATTAATTGAATCGTTTTTTCATCACCATCCTCAGCAAGTTGTGCTAAAGTTTCTAGGGTCAGCTCTTGTCCTTCTTCAATAGAAATATTCTGCTCAAAAGCCATTCTAAGTAATGCTTGTTCGGAGGCATATAATTCCCAACAGCCTTTATTTCCGCAATTACAAACGGGGCCGTCCATATTGATCGTCATATGGCCAAGCTCACCTGATAACCCGTTATGTCCTTTGTAGAGTTTTCCGTTTAAGATCAAACCTACACCAATCCCGATGCCGCCACTAATGTAAACAATGTTATTACATTCTTTTCCTGCACCGAATTTTTTTTCTCCATACGCACCCGCATTGGCTTCGTTTTTAAGCTTGACCGGTATGTTGTATCTTTCTTCGATGACACTTTGCAAGTCTACATTTTTCCACTTTAAATTTGGTGCTAATAAAATTTCTCCTGTTCTACTTACGGTACCAGGCACTCCAATCCCAATTCCTACCACGCCATAAGGACTTTGTGGCATAGCAGCAATTAAATCATCAATTACGTTAAAAAGGATTTCTAACGTTTGCTCAAAAGTGGGGTTTTGTACCTTTATAAGCTTTTCATTACAAATATTACCTTGTAAATCGGTAAGGATGGCGAGTACATAGTTAACGCCAATATCAATCCCAATAGAATAGCCAGCTGATTGATTAAAGAGCAACATCACAGGACGTCTCCCACCGCTTGAGACACCTGGACCTGATTCAAGAATCAACTGTTCTTCTAACAACTCATTAACGAGTGAAGAAACGGTCCCTTTATTTAATCCAGTTAAATTAGCGAGATCCGCGCGAGATATAGGGAAAGACTCCTTAATCGCATGAAGAACAAGAGATTTGTTTCTTTTTTTCACTACGTGCTGATTAAACGTTTGAGTCATTTTCATTTTAAAAACTCCACGCTTTCTGCTTTATTTTTTCTAAGGTTATCAAATTAATAAGAGTCATACAAGAAGTCTAAAAGGAAGAAAAAGCGGCGGTTATATATAGGAAAACAATGAAATACGAGCACTTCCTTTAGCTTAAGTATAACATGTATATTTTTATTATACACTTAGTTTATCCACTAGACAAACGATGTTTTACATGATATTCTGAATTTACAGTTAGCAAACGGCTAACATCTTTAAAACTTTAAGGGGGGAAAGTAATGTTTAAAAGGAAAGCGGTTACAACATTATTTACTTTAATGGCAGGTGCACTTATTGCTACAGGTTGTTCTTCAGATTCTACGGAAAGTAATGGTGGAGAAGGTGCTGCTCCCGAAAGCGGTTCAGGTGATACGGCTACAGTAGAATTTATGCACTTATGGCCACAAGGTAGTTCTGCAGAACATCATCGTATTGTAAATGAAATCATTGCAGATTTTGAAGCGGAGAATGGTAACATTTCAATTGATTTACAGGTACTAAGTAATGAACAGTATAAAGACCAAATCACGGTTCTTTCTGCTGCAAATGAGCTACCTGATGTTGGAATGACTTGGGCAGCTGGTTATTTAGATCCATTTGTTTCAGGTAATAAATTTGCTCCATTAGATGATTTACTAGAAGATGGTTTACGAGATGAATTTGTAGCTGGAACTCTTGAAGCCTATGAAAAAGATGGTCAATCTTACGGACTTCCTTTAGAGTTAAATACAGTTTACGTTTATTATAATAAAGCAATGTTTGAAGAGCATGGATTAGAAGCTCCAGAAACATATGAGGAGTTCGAACAAGTCATTGCTACATTAAATGAAAACAACGTACAGCCAATTGCATTAGGAAACAGAGATAGCTGGACAGGTTCTATGTGGTATATGTATTTCGCTGATAGAATTGGCGGTTCTGATTTATTAACAAACGCTATTGCAAGAGAAGCATCTTTCGAGGATCCAGCATTTGTTGAAGCGGCAGCAAAAGTACAAGAAATGGTTGATGCTAACTCATTTGTAAACGGATTCAACGGACTTGCGGATGAAGAAGCAAAAAGTATGTTTATGAACGAACAGTCTGCAATGTATATGATTGCAACTTGGGATCTTCCAAACTATACGACAAACGAAGATGTACCACAGGAATTCAGAGATAATGTTGGTTACTTCAAATTCCCTACTGTAGATGGAGAAGGAGACCATAACAGTTTTGTTGGTGGACCTGGAGTTGGATTGTTTGTTGCTGAAGATTCAGATGTTCAAGCAGAAGCAAAACAGTTTGCTGCTTATTTTGTAGAGCAATGGGGTTCAAGAGCAGTAGCTGAGGCTGGAGTTATTCCTGCAACAATCGTTGACGGTGATAGCCTAGATCTTCCTGATATGTATGTACAAGTATTACAAGATCTTAATGATGCAACAAACTTAACTCTATATGCTGACGTTCAAATGACAGCATCTGCTGCTCAAACTCATCTTGATTTAATCCAAGCTTTATTTGGAGGACAAATCACACCAGAAGACTTTGCTGCACAACAAGAAGCAGCTCTTGGAGAATAAGAAACTAGTAATATAGGTAACAAATAAAATAGTTTTTATGCATCCAGTAATAAGCGAAAAGGACAAATCCTTCACTGGGTTGTCCTTTTCTATCTTTTAAAGGGGGTTAATGCGGTATGAATAAAGTCATGTCAAATAAGTGGTTTATCACTTTGTATATTCTCCCTGCATTGTTGTTAGTTGGTGTTTTGATCTTCATTCCCTTAGTCTTGACAGGATATTATGGACTGATGAAATGGGACGGAATTGGAGCAATGCAGTTCATCGGTTTGGAAAACTATATCAATGTTTTACAGGACGGTAAGTTTTGGCAAAGTGCAGGACATTCTTTCTTGCTAGCACTGTTTTCAACGATAAGTCTAGTACTCTATTTGGCTGTTTCAATGATTTTAGCTTCGAAAATTAAGGGTGCTGATATTCTAAGAAAAATTTACTTAATTCCTATGCTTTTATCTTCAGTTGCCATCGCTCAGCTTTGGATTAAAGTGTATAATCCTTCAAATGGTATGTTAAATACCATAATTAGCTGGTTTGGAGTTCAAAATCCTCCACTATGGTTGGCTGATCCTAATATTGTCCTTTACTCTATTTTTATCCCAATTTTATGGCAATACGCTGGTTTTTATATTCTTATTTACTATGCTGCTCTAAAAGGGATTCCAGAGTCTATGGTTGAAGCTGCAAAAATTGATGGCGCAACACCATTTCAAATTGCAACCCGCATCAAGTTGCCTTTAATAATGGGTGTGGTTAAAGTAACTGTTGTCCTAGCGATTGTCGGTTCACTTAAATATTTTGATTTAATTTATGTTATGACAGGCGGAGGACCGAACGGAGCAAGTGAAGTTATGGCATCGTATATGTATAAACTCGCTTTTGGTAACTATAACTTTGGATACGGAAGTGCCGTTGGTTTCATGTTGCTTATTATTACGTTAATTGTAACTGTTATTATCCGGAAGCTTACAGCGGATAAAGAGGAGATCCAATATTAAAGGGAGGTTTATGTGATGGGACGAATAGGATACTTTTTATTATATTTTTGTTTAGGTGCTGTAGCCCTTTTTCAAATTTTCCCTATCATTTGGTTGTTCCTTTTCTCTTTAAAGAGCAATCAAGAGATTTTTGCAGGTTCACCTTTTGCATTGCCGCAAGAAATTAGATGGGAAAACTATTTAGCTGTTTGGGATGGTGGAATAGGAAACTATTTTTGGAATAGTGTTTGGATTACGGGAGTATCCATAGCGATCACACTTTTGTTTGCAAGTATGGCTGTTTTTGTTATTACACGAATGAAGTGGAAGCTCAGTAAACTAGTTCTAGGTTTATTTATGGTAGGATTAATGATTCCGATTCACTCAGCTTTGATTCCACTTTTTAGTATGTTCTTAAGTGTGAATTTGATTAATAACCCAATTTCAATTGTGTTAACTTATACGGCATACAACTTGCCAATTACGATGATGATTTTGCTCGGTTTTTATTATACGCTTCCTAAAGAAATTGAAGAAGCTGCCATTATTGACGGAGCATCTCTTCATAGAATGTTTTTTAGAATCATTTTACCGATTTCTGCACCAGTACTAGCAACAACGGCGATTATTAACATGATTTATAATTGGAATGAATTTGTTTTTGTTAATACATTCATTAGCTCAGATAGGTATAAAACATTAACAGTAGGAATTCAAAACTTCGTAGGTCAGTATATGACGGACTGGGGTGCAATTGGAGCGACTCTTGTTATTAGTGTATTACCAATCTTAATCGCATTTTTGTTCTTTAGTAATAAAATTGTCGAAGGTATTTCTTCTAGTGCGGTAAAAGGATAAAAAGAATCACCCGCCTTCTATAAGACAGGTGATTCGTTATCTTTTCTGTTTTTGTTCCATTTTGGCAAAGGCATGCAACGCAAACCATAAAGTAATAAAGCTATAAAAACTAGCACCAAAAGCAAGCCCTAAAGCTGGGATGACTGATACGATCGTATAGAAAGCTGCCAGGCTAATGATTATGAAAAAACTGTGTATCGGACTAACTAAGATCATGAAAAATGCATTTTTGATGATTTTTAAAACGTTTAAATCGTAATGAACATAAGTTGGAAAGATATAAATGATCAATAGAATAAAAAGCAGTAAACCGGCGAGCAGTGGGGCAGACGTCCAAGTTAGGAGTTCACCTATATTTGCATGGAGAAATATAAGATTAAATCCAACGATAAAAGCAATAAGGTAAAAAATGATTCCTAAGCGGTTGCTTTTCCAAAACTCCTCTTTAAAATAGTTCCAGAAGGAGGGGAAGATAGGCATATCTGAATTTCCTCTTAGCCACTGCCTGATCAGTGAAAACATGGCTACGGTTGCTGGAAACAAACCGAGGATAACGCCGCCAGCTAAGGTGAAGAAAATCCACAAGACATTAATGTAAGCAAATCGTGTAATCCATTCCAAAATACTGTATAAAGCTCGACCCATGGAAGTACCTCCCTAGTAAAAGAAACTCATCTCATTATAAAGGGAGAATAGAGTAATTTCCAGAAGAGTAAACAACTTTGTTTGTCTAATAAATGAACGAACTGTGAAGCAGAGTGAATGAATTACTTTCAAATCGAGGAGTGAGGATTCATGAAACACGTTATTGGAGTAGATTTAGGTACAAGTGCTGTTAAAATTCTACTTGTCAATCAATTAGGTGAAGTGGTAAAAGAAGTTTCAAAAGATTATCCGTTAATTCAAGAAAAAGCCGGCTATAGTGAACAAGACCCAGAAGAGTGGGTAAATCAGACTGTCGCTGGATTACAAGAGTTGTTAGAAACGATGTCAGAAGACAAAAGTAGTATTGAAGGCATAAGTTTTTCAGGACAAATGCATGGACTTGTGTTGTTGGATCAAGACAACAAACCACTCCGTAATGCCATTTTATGGAATGACACGAGAACAACTGCAGAATGTCAGGAAATTTATCAAAAAGTGGGAGAAAGCAAGTTATTAGAAATAACGAAAAACCCTGCTTTAGAAGGCTTTACTTTGCCAAAGATTTTATGGGTGAAAAAGAATGAACCAGAGCTTTTTGCAAAAGCGAGCGTTTTCGTTCTTCCAAAGGATTATGTCCGTCTTAAACTCACAGGGAACGTGCATATGGATTATTCCGATGCAGCAGGGACTTTGTTGTTGGATGTAGCAAGTAAAGAGTGGAGCCATGAGCTTTGCGAATTGTTTGAACTACATGCTGATTTCTGTCCACCGCTAGTTCAGTCGCATGATCAAGTTGGCGTCATTCTACCAGAGGTTTCCAAACGTACAGGTCTCTCAGAAGATACTCGTGTGTTTGCAGGAGGAGCTGATAATGCGTGTGGTGCAATTGGCTCAGGAATTCTTGAAGAAGGGAAGACATTAGCAAGCATTGGAACGTCAGGTGTTGTTTTATCCTATGAATCGGATGGAAGCAAAGATTTTCAAGGAACCGTTCATTATTTTAACCACGGTGCTCCCGATGCTTTCTATACAATGGGCGTAACCCTTGCTGCTGGATATAGTCTTAGCTGGTTTAAACAAACGTTTGCCCAAGATGAGAGTTTTACAGATCTGTTAGCAGACGTAGACACGGTTCCTCCAGGGGCGAATGGACTTTTGTTTACCCCTTATTTAGTTGGTGAACGAACACCACATGTTGATGCTGCGATTCGAGCTAGTTTTATCGGGATAGACAGCTCTCATGAAAAGAAGGATTTTACACGTGCCGTCCTTGAAGGGATCACCTTCTCATTACATGAATCGGTTGAAATCTTTAGAAATCAAGGCAAAAAAATAGACTCAGTCATTTCAATCGGTGGCGGTGCAAAGAACGAAGCATGGCTTCAAATGCAAGCAGATATATTTGATGCCAAAATTGTGAAGCTCTCAAGTGAACAAGGACCTGGAATGGGGGCAGCGATGCTTGCCGCATTCGGATGTGGCTGGTTTGAATCATTGAAGGATTGTGCAGATGGATTCTTGAAGGTCGATAAGGAATATGTACCAAAAGAAGAGAATGTAGAGCAATACAAGGAATTGTTCCGCCTTTATCAAACGGTTTATACACAAACGAAGGATTTGAATAAAGAGTTAGTGAAATTTAGGAAATAATAAGAGTTGTCTCAAAGGTTACTAGCTGACTTTTGGGGCGACTCTTTTTTTGTTTTTAGCTATAAGTACATAAAGCGGCACCTGAACAAAATAACGATAAGGTCTTTACGTTTCGATCGTTAACCTGTTTGAGGACGTGAGAAAAGAAAGGGGAGAAAACGAGAGCTGCAACAGTGGTGTTTGAGGTTGTGAAAGAGGAGAAAAGAAAAAAAGACGGCCGCAATCTTAAGGTTGTCTAAGAAATATCGGATTAGATAATAATAGAAACGGTTGATGATGCCACGAAGGTAAAAAAATCCAAAAAACTCCTATTGCGCTTTGCTAATACAATAGGGGTTTTTTCGTTCATGCTATTCGGTAACCCCTTTTCCGTACAATCATTTGATTTCTATGTCATTTCTTCTGACATACTCAAAGTTTTATAAGGTAATTTTAGATACACTTATAACGATGAAGAAATTTATAACAGGTAAATAGCATGTATCTTTCTAAAATGGTTTAAAGGTTTATATATCAATGATAGACAGTGATAAATATTTCATTCTGGAGGGTTTCTAAGATGAAAAAGCAAAAATTAGTCTTAATTGGAAACGGCATGGCGGGTATTAACTGCATTGAGGAAATCTTAAAGAATAGTTCTACTATGTTTGATATTACGGTGTTTGGAAGTGAACCACATTATAATTATAACCGAATCATGTTATCAACCGTTCTACAAGGCGACACGAAAGTAGACGACATTACGCTTCATGATCGTTCTTGGTATAAGCAGCATCAAATAGAACTGTATACCGGAGAAACGGTGATAAAGGTTGACACAGATAAAAAGGTAATAAGAACAGATAAAAATAGAGAGGTTCCATATGACAAATTGATTTTTGCTACAGGTTCTGTGCCTTTTATGCTGCCTATTCCGGGTGCAGATAAAGAAGGAGTTGTAGCATTTCGGACTATAGAGGATTGTCAGAAGATTATTAATATATCAAACAATCATAAGAAAGCAGTTGTGATCGGTGGCGGATTACTTGGTTTAGAGGCTGCTAGAGGATTGCTTAATCTTGGGATGGAAGTCGATGTCGTTCATCTTGCTAAACATGTGATGGAAAGACAGTTAGATCAAACCGCAGCGCAACTCCTTCAACAAGAACTAAAAGAGCAAGGAATGAATTTTTTACTAGAAAAAGTGACAGAAGAGATTGTCGGGGGCTCGCGAGTAGAAGGTCTACGCTTTAAGGATGGTTCAGTTGTGGAAGCAGATGCAGTCATTATGGCAGTGGGGGTAAGGCCAAATGTGCAAATGGCTATGGATAGTGGAATTGAAGTAAATAGAGCCATTGTCGTAAATGATTATTTACAAACTAGTACTCCGGATATTTATGCGGTTGGGGAGTGTGTCGAACATAGAGGCACGGTGTATGGATTAGTAAAACCACTGTATGAGCAAGGGAGAATACTAGCTAAACATATTTGTGAGATAGAAGAGGTAGGGTATCAGGGGTCGACTCTATCAACCCAGCTAAAAATTTCAGGTGTGGATGTTTTTTCAGTTGGTCAATTTCAGCCGGATGAAGCGAGCAAAATGATTACTCAATATGATGAACTTGCTGGAATTTATAAAAAGATTGTTCTAAAAGATGAGAAAATCATAGGTTCTGTGTTATTTGGGGACACAAAGGCTGGCAATAAGTTATTAGAGATGGTTAGCAAACAAAAAGTGATCACAGATGAAGAGAAAATGCTGATTTTGCAAGCATCGAACGAGGAATCTCAGGTTGCTGCTATGGAACAAACAGATCTCATTTGTCTTTGTAATGGTGTAACGAAAGGAACCATTATTGAAGCATGTCAAACACAGGGGCTTACAACTGCTGAAGAAGTGAAAAAATGTACAAAAGCATCCAGTGCTTGTGGCGGTTGCAAGCCGTTAGTGAACGATTTGCTTGCTTATGTGCAAAGTGATGAATTTGATGAAGTAATTGAAAAAGAGACGATGTGTGGCTGTACGACTTTAACGGACGAAGAAATTGTTATGGAAATGCAGCTAAGGGAGTTAGCATCTGTTCAAGAGGTGATGAAGAAACTTAACTGGAAAAAAGAACATGGCTGCTCGGTTTGCCAACCTGCTTTGCAATACTATTTGGGAATGATTTACCCAGAGTATGAAACGAAACAAGAGTCTCTTTTTATCAATGAACGGATGAACGCTACGTTGCAAGAAGATGGAACGTATTCGGTGACACCGCAAATGTACGGGGGAATGACGACTGCAGAAGAACTTCGAAAAATTGCAAATGTAATTGATAAATATCAAGTACCCAATGTTGCGATAACGAGTGAACAAAGAGTTCATCTTATGGGAATAAAAGAGGAGCAACTTGAGTCGTTGTGGAAAGACTTAGACTTGCCATTAAGCAGTACGTATGGAAATACAGTTCAAAATATTAAGACATGTATTGGCGAGACTGTTTGTAAGTGTGATAAACAAGAGGCCCTAGGTCTAGCTGTGGAAATAGAGAAGAAAACAGACTATTTGACAACCCCATATCGTATTAAAATGGGTATCTCTGCTTGTATGCATAATGGTGCGGGGTCTACAACAAAAGATATTGGGATCATTCAGTTTGATAGAGGATGGGAAGTCTACGTTGGAGGAAGTAGTGGAAGAAATGCAAGACCTGCTCAGCTTCTCTGTGTTGCAGAAACAAAAATAGAAGCTTATGAGATTGTTCTTGGGTTTATTCAATATTACAGAGAAACAGCTAAATATGCAGAACGCTCATGGGAGTGGATTGACCGTATTAACTTATTGCATATTAGAGAAGTTTTATTCGATCAAGATTTAAGAGAACAACTAATTGAGGATCTAGAATACGATACGTACCAAAACAAGAAGGTGTTATTAAGTAATAAGTAGTCTTCCGAATTTTCAAAGGAATACGAAGCAGGAACGAGATCTTTTTCCGCCCATAACCCTCCTGTCTAAATGCGACAAATAAACTTGCAAAGGATGAGACAACGTGACAGAAATGTTACTCAGGTATTTTAGGAAAAAACAACAACAGGTAGAGACAGAGAAAGTCTATGATACACAATGTCCATTTTGTAGTATGCAATGCAAAATGCAGTTGATAGAACAATCGACGGTTACAAGAAAGACGTACAAGACCGTTGGAAAAGATAACCCTACCTCAGAAGGGCGTCTTTGTATAAAAGGGTTAAATGCCCATCAGCATGCTGTTCACAACGATAGAATTAAGCATCCTCTATTAAAGGTCGATGGTGAGTTTGTTCCCATTTCTTGGGGAGAAGCGATTGCTCTTATTAAAGAAAAATTCACAGAAATCCAAGAAAACCATGGGAAAGATGCCCTTTCTGTTTATGGAAGTGCGACAATCACAAATGAAGAAGCATACCTGTTAGGAAAGTTTGCACGAGTCGCACTAGGAACCAAGTATATTGATTACAATGGTCGTCTCTGTATGTCGGCGGCTGCTTCAGCGGCTGCTCAAACATTTGGGATGGATCGTGGGTTCACGAATACGATTCAAGAAATTCCGCATTCAAGATGCCTCATTCTAGCAGGAACCAATATTGCAGAATGTCAGCCGACGATTATGCCTTATTTTGAAAAAGCAAAAGAAAATGGTTCGTTTATTATCGCCATTGATCCCCGGGAGACAGCCACCACTAAAATGGCAGATTTGCATTTAAAAGTGAAGCCTGGAATGGATGCCGCGCTTGCTAACGGACTATTAAAAGTCATTATCGAAGAAGGATTAGTAGATGATCAGTTTATTAGTAAAAATGTTAATGGTTTTGAGGAAGTAAAACAATATGTTTCTACACTAGATCTGCAAGAAATTGCTGAGCAAACAGGCGTCCCGATTGAACAGATTACAAAAGCTGCAACTGTGTTTGGGAAAGAAGAGTCTGGTATGATCTTTACCGCTAGAGGGATTGAGCAGCAAACGGATGGTTCGACTTCTGTTCGGAATTTCTTGAATATCCTTTTAGCAACAGGGAAGATTGGAAAAGAATTTTCTGGTTATGGAGCGGTCACAGGACAGGGCAATGGGCAAGGTGCGAGAGAGCATGGACAGAAGGCAGACCAATTGCCGGGGTATCGTTCCATTGAGAATGAAGAACACCGGAAGTACATTGCGAATGTGTGGGGAATTCATGAGCGAGATCTACCGAGAAAAGGGGTATCTGCCTTTGAGATGATTCAAAAGGTAGATCAAGGCGAGATAAAAGGGATGTTCTTAATGTGTTCAAACCCAGTAGTCTCCAATCCAAGTGCAGAGTTCGTGAAAGAAGCGTTACAAAAGCTAGAATTTTTTGTAGCAGTTGATATGTTTATATCAGAATCAGCAAGATTAGCAGATTTGATTTTGCCAACAACCTCTTATTTAGAGACACCTGGAACGATGACGAATGTAGAAGGACGCGTTACACTTCGTGAAGCAAACTTTCCTGTTCGAGGAGAAGCTAAGCACGATTGGCAAATTATTTGTGAAGTGGCAGAGGCCCTTGGCAAAGGAAAGTACTTCTCATTTGAATCTCCAGAAGAAATATTTAATGAGTTACGTGAAGCAACACGTGGTGGAATTGCTGATTACTCTGGAATAACGTATGAGAGATTACGACAGGAGAAAGGCATCTTGTGGCCATGCCCGGATGAACAGCATTCTGGGACGAAACGACTGTTTGAACAAGGATTTGCTCACGCAGACAAAAAGGCAAAAATGGTTGTCGTACCGAATGTACCAGAAATTCCTAAAGAACAGCCATGTGACGAATTTCCTTTATACTTAACAACAGGAAGGGTCATGTCTCACTATTTAACAGGGGTTCAAACAAGAAAGAGTTCGACCCTTGCGGCTAGAGAATTTGAATCCTATATGGAAATTCACCCTTCTACAGCTGAGAAATTCCACATTAAAGATCATACATTAGTCAAGATCGAGTCCAAAAGAGGGAGCATTGTTGTCAGAAGTAAGTGGTCACAATCGATTCGAAAAGATACGGTGTTTGTTCCATTTCATTGGGCCGATTCACAAAATGTAAACCGTCTCGTCTCTAAGAAACTAGATCCTACTTGTAGAATGCCAGGTTTTAAAGTGAGTGCAGTGAATATTAGTCCAGTTGCCAATTAGCCAGAACGCTCTAGGCAGTCAAAGCATTTATGAGCCTCTGAGTGGTTCAGGGGTAGAATCCAAAATATCATTCTTTTAAGACCAATTCGCTAAGAGTTGGTCTATTTGTTTTACGTTTTTATATAATGTTTTAGCATTTATTTTGAACTTTTTTCCAAATGGTGGCTTAGATTTGTTACGATTACTATACATTCCTCTTATCCTTATCTTTGAAACAAGGGTTTTAATTGATTGTCTAGAAGGGTGTGTCCTATATGGTGTTAATTTTGGTTAGTATAATTGCAATCTTTATCTTAGATCAATTCATTAATAGAAGATTAATTAAAAGGAAGAATATTGAAGTCCCTGAATTAAAATTTCGACGTGTCAATCGGATCCACGAAAATGGTGAGAAGATCCTTTATTTTGTAAATCTGCTTGTAATGATTCAAGCAATCATGTTCTCTCCTCATCTTCGTATTTTTATTTTTATCGGACCGGGTTTCATGTTTGCTTTTCGTACATTTATGGAATGGAAATATGCAGCAGATAAACAAACATACCTTCTAAGTGGAGTTACTTGTGGATTATTTATTATTGGCTCGGTCGTTTTTGCTGTTATAGACGCTTTTACATGATAACTGTTGTAACTAATTAATCGTTTGTGAGTTCCTAGTATTAGTATAGAAAAGTACTTAACTAATTCAGAACGGACATTGGTTTAAAAATATTAATAGAGTTGGTGAAAAAAAATGAACCCATTGTTAATCGAGTTCCCCACTGAGTTTTATTCTGAAAGATTGTTAATACGAATGCCAAAACCTGGAGATGGAAAAGTAGTATGTGAAGCCATTCAAGCGTCATTGAACGAACTTAAACCTTGGATGCCCTTTGCACAAAACGAACAATCCGAACAAGAGACTGAAATTAACGTTAGAAGTGCTTATGTGAAATTTATTAATCGTGAGGATTTAAGGTTTCATGTTTTTCTTAAAGACACAGGTGAGTTTATTGCTTCCTCTGGGTTACATCGTATTAATTGGGAAGTTCCAAAGTTTGAGATAGGCTACTGGATTGACAGTCGATATAGTGGGAAAGGATACATAACGGAAGCTGTACAAGAAATCTCCCATTTTGCATTTACTGAGCTAAGAGCTAGAAGGATAGAAATACGGTGTGATTCGAAAAATGAAAAAAGTCGTAAGGTTCCTGAACGGCTAGGATTTGACTTAGAAGGTGTTTTGAGAAATGATGCCATGTCAGCTGATGGAAAAGAACTTAGAGATACCTGTATATATGCAAAGGTAAAGCAATAAACGTACTCTGTTGTCCAAAGAAAAGCAACGTTTGAAGAGTGTTCCAAACGTTGCTTTTCCTTTGGTTAAAGTGCTTTTTTCTCTAAGTTGCTTTTCGCAAGCGCGGCATCTGCATTTGCTTGCTCTTTTAATTCAGCCTCTGTTAAATAGTATTCATCTTCAAATGAGTTTTTCGGCTCTTCTAGAGTAAAGAAGCAGATCAGGAAACTTACAAACGCACCTGTTGCTAAAATGAAGAAAAATTGTTGTGGTGTAACAAATGTGTATAAAGTTAAGTAAATAGTTGCCCCCACGTTCCCATAAGCTCCAGACATCCCTGCAATTTGGCCAGTAACACGTTTTTTGATCATCGGTATAACAGCGAATGTCGCTCCTTCAGCACCTTGGATGAACATAGAAGTAAGAACTGTAATGGCAATAGCAAGAACTAAAGGCCAACTTGAATCCATAAAGCCCATCATTAATAGACCAATAGAAATACCAAACATATAGACGAGCATAACATTACGACGACTTCCCATGCGATCAGATAAAACGCCGCCTAATGGACGAGCAATTAAATTTACAAAAGCAAATGTTGATGCAATAAGACCAGCTTGAGCTGCGGAAAGCGAAAATGTTAATTGAAAAAACATAGGTAGCATGGAAATAATCGCAAGCTCTGCGCCAAAATTGGCAAAGTACGTACTATTTAGCGCTCCAACATTTTTGAATTTATATTTGTCTTCTTCTGGTACCCCTTTTTTCAGTCGCGGAACATTCACTTTTAAAATGTTATATAGTTGATAAATGACAACAAGTACAATGACAGCATAGATGATGTAAAGGACTTCTCTTGACATAAAACCTAAGCCTTCTAAACGCCAAGCACTGACTGCAAGTGCTCCTCCTAAAGGAATCGTCCAAACAATCAGTTGAACTAGGTCGCCCCAACTACTAACTTCAAGAGCAGATGCTTTTTTCGGTTTCACTAAAGCTTTTCCTTCAGGAGTATCTCTCACACAAATATAATAAATGATTCCGTATATAAAACAGATCACCCCTGTAAGAGCAAGGGCATACCTATACCCATTGTCGCCACCAAACATGGTAAGAGCAAACCAAGGTAAGATCATAGCCGCGGCAGCGGAACCGAAATTGCCCCATCCCCCATAAATTCCTTCTGCAAACCCTACATGTTTAGGAGGGAACCATTCGGCAACCATACGAATTCCAATAACAAAACTAGCTCCAATACTACCTAGAATTAAACGAGAAATCATAAGTTGTGCCCACGTATCACCAAAAGCAAAGGTGATAGCAGGAATGGACATTATGATTAATAGGCCAGAGTAAACAATTCTTGGACCATATCGATCTAGTAATGATCCAATGATAATTCGAGCAGGAATCGTTAGAACAACGTTACAAATCCCTAGAGCCGCAATATGTTGAGGGGTTAACCAGCCCATATCATCCATCATCGTTGTTGCTAGTGGCGCCATACTATACCAGGCGAAAAAGGAAACAAAAAAGGCAAACCAAGTAAAATGTAGTACCTTAACACGCTCACTTTTAAATTTAAAAATCTCTGTAACAGTCATAAATGAAGACCCTCCTTATGAAATCATGTTTTCTTAAAAGATAAAAGGCATTTGAGCTTTCGTATTTCCAAAATCAGTGTTGGTGTAGTAGAGATGTCATTCATAAATTAAGTAAATACACATTTCAATAGAGGCCTCCTCTTGATTACTTTTGAACTTATTTGCAATTGCATACGTTACAATCTTTGTTGGTTTCGGTTGATGAAGAATCCCTACACGTAATTAAAAAACCTTTTTATATACAGGTTTTCGAGTATTTACTCATAAACGAGTATTTTGATTACGTCTTCTATGTTTACATTTGTTTTTGTTGTTGTCAGAAAAGTCGGAAGAATATCTAACAGAGTTTTTACCGAGGTTCATTTGTAAGGGTTTTCACTGAAAGTAAGGGCTTTTCAACGCTTATTGAGGTTTTGAAAAAAATAAAATGATTTGCAAAATCAACTATTGTTGATTTTGAGAGGTAGTCAGGAACTTTCTTATAGTAAGTGAAGAAAGGAATGCAAAAACCATGTCAGATTAAGTGACATGATATAACATGCATTCAAAATGTTGGTTTAGGATAATACATATAATTCAAATAATTCTTTCAGAATTCATGACAAAGGGGGAGTGATTAATGAATAAAGGAATGGTCTACTTCGTTGGGGCTGGTCCAGGAGATATTGATTTGATGACAGTAAAAGGGAAAAAAGTCCTGCAACAGGCAGACGTAGTCATTTTTGATCGATTAATCAATCCTTTTCTGTTAACAGATGTAAAAGAAGACGCCAAATTAATCTATTGTGGGAAACAACCATGCAAACACACTCTTAGACAAGAAGACATTCAAAAGGAAATTCTTATTCATGCTAGAAAAGGAAAAACCGTTGTCCGCTTAAAAGGTGGAGATCCTGCTGTTTTCGGAAGAGTGGGAGAAGAGGCAGAGCAGTTAGCCGAAAATCATATTAACTATGAAATCATTCCTGGTATTACAGCAGGCATTGCAGCTAGCATGTATGCGGGTGTTCCCATCACACATCGTAATCATTCAAAATCGTTTGCCGTTGTGACGGGCCATGGTAGCAAGGAAGATGGCACACCACAAATTGAATGGGATTCTCTCTCAAAGGGTGTTGAAACCATTGTTTTTTATATGGGTGTAAAGCATTTGAAAACAATAGCGACACAATTAACGAAACATGGAAAATCAAAAGAAACGGCAGTATTAGTTGTACAGTGGGGAACCTACAGCAAACAAAAAACGGTTGAAGGGACCCTTGCTACGATTGCTAATAAAGTGGAGCAAGCTAACGTAACGAACCCAGCCATAATTGTAGTAGGGGATGTTGTGAAACTACGGAACAAATTAGCTTGGTTTGATAATAAACCATTAACAGGGAAAGGCATTCTTATTCCTTCAAAACAATTGGAGAATAAAGAACTTGTTGCAACTCTTAAAAAACATGGTGCTGATGTGTTTGAACATGAATTGTTTACTGAAGAGAAAGTAAAAGACACTCTTTCCTTTAAACAACTAACAGAAGCTTCGAGTGAGCAGGAACTAGTTTTCCTTTCTGCGCAAAGTGTTGATCTGTTTCTGAAAGCTCTAGGAGAACATGAACTAGATCTCCGGGATATAAAATCTACCTTTGTATCAGTAAATCAAGAGGTAAAAACAAGGTTACAAATGGTTGGTTTACCATCCTTTCTCCTAGAAGAAAAAGCGTTGTCAGATCCGATTGTAGTAGGTAGGGAGATAGAAATAGAAACTTTTAACTGGCAATACTCGAAATCGCTGAAGAATCTAATGGTTGCTAAAAAGAAAGTAGTCAACAAAGATATTGAATCATTTACTAGGCTAATAGAAGAAGAGCATGTTAATACGATTTTACTTACAAACCATGTTGATGTTTTAACCTTTTTATCCTTTCTAACAGTAAGTGGGGTATCAAAAGAGAAAGTACTAAAAAAGGTAAAAGTGGTTTGTAATGGTCGAGAAGCAAGTTTGTTAGTAAAGGCAAATAAGATTCCAATTGATCAAGTTCTAGAAAAGAATGACCTTGCTCAAATCGTTGAAATATTAGAAGAAACGTCTTTGATAAAAGAAAGTCTTTCATAATGTACGATTGAAAACTGAGATTGAGATAGTAAAGGAGAGATCGTTGTGAGACAAAAACTAGTACTAATTGGAAATGGAATGGCCGGTGTACGTACGATTGAAGAAATCCTAAAGAACGATCCTGACCGTTTTGACATTACCATTTTTGGTGAAGAACCGCATCCGAACTATAATCGAATTTTGCTATCTTCGGTTCTTCAAGGAGATACAACCGTTGATGATATCGTCTTAAATGAGTATAGCTGGTATGAGGAAAATCAAATTGAGCTTGTAACAGGGGACCCAGTTGTCAAAGTAGATACAGAGAAGCAAGTGGTTGTAAGTCAAAACGGAATCAAACGTCCTTACGATAAGCTCATTTTTGCGACTGGTTCGAATCCGTTTATGCTGCCGCTACCTGGTGCTGACAAAGAAGGCGTGATTGCGTTTCGTAACATAAAAGACTGTGAGACGATGATTGATACATCGAAAAAGTATAAGCGTGCAACGGTTATCGGCG
>NZ_JAOANA010000032.1:0-37089 GCF_032335535.1 Alkalihalobacillus sp. MEB130
CTTTCAATAAACTATAATCTAGTATATTGAAAATGATCATGTACTGGGGAACTGTTTAATCTTATTTGTGGTTTTCTGTTGAGTTCTATTTGTGGAAAACTGTTGATTTTAGTTTATCGTTTACAATTGATCTTCCGAACTCTTTGCATGGCCAATTATAACAGAAAATGGTAGTATAATTGTAAAAGAGGTGTTAATCAATGAGCAATTTAAAAAAGCCTGGTATGGATAATCAACCCCCTGGAAAGTATAAAGAAGTTGGTCCAAGAGGTGGTGAAGTCTATAAACCACGTATAGTTGAAATTGATAAAGGTGACCGTCTCCCACCAACACAGGAAAAAGGTAGAAAATGGAGTAAACAATGAAAAATATAATTTAAAAACCACCTAAAACGCTATAAAATCAACGTTCTAGGTGGTTCTTTTTAAAACCTCATTTACTTATGATACGGTTCACCGTAGTGAATCTAAATGAGGTAAATTGAATTGTATTAACCTGGTATATAATCGAACAGAGTTATAAGCGTTCTAGCTGACAATTATTTAAACAAAAGTAGTATGATCTTTGGTTATTGATATATTGCTAATACTTCTAATACTAAAATGTTCTTATCACTTTGGATACTTTGCATACCTTCTATTTCTTGTTCACCCATTTGCCTTCGAATCCCCCGACTTAAAGAAAACAAATCCTTCATAATGTCGAAAACAATAATAGGCTTATCAGTTACATTTTTTCGAGATAGGACTTTTGCAATTACTGTTACTTCTTCATTTTCAAAATCTTCTAAGTGCTCTAATTCATAACATAGATTATTTGAATTTAATTTTGCAAAACCGACTCTTTCTATAAAGTCGTTACATTCGAAAAAGACAGGGATCTTTGTGCTTTCTTTCGCAAAAAGTTTAGTGAATATTTCTTCCTCTTGAGGATTGTCTAGATTCATACTTGAAGTTAACATAGGTTTAAAGTCATTTATTAAATCCATCATATCAAATTCCTCGGGTATTCTAAAACCTCCTTCAAAACGTATAATACCTGTTCTAGGAATTGTCTCAGTTTCAAAGTCATTCTCTATTAAATCAAAATAATTATCGTTACCCTTACTTTCAAGCAATCCTTCAAACTCATTGCAATCAAGTATTAGATTTTCTAATAATTCTCCTTCCATTTCGTTTTTCCCACTTATATCTCCTGAAAGCACTGATACATTAGCACTTAAAGATTTACCAGAACTTACTTTAACATTTTTTATAGCGACATGTTTTTTACCTTCTAATATAGCTTTATATTCTGCTACTTTACTTGCATCAAAGTAAATTAAGTTTTTAAACATAGTAACATCCCCTTCTATTAACTTTACACAATAGAAATCAAATAATTCGATGAACATTTGAATCTTAACACTTGTGGCTAAGTTGAATAGATAAATATTATATTATTTAAATTAAAAATACATATTTAAGCAGCTTTAAAGCAAAAAAGAACCTCATTTACTAATGGTAATGGTTCACCGTAACGCATATAAATGAAGTGTTTATTAAACCTAATTACAAACTTACACAATTATAGTTTTATGAAACATACAATCTAATAATGGTCCATTAATCGGTCCAAATTTTATTGTATCAGTTAGGAACCGGTCCAGAATCGGTCCAGAATCGGTCCAGAATCGGTCCAGAATCGGTCCAGAATCAGTCCAAACTTTATTGTATCGGTCCAAAATTTGGTCCAATATTTGTGATATTAATATAAAACAATTCTGTTTGAATATTAAATGAAATAAATACTACTTCAATCTATAATAACTTGCTCTTGCTTTACCTTCTAAAACTATAATTTCTGCTTCCCTTAAACTTTGTAAAATGCGTTTACTACTTGTAGATGAAAAGCCACATAACCTTTCCACATCTAAGCGAGTAATCGTACCATTTTTATTCAAATAATCAATAATCATTGTTTTAGCCTGTATTTCATCAAAATCCTTATCTTTTGTGTATTCAATATTATCATCTAAACTTTCGTATACTCGATGAGTAAACATATATTTATTTCTTGCTTCTCTTTGTAGAATATTTCTTTTTTGACATAGTTTGTTTAGAACATTTGCTGCGGATTGAGTTGTAATTTGAGCCACCTCAGCAGCCTTTCCAAGGGTAATGGTTTTATTAGATTTAACATATTTTAAAATACAGATTTCTGACACTGAAAACTCACCGTTATTTTCTTCCTCTTTAGTAATAAACTTTAGAAATTCCATGTCTTCCAAACTGCTTCTTAAAGTCAAACTTACTGCTTCAGAATACAAATTATATTCAGGAGCAGATTTCCCTAATGAAAGCATATCTTTAAATATTATATCTACACCTTGCCCCGATCGTTGAACATATTTTAGTTTTTGAAGTGTTTCAGCAATCAACTTATTTCTCGGTGACGAAGGGTGTGTAATAATATTTGTACTATCAACTCCACTTGGAAATGAACCAGGATTTTCTATAATAATTTCATTAGGATAAAACTTAACAAAAATTGAAGAATTACTCTCATAATCCCGGTGAGAGATAGCATTAAGAAGCGCTTCTTGAAAAACATTAATAGGATAATCTTGAACTTCTAATTTAAAAAGCCCCATTTGGATATTCTTTATTCCATTTCTATCTTCAAAAAACTGCTGAATTCTATCTACAGTTTTAACTAAAGGCATTTTTAGCTCTAACCGCTTATTATATTCAGTATGTCCATCATTATATGTAAGAATGATTATTTCTGCTTGAGGCATATACTTCGCAATTGCTTCATTTGTTCCAACAAATAACAATCCTGCTACTGTTAGCTGGATTTCTTCTCCAACAACATCTATCAATCGTAAGTCCTTTAGGAGCGTAATATTGTCTGATTGATATAAAGTAGAATCTTTATCTCGTGATTGTATTTTTAATTTTAATCGCTCTACTTCAGCAAAATCTATATCATCTTTGGTAGTAGGTTCGATAATTTTAGCGGAGTAGTCTCCTTTAAATCCCTTTATATTATTAGAGTTGTATTCTGATGGATAAAATGGCTTTGTATTTTTCCCTAATCTTTTATATACTACTCCTTTTGAAGTAGCTACAATTTCTGGAGACTGCTCAATTGTTATTTTTAAAATATCCTTACCAGCCAATCTTATTATTTCTACATCAGTAAAAAGCTTAGGCATAGTCTTATCATAAATACTCTCAATAATATTCTGTTCATCATAGTCATAACATCCAGTAATTTCTCCATCATCTTCAACACCGACTAAGATGAGCCCACCATCCGTATTGGCAAACCCTACTGCCTCATTTGTTAAGATATTCATTAATTCCTTTTTGTTTGCTTTAATCCAACTTTTAAACTCTACATACTTAGTTTCACCACGTTGGATTATCTCATTTATTTCCATAAAATACACCTCCTAACTTGATACAAACATTATACCAAGATTAGAAGGTTAAACGGAAATAATAGGTTAAAGTCAACAAATAAAAAACCTCATTTACTTGTGATAAGGTTCACCCCTATTAATCCTAAACGCTCGATAAATCTGCTCCATTAACACCAGCTTCATCAATTGGTGCGGAAACGTCATTTTTGAAAAAGACAAACTCTCATTCGAGCGCTTCATCACATCATCACTCAGTCCAAGTGATCCACCGATGACAAATGCCACTTTGCTCTTGCCATACGTAGCAAGTTTATCTAGATTATCAGCCAGCTGCTCTGATGTCATCATTTTTCCCTCAATTGCTAAGGCAATCACATGGGTATCAGGATGAATTTTGGCTAAGATTCTCTCGCCCTCTTTTTCCTTAATTTGCAACATTTCAGCTTCACTTGCTTGTTCAGGTGCTTTTTCATCCGCTACTTCAATCGTTTCTATTTTCGCATAAGCACCTAATCTTTTTATGTATTCATCTATACCAAGCTTCAAATATTTTTCTTTTAATTTCCCAACCGTCACAACTTGGATATTCACAATGTGTATAACCTCCTAAAATTTTATCCACAGTAGTTATCCACATATCAACAACACTAATTTGCAAATTAACTATCCACAGTGTAAATGGCGACGCTCTCACAAAAACTGCAGGTTGTGGATAACGGTGCTTTTTCTTCGTTAATCTTTTCAACAACAGGTGCTAATTCTACTTCATCAACTATCATATCAATAGCCACTTCTATATGTTCATCGCAAGCATAATACATAATACAACGTCCTTTCTTTGCCGTTTTCTATTATAGCATACCCTATTTTATAGCTGTGGATAAACGAATTAGGGAAGAATCTATGGGTAGTGGCAATATTTAATGCACTGGCGGACACCAGGTACGTTATTTAGAAAAAACCAGTGATATTGCTTTACATCCGGACAGGGAGGACCTTATTTGGCTAAATAACACAGTTTTTCAGTGCTGTTAAGCGAAATAGAGGAACCTCAGTCCTTTTAGACAAATAAAAGGTACTTATTCACCAAATAAGGAATCTACAGTCCACTCGGAAGTAGCAGACTCTCATCACAAGCCTCTGGCGGCTCCGCTCAGTGCTTCGCTCAAAACAAAAAAAGGCAACACCGGCCTTTTTCCTGTAGTATATTCATGAAGCGGGCACTGGCTTCTCTCGCCGTGCGCATTTTGAGAAGACCACTCAAAATGCTTAAAACATTACGGCGGCTCCGCTCAGTGCTTCGCTCAAAACAAAAAAAGGCAACACCGGCCTTTTTTTGTTTTGAGCTTAAAAACTCTCTTGTTCTGCTAGTTGTACTTTTACTACTTCTCGGTTTCCATCTCGATAGATCGTAACGTCTAGTTCGTCACCTATGCGTTTTTCCGTGTAGAGGAATTTTCGTAAGTCGTGTCCGTCTAGCATTTCTTCTCCATCGATCTCTACGATCACATCGTACTCTTGCAGTCCTGCACGGTCAGCTGGCGACGTTGGCGCGATGCTTGTGATGACTACACCACCTTTGATGTCTTCTGGTAGTTTCAATGTCTGTTGCCAGTAGGAACTAGGAATTTCGCTTAAAGAACGAATGCCCACACCCATTTGCGGTCGGCGTACTTCTCCAATCGTTTCTAAGTCTTCAATTACTGGGATGGCAATTGCTGTTGGGATCGCAAAACCTATTCCTTCAACTGAGCTTTGTGCAATTTTCATTGAGTTGATTCCAATGACTTGGCCTTCAATGTTCACAAGGGCACCGCCACTATTTCCCGGATTGATTGCTGCATCTGTTTGCAGTACTTCTGCATGCCAATCTACTTGACCGTTTCCTGTTAAATCGACTGGGATACTACGTTCTGTTGCACTAATAATTCCTTGTGTTACCGTACTAGAAAAGCGTAGTCCAAGTGGGTTTCCGATTGCTAAAGCTGGTTCTCCTACACGCAGTGTGTCTGAGCTACCGAACTCAGCTACCGTTTCGATTCCTGTTCCGTCAATTTCAAGTACAGCTAAGTCGGTAATTACATCTGTTCCTAGTAATTCTGCTGGTACTCTAGTACCATCTGCTAGGCTTACTTCAATTTCATTTGCTCGTTCTATAACATGGTGATTCGTGACAACATAGGCTTTGTCACCACTTTTTTTATAAATAACACCAGATCCTGTTCCTTCATTTTCTTCACCTGATGAAAAGAAGTTAGATTGCTGCATGTTAATGACTCCTACAACGGCATCTGATACACGATCAACAGCTTGCGTGACATTGCTATTTACATCAAGATTTACCGTTTGTAAGCCTTCTTGAGGTGTTTCTGAATCAAATACAGCAACCGATTCAGGCTCGGTGTTTATACTATAAGGTAAAATTCCAGAGTTAGATAGAATAGGAAGAGAAAATAAGACACATAGTCCCCCAATAATCGATCCAAGAAAAGCGGTAATGATTAGGATTCCTCGATTTGAATTTTTACGTCTACTTACTCGTTCTGTTGCATGGTCATCATAATAACCCATTTTACACACCACCCTTTTTTCCTAATAAATTAGTCATATTTACTTCTTATTATAATGAGAATTTCGGTAAAAAATAGCGCCACAAGCGTTTTTCATATATTTTTTACACTCTTCTATAATTCCCAACAACATTGACGCATAATCATGAAAATCATCTGCTCATTCGTTTTTTTATAGAAAAAAAACAGAGGCTGCTCAAGCCTCTGTTACTTAAGATACAACCGCTAAAGCAGTTGGATTATGTGGATCGGTATCATAAAGTTCAAATTGCTCTCCTACGGCCATTCCTTGCTCTTTTAACACTTGTTCTACCGACAAGCGAGCTAAATCTTTCATATTGTTATCAAGGCTTAAATGAGCCAAATAAATGCGACTCGTATTGTCACCAATACATTCTGATAAGGCAAGCGCTGCATCCTCATTTGATACGTGTCCAACATCACTTAAAATACGACGTTTCACGCTCCAAGGATAACGCCCCATACGAAGCATATTCATATCGTGATTCGATTCAAAAATGAATATATCCGCTTTCTCAATCGTTCCTTTAATTCGCTCACTTACATAACCCATATCTGTAGCAAGAACGAGTTTTTTCCCTTCATGGTTGAACGTGAAAAACATCGGCTCTGCTGCATCATGTGATACACCAAACGACTCAACATCAATATTTCCAAATGTCTTCACTTCACCTGTAGCAAACGTGAATTTCTGATCTGTTGAGAGTGTCCCTAATTGCCCTTCCATCGCTTTCCATGTTTTTTCATTAGCATAGATAGGTAGCTTATGCTTTCTAGCAAATACACCAACACCTTTAATATGATCGGAATGCTCGTGACTTACTAAAATTCCATTTAGATCTTTTGGATCGCGGTTAATTGTTTGAAAAAGCTCCTCCATTTTCTTTCCACTTAATCCTGCATCTATTAATAATCGCTGCTCTTCTGTCTCAACATAGACAGCATTGCCTGTACTGCCGCTTGCCAGCACACTAAAGCGTAATGTCATATTATTCATTCCCCTCACCAAAACTTACGTAAGCTGCTGAACAGACCCACCTATGGCATGTACCAAATATTCTTCTCCATCGACTTTAATACGCCACATTGGGGCAAAGACTTGAACATCGCCTGTTGGGCTGAAGAAGCTATAATAGCCAAATTGAACGTCTGAAATGGTTTGATTCATTCGGACAAGCTGATCATTTAACAAAACTTCAATTGCTTTCAAACTAGAAAGCATCTCCCGTTCCTCTCCATCTTGCTGTTCGAATTGGAAATAGCGTTGTTGATAGCTAATAATTTGTAAATGCTCATCAAGCTGAAGAACCAAAGGCTCATCATCTAACGTATAAGCTGTTTTTTCTCCGTATGCTTGGTATAAATACACTCTGTTTCGTTCAGAGTCAAAGCCGCCAAAACGGTAATTGTCTCCTTCAAACACATATGTCGACAAGAAGGCAGGCAGCTCACTTGCGAAACCTTCTCTTGTTAAAGCAAATGGTTCCTCTAGTTCAGATAAAATCGTGTGGCTATCTAAATAGTCAATTTCCTGATCATCTAGTGCCGGAATATCATCTAGTGACAGCTCTACTTGTTTGCCAACAACGAGTAAACCTGGTGACTCTTCTTCTGGTAATTCTATTTCAATCGTCACGTTATTCTCTCGTAACACTTCTTGTATTGTCGCCTCTGTAATTAAGCTAATTTGATTCATATTATGAGTCTCAATAAGTTGCCATGTTAAAAAGATATTTAATAACAAGAAGGTAATAATGAAAATGGTTTTTGTTCTACTCCAATCCACTAGTATCACCTTCTTCCTCAAAGGTTACTTTTTGCCACCTGTTCCCATAAAGAATAAACCAATGCGGTTCAATTGTGACAAATGAGGCATTTCTCGTTATCATTTCATAGCCTACTACTACTTTGGACAAACGTGTTTCATCAAAGAATTCTTGCTTTTTTAATTGATTTAGTACTTCGTTGCCTGAAGGCAGTTCAATCGACTCTCTCGCATCAATCGGATGGGGGTCAAGTTCAAATAACGGCCTTGTATAATTAATAATTTGAGTACCTGAACGGTTGACCTGAAGATCCATATCTCCTTGCCCCTCAAACATAATGACAGGTAAGCCATTAACATGCATTCGAAAAGAAGCTTCGTCACGAATATCTGATGAACTCCAGCTAGAAAGGAAATAATCATTCGTCCATCCACCGTGCCCATTAATAAACTCGTAACCACTTTGAACGATATGTCTCGTGCTTCTTTCTTGTGTTTCGATAAAAACAGGGTTAATGTATTCCATAAACAATCCGTTGTTTTGCATCGTGATTATACGGTTTCCATCCGTATAGGAGTCTTCACCGTCTGACTGCTGATAATATTTAACTGATCCTGGATCGGTAAAAAGAGCCTGCTTGTAAGACTCAGGAGATAAAGGCGTTGTTGCAAAAGATAACCGCTCTACTGAAACAGGTTCAGTTGGAATATATACTCTCTCTTTTAAACGGTTGGAATACTCTGTATCACTGACAACCGTTACAACCTCTCGAAATTCATCAAATGATTCAAGATAATCTGCTTGAAATTCTCTCACCGATAAGCTTGTCTCAAGTTCGATGAGACGCTCTTCTTCACTTGATAAAATTTGCATGTGAACTAGCTCATTTTCATTAACAAATAAAAATAATCGATCGACTTCAATTGCCGGAACGCCGATTTCTTCTTCACTTATGCCAAATAAGGAAAAGAAAATCGTTGTTGGTACAGATGTTGGAAAAATGAACTCGACTCCCTCGCTAGCTGTTTGAGTTGGAAATCGATCAGTTGATAACAAGTTTACTTCCGTTACATTTGAAGAAAGTAATTTCTCATACAGTCTGCTAAACTCGTCCATTTCATATGGAATCATTGCATAATGTTGGTTTCGATGCACAATGATTTGTTCTGGCATAATGACTTCATGAATCATTCGTTCTTCACGTTCTTCATTTAATTCATCTGGTACATATCTAGAAACTGTATCATCGAGAAGGGCGATGTCAGGTTGAAACGTATAAAGTTGCCAAGTCAAAATAATACTTATGCCAATCAAACTGATTAGAATGGTTGATTTCAAGTTGTTGTAACTCACCTTTTCCCCTCCCTCATTGCAGGCAATGTAAAGAAGATCGTAGTCCCTTTTCCATACACACTCTCTGCCCAAATTTCCCCTTTATGGGCATGAATGAGTTCTTTTGCAATTGCCAAACCAAGACCTGTACCGCCGACACTTCTTGCTCTTGCTTTATCGACTCGATAAAAACGATCAAAGATCTTTGTTTGACTTTCACGAGGGATTCCCATTCCTTGGTCAGCAATACTAATTTGTAACTCATCCCCTTGGTGAAGCAATGCGATCGTAATATTTCCACCTTCTGGTGAATATTTCATTGCATTGGAAATGACATTATCGAGTACTTGCGTCATCTTATCTGCAGCCATTTTTACATACGTAGGCTTAGACGATATTTTCCGTACAAACGTTATGTCTCTTTCTTCTGCAATCATTTCAAAACGATCAACGATTTCATGAAGGAACAATCCAATATCAACCGTTTGGAACGATAACTTATAATCTTGACTATCAATTTTAGATAGCTGCAACAAATCGTTTACTAATCGAATCATTCGCTCTGTTTCATTTTGGGTTACGCTTAAAAAGCGTGGCCCTAGTTCTTTGTCTTCTACAGCTCCATCTACGAGTGCTTCTAAATAGCTTTTCATCGTCGTGAGCGGAGTGCGTAATTCATGTGAAACATTTGCTACAAACTCTCGTCTTTCATGTTCAATTTTTTCTTGCTCCGTTACATCATGTAAAACGGTGATAAGTCCATTAATAGGACCGTCCTTTTCCTGAATAACAGAGAAGTTTGCCTCTAGTAAGTACTCTTCTTCCGCACTACTAAAATCAAGAAGAATCGAGTCTGAGTGTTCATATAAATCATAAAGTGCAAAGGTATCAGAAAGTCGTAGCACCTCTGGTAACAATTGTCCCATCGCCGAATGACTTGATATATCAAGGAGCTCTTCAGCTCGCTTATTCATTAATATAATGCGACCATTTTGATCGGTTGCAATAACACCATCGGTCATATGAGTTAATACAGATTTTAATCGTTTTTGCTCGCGGTCACGGGTTAATGTCGCATCTTGTAGCTTCATCGTTAAATCATTAAATGATGTAGCAAGTTGTCCAATTTCATCCTCACTATAGACCTTAACTTGTCTAGAAAAATCTCCGCGGCCCATTCTCATCGTTTGCTTTCTCATGTCCATAATGGGACCAGTAATCGTACGTGCCACTAAAATAACAAGGACAGAAGAGATAACAAGAGCAATAAACGTTCCGCTTAATAAAATGCTATTAATCTGTCTAATTTGATCATAAATATCTTCCATTGATGCTTCAATGTACAGCGCTCCTACAGGTCCATCATCTGATTTAATAGGAACGGCAAGCACGCGCATCCGGTGACCTGTTACAGGATCTCGTAATACATCTTCAAATTTATTCCCAAGCAAAGCTCGCTTTACCCTTACCTCTGTACTTTGCTGCCCAACAATGTGCCGATTTGATAGATTAGATGTACTAACTACGACTCGGTTTTGATCAATCACTTGAACTTCAGACTGGTCAATTGAAAATGTATCCCGCAATAGTGTATTAATGTTCGTTGTTAATGCACTACGATCATCCTTGTTTTTCGTCATTTCCTGGGCAAGGTTAAACGATAGTAGGTTTGCTCGATCATCTAGCATTTCAAAATAGTTAGTAACTAGTTGGCTTTCTAACTGTCTTGTAAAATAAACACCGATAATTTGAATAGCAATAAAAATAATTAACACATAAATGATAATTAATTTGAACTGGATCGACTTAAAGAAGCCAACTTTTCGATCCATTTATGATTGCTCCTTTTGTTCAGGTGAAGATAAATAATACCCTACCCCTCGTCTTGTAATAATCCAAATCGGATAGCTAGGATTGTCCTCTACCTTTTCACGCAGCCTACGAACCGTTACATCTACAGTACGAACATCGCCAAAATAGTCATATCCCCAAACGGCTTGCAATAAGTGTTCACGTGTCATTACTTGCTCAAGGTGCTTTGCTAAATAATGAATCAATTCAAATTCACGATGAGTTAAATCAATGGCATCCCCACGTTTTTTCACTTGATACGCCTCAGGATAAATCGTTAACTCCCCTACAGAAATTTCTTTTTGTACGGTTGTCTCATCATTCGTTGCCTTTTGACGACGTAAGTTTGCCTTTACACGTGCAAGAAGTTCTCTTGTACTAAACGGTTTTGTTACATAATCATCTGCCCCAAGCTCTAATCCAAGAACTTTATCTATTTCTGAGTCTTTTGCTGTTAACATAATGATTGGAATATCAAATTGTTTCCGAACCTCGCGACATACTTCCATCCCGTCTTTATGAGGAATCATAATATCAAGCAAAATGAGATCAGGCTCTTCTTTTTTGACTAGATCTATAGCCTCTAGCCCATCATAAGCACAAATCACTTCATAACCTTCTTTCTCAAGGTTAAACTTCAAAATATCTGCGATTGGTCTCTCATCATCTACAACTAAAATGCGTTTATCCATTATGCAGACCTCTCCCGTCCATAGTAGTCTTATCTTTCATTTTAACACATGTACGTCGTTCACGCTGATAGGAACGAATGGTAATCTAGCAATTTTTAAACAAAGAATAATTAACAAAAAACGCCCCCATACCGGGGACGTTTCTTAGTAATGTAAGAAATCCATAGGGTTTTTCAATTGCCCGTTTTGATACACTTCAAAGTGTAAATGGATCCCCGTTGAATTACCTGTTTGACCCATAACACCAATTTTTTGTCCTTTTGTGACTGTTTGTCCGACTTTCACATCAATCGATGCTAGGTGAGCATATAATGTTTCCATTCCATTATTATGGTTAATTCTAACTAAGTTTCCGTACCCGCCTTGACTACCAGCGAACGTCACCGTGCCATTGTCTGCTGCCAAAATATTGTAGTTACTAGGCCTAGCAATATCAATTCCGCGATGAAATCTACCCCAACGATTTCCTTGATAGCTTGAGATATATCCACCAACAGCTGGCCAACCAAGTGTGCCTGATCCACGTGAAGGAATAACCTTTGTTCCTTTAGTAATCACTTTTTTTACCGGCTCTTCTGTTATTTCTTCTGAAAGAACTTTACGTTTGATGATTTGACCATTTTGCTCTGTAATTTCATACTCTAGTAACTGCTTCCCATTTTTTCCTTCTTGGGTCACCTTTTGATCTCCTTTAAACATCGAAGAATCCTCTATTACTTCCGTTTCAAAAGGAATCTCTTCCTCTACCATAGTAATATGAGTAGAGACAACTTCTACTAACGGCTCGTAAGCTGTTACTGTCAGCTCATCCCCTTCTCGAATGATGCTATCTGAATCTAACTCACTATTTAACTCTAATAATTGAGAGGTTGATAGATTATGGTCTTGTGCAATCGTTCCTAATACATCACCTTGTTGTACTGTATATGCCTGTTCTTCTAACACGCCTTGATTAATCTTTTTCACCGCATCCTTAACCGACAGAATCTCATCTGGAGCAGCTAGCATTTCTTCCTCTGTAACCTCTTCTGTCAGAACTACATCGGTAATAATCTTCTCTCCAACCATAACTTGAGGATCATCGCCATCCTCAGCTTGAAACTGCTCATACTGTTCTTCATCTATATATTGAGTGATTAGCAATTGTAGAGCTTTTTCAGCTTCTTCAAGATTAGATAAATAAACAACCGGCTTATCATTAACTAGTAAAGCAACCGCTTCTGCTTGAACTACCATCTCATTTTCTAGCTCTGTTATTACATCTTCATCTTCGATAGCTTTACTAAACACCATCTCAGGAATAACTCGAACACTCTCACCAATAGCAAAAGAGAGAGTAGGATATGTTTCTTCATATTCTTTCTCTACTTGTTCAATATATTCATATACAGGCTCATCATCTATGACTACACCTACATGCTGATCATCTACATACACATGATAGATAGTGTGAACAGATTCCTCATCTGCTTGTATCGTGCTTGAAAAAGTAACAAAAACGAACAAACAAAATAATGCTATGATAAATGTTTGAATGACCATGTATGGGGGTAAATAGAAAAATAGTTGTTGTTTCTTATTTGGAACCATGTTTTCCTCCTGCTACTCTAAAACCTAGATATATGTATAATTAAAAAGAATTTTAGACAAAATTCGTCAACCTTTCTTATTCTAGCATAATCTGCTATGTTTGGTGCCACAAAACCAAATTGAAAATAGATTGTAATATTCCTGGATATATTAGGGATTTTTGTCGAAACACAAATAAAATCCGCATGGAAAATTCCACACGGATTAAAGTGCCGGCCAGAGGACTTGAACCCCCAACCTACTGATTACAAGTCAGTTGCTCTACCAATTGAGCTAGGCCGGCAAAAATGGTGGCTCAGGACGGAATCGAACCGCCGACACATGGATTTTCAGTCCATTGCTCTACCGACTGAGCTACTGAGCCACTACATAAATATGAAGTTAAAAATGGCGGTCCGGACGGGACTCGAACCCGCGACCTCCTGCGTGACAGGCAGGCATTCTAACCAACTGAACTACCGGACCAAAACTTATTTAATGAAAATGGTGACCCGTACGGGATTCGAACCCGTGTTACCGCCGTGAAAGGGCGGTGTCTTAACCGCTTGACCAACGGGCCACTTTTTAATAAAAGTGGTGAGCCATGAAGGACTCGAACCTTCGACCCTCTGATTAAAAGTCAGATGCTCTACCAACTGAGCTAATGGCTCTTGCTGTTATTTCAAAGAAGTTTATTCATGTCGTTTCGGACGATGAATTGCTTCGTAGCCTTACCTGTTCTTTCCTCTTCTAGTAATGCTTTGAAGTAGGATGTGTCGGAACAACTCGTAGCAAATCAAGTAGCATAGCTCGTAACTGAGCTAATGGCTCTTGCTGTGTTACTGTTGTTATCGCTTGTCTTATCTCTCAGCGACAAGATTTATAATACCATAGCATTTTTTTATGTGCAAGTGTTTTTGAAAAAAAGTTTTATTTTTTTCTGTTGAAGCTTCTGACAGCTTATTAGGATAAATCAACGAATGCAATTTGCTATTGCATTCGTTGATTCAATAAAGGGAAGTTCGCCCTTTTGCCTTAAACAGTGCGAACATGGTTGCGGTGGCTCCGTTCGCTGCGCGCCTTTTATAAGAAACCCACTCATAAAAGGCTTAAAACATGGCAGCGACTCCACACACCGCTTCGGTTTTTAATAAAAAGGGAAGTTCGCCCTTTTGCCTTAAACAGTGCGAACATGGTTGCGGTGGCTCCGTTCGCTGCGCGCCTTTTATGAGAAACCCACTCATAAAAGGCTTAAAACATGGCAGCGACTCCACACACCGCTTCGGTTTTTAATAAAAAGGGAAGTTCGCCCTTTTGCCTTAAACAGTGCGAACATGGTTGCGGTGGCTCCGTTCGCTGCGCGCCTTTTATGAGAAACCCACTCATAAAAGGCTTAAAACATGGCAGCGACTCCACACACCGCTTCGGTTTTTAATAAAAAGGGAAGTTCGCCCTTTTTATTAAAAACCTATGCAAAGACTCCTCGTACCATGTTTGTTTGGTTACGGTCTGGTCCTACTGAGAAGACGGTTAATGGGATTCCTGTTAATTGTGATACGCGCTCGATGTAGTGGCGAGCGTTTGCTGGAAGTTCATTTAGTGTTTTCACTCCTGTAATGTCTTCTTCCCAACCTGGAAGCTCTTCGTATACAGGCTCACACTCTGCAAGGACTTTCAAGCTTGCAGGGAACTCTTCAATTACTTCACCACGGTATTTATAAGCTGTACAAATTTTAAGCGTTTTGATGCCCGTTAATACATCGATAGAGTTCAATGATAGATCCGTGATTCCACTTACACGACGAGCGTGACGGACAACCACACTATCAAACCAACCTACACGGCGTGGACGACCTGTAGTTGTACCATACTCATTACCTACTTCACGAATTGTGTCACCAATTTCATCATGTAATTCAGTTGGGAAAGGTCCATCACCAACACGTGTTGTGTATGCTTTAGAAACACCTACAACATGATTAATTTTTGATGGCCCTACACCAGAACCAATTGTTACTCCACCCGCAATTGGGTTAGATGATGTAACAAATGGGTATGTACCTTGGTCAATATCAAGCATAACCCCTTGTGCACCTTCAAATAACACGCGACGACCTTCATCTAGAGCATCATTTAAAACAACAGATGTGTCACAAACGTATTGAGCAACTTGTTGACCATATTCAAAGTACTCTTCTAAGATTTCTTCTTTCGTAAAACCTTCTACTTCATAGTACTTTTCAAACATTCTATTTTTCTCTTCTAAATTACGAACTAATTTCTCTTCAAACACTTCTTTATCAAGCAAATCAGCAATACGAATTCCAATACGAGCAGCCTTGTCCATGTAAGCAGGACCAATGCCTTTTTTCGTTGTACCAATTTTATTTGCACCTTTGCGTTCTTCTTCAACGATATCAAGCTTAAGATGATATGGAAGAATAACGTGAGCACGGTTACTAATGCGTAAATTGCTTGTATCGACATTACGCTCATGTAAATAAGCTAACTCTTCTACAAGTGCTTTCGGATCAATTACCATACCATTTCCAATTACACAACTTTTATCTTTATAAAAAATCCCTGATGGAATTAAATGAAGTTTGTATTTCGTTCCACCGAAAACAATCGTATGTCCTGCGTTATTACCACCTTGGTAACGAGCAACCACTTCCGCTTTCTCTGAAAGATAATCTGTAATCTTTCCTTTTCCTTCGTCGCCCCACTGTGTACCTACAACAACAACTGATGACATGTGATGCACCTCCACCTTCACTACTGTATCTACTTAATTATTTTAACTATTTCCAAAGCCAATCATAAGTATACCAACTCAGAAAACATGCGTCAATGCGAAACACGAACGTTCAAAATAAGTTTTTATTTATTTGTTCGCCTTGGTTAAACATTACAAAACATGTAAACGGTTTGCCCTATTATTATTAACGACAAAATGACTTCCTTAAAGAAATAATAACAGTCCATCAAAAAGAAAAAGCACCAATCTTTTAGATTAGCACTTTCAATTATTAGGCTCCTGGAGGCATATTGCTTTCATCATGTCGTCTTTCTAAGTTTACGAACTTATTATATTCCTTTACAAAGGCAAGTTCGACCGTTCCAACTGGGCCGTTACGTTGCTTCGCAATAATAATTTCAATAATGTTTTGATTTTCTGTTTCCTTGTCATAGTAATCATCACGATACAAAAAGGCAACAATATCGGCATCTTGCTCGATACTTCCCGATTCACGAATATCTGACATCATTGGTCGTTTATCTTGACGCGATTCAACTCCACGGGAAAGCTGCGAAAGAGCAATAACTGGTACTTCAAGCTCACGCGCAATTTGTTTTAGTGTACGAGAGATTTCTGATACTTCTTGTTGACGGTTCTCTCCTGATTTTCCGTTTCCTTGGATCAATTGCAAGTAATCGATCATGATCATCCCAAGACCATGCTCCTGCTTCAGCCTCCGGCATTTTGCGCGAATATCGTTAACTTTGACCCCAGGAGTATCATCAATGTAAATTCCTGCTTTTGCTAGGCTTCCCATCGCCATCGTAAGCTTCTGCCAATCTTCAGAGTTCAGTGCTCCTGTTCTCATTCGTTGTGCATCAATATTGCCCTCCGCACAAAGCATACGTTGCACAAGCTGACTCGCACCCATCTCCAAACTGAAGATAGCGACATTCTCGCCAGCTCTTGTTGCGACATTTTGAGAAATGTTAAGAGCAAATGCGGTTTTACCAACCGACGGACGAGCAGCAACAATAATTAAATCATTGCGCTGAAATCCTGCTGTCATCCGGTCGAGTTCCACGAACCCTGTTGGAATTCCTGTTATCTCACCCGTTTGATTTTGCAATTCTTCAATTTTGTCGTACGTCTCAATTAACACGTCCTTAATCGAAATGAACGCACTCGTATTTTTTCGTTGCGATACATCTAAAATGGTTTTTTCCGCTTCCGTTAAGATCGTATCGACTTCTTCTTCACTTGCATATCCATCTGCAGCGATATTGGTCGCCACTTTAATTAACCTGCGTAAAACCGATTTTTCTTCGACAATTCTACTATAATAATCAACATTGGCAGCTGTTGGAACTGCATTAGCTAAATCACTTAAATACGCGACTCCACCTATTTCTTCAAGCCATTTATGATTCTGCAGTTCAGAAGTAACGGTAACTAAATCAACTGGTTCTCCTTTTTCTGCCAAGTCAAGCATCACTTGATACACTCGCTGATGAGAAGCACGGTAAAAATCATCAGGCAATAAACGTTCCGAAGCTGTCACTAATGCTTCATCCGCTAAGAAAATAGCACCTAAGACTGCTTGCTCGGCTTCAATATTCTGTGGTGGTGTACGATCTGCAAACAAGTCACTCATGCTCTCTCTCCTCTCACATATTGACTAGTATTTCTCATAGCTTAGAGGGTGTCCAAAATGATTCGGAACACCCTCAAACTACTTCTCTTATTTCTCTTCTACAACATGCACTTTCACCGTAGCAATTACTTCTGGATGAATTTTAATCGGAACATTTGTATATCCTAGAGCACGAATCGGATCGTCTAGCATAATTTTACGCTTGTCCACTTTCTTTTTCATTTTCTTTAATGTTTCAGCAATTTGTTTTGTCGAAATTGCACCAAACAAACGGCCACCCTCGCCAGACTTCGCTTTAATTTCAATCGTTAATGCTTCAAGCTCTTCTTTATATGCTTTCGCTTCTTCAAGCTCTTCATCTGCTTTTTTCTGTTGACTTTTCTTTTGAGCTTCAAGGTTTTTTAAGTTTCCTTGTGTAGCTTCTACTGCAAGTTGATTCGGGAGTAAGTAGTTTCGTGCGTATCCTTCTGATACGTTTTTTGTTTCTCCTTTTTTCCCTTTTCCTTTAACATCTGCTAAAAAGATAACTTTCATCTTATTTTCCCCCTTCTAAGTAATCATCAATCGCTTGTTGCAACTGCTCTTTTGCCTCTCCAATAGTAACATTTTCTAGTTGAGTGGCTGCATTTGATAAATGACCCCCACCATCCAGTCGTTCCATAATCAGCTGAACATTCACATCTCCTAAAGAACGAGCACTAATGCTAATGACGCCATCTTTTCGTTTGGAGATGACAAAAGAAGCGACAATATCTCTCATGTTTAAAAGTGTATCTGCTGCTTGAGCAATAATAATCTGGCTATATGTTTCTTCTTCACCAGCCGTTGCAATCGCAAGCCCTTTTCGGTAATATTCGGCACTTTCTACTAGTTTCGAACGTTTTATATAATGTTCTAAGTCTTCTTTTAGTAAAGTTTGCACAAGAGCGGTGTCAGCCCCATTTGAACGCAAAAATGATGCAGCGTCAAATGTCCTAGCGCCGGTACGAACAGCAAAACTTTTCGTATCGACAATAATCCCCGCTAACAAGGCTGTCGCTTCTAAGCGGTCCATGCGTAATTTTTTTGGTTGATATTCTAAAAGCTCCGTGACCAACTCTGCTGTCGAGGAAGCATACGGCTCCATATACACAAGGACAGGATCTGCGATAAATTCCTCACCACGGCGATGGTGGTCAAGAACAATGATTCGTTCCACTTTATCAAGCAAAGCTGGCTCCATAACAAGTGATGGCTTATGCGTGTCAACGACAATTAACAAAGTATCTGGTGTTACTTGTTCTAATGCCTCAGCTGGAGTAATAAACTTTGACCATAAATCATCATGATCGCCGACTTCCTCCATAAGCTTTTGAACATCATGGTTAATGTCATTGTGGTCAAGGATAATAAATCCTTCTGTCTCGTTCACATCAGCAATCTTTTGTACACCTATAGCTGCTCCAATTGCATCCATATCCGGGTTTTTATGACCCATAATAAATACTTGTTCACTTTCTAAAACGAAGTCACGCAACGCATGAGAAATGACTCGAGCCCTCACTCTTGTTCGTTTTTCAAGAGCATTTGACTTACCGCCGTAAAACGTTACTTTTCCGTTCTTTCTCTTAATGGCCACTTGGTCTCCGCCACGTCCCAATGCTAAGTCTAAACTAGATTGAGCTAACAATCCTAATTCTCGTAACGATTCTTCCCCCGTTCCGACTCCAATACTTAACGTAATAGGCACTTTCTCTTTTCCAGTCAGCTCACGAATTTGATCAAGAATATCAAATCTATTTTTTTCTATAGCGGTTAATGCCTTCACATTCATGACAGCTATAAACCGATCGGATGCCGTTCGACGTAAAAAGATTTGATTATCATTTGCCCAGTTGTTCAGAGTTACGGTCACTTGACTCATTAAGCGACTTCGAACTTGATCTTCCATTGCTTGCGTAACCTCATCATAATTATCGAGAAAAATAAACGCTACAACCGTTTGAGTTTCCTCAAAGCGCTCCTTCATTTCCTCCCGTTCAGTTACATCTAGAAAATAAATGAGACGTTCATCGGGTTCAATTGATACATGGAAAATCAATTCACCCAACTTAATCGTATCTTCTTTAATTTCTTCTTCAAGTAACTCTTGAAGAGCATCACTTACTTCATCAAGTTGCTTCCCAACTACATCACTCGAGATGACGGAAGAAACATAGGGGTTTGCCCATTGAATTTTCCTCTCTTCATTATAAAGCAAAATCCCTAAAGGCATCTTTGTAACTGCATCTTCACCTGCTTTTGAAACGCGATAGGAAAGAGTGAGGATATACTCTTCTAAATCACGTTCAAAATAGATTCTCGCTTGCACGGCATAAATACCAATGGCACCAAGAACTAAAAAACCTATAATCCCAATTTGCCATTGATACCAAGTTAACAAACTGATAAATATAAATGCAGCGACGAAAAGAGTTACCATATGGTAGCCGTGCCACCGTTTCAGTAAAAACTTTGGCATATTGTCAGCTCCTATTTTTCCTGGCCAGAAATACGCTTTCGTAAATCAAAGCCTAAGTCAATAATTCCAATAATTCGAATGATATATAGTAACGGTGGAAGCAAAACCCCTGCCACAAGAATAATAATGGGAACAACGGCCGTAACCTTTTTCTTATAAAAATAATAAAAGATAACCGCAAATCCTTGTACAGCAATAATTACTTCAAGCAATGGGAATAAATTCCAAATAATTAAAAACATCATGGTTCCTTCTTCAGCACCAACCATCGCAAGAATCATCACGATCAAATAATACCAAAGAAAAGATCTTGGGAACCTCCACTCTCGAAAAGGAGGTAACGAATGAACCTCATGACCCAATCGTTTTAATAAATAGTAACTAAGAACCTTTGTTAACAGAGCAAGAGTAACCCCAACTCCTACAATCATAACAGGTGCCAAGTAAACAAGAGTATGAATCACTTCATACATCTGTTCAAGTTGTTCCGGATTTTGAGCAAACCCTCCTAGTGTCGACTGTGCTGCATCGATTTGCTCTCTCATTAACTCGGCTGCCAGTTGCATAGGATTTTCCCCAAAAACGAGAATAAGACCTAAAAAAGCCAGGAGCATATTAGCTGTATAAACCAAACCAGCACCAATTAATACACCAAATCCCGACAACTTACGACGGTAAAGCTCACCGACCACAATCCCCCCACTTCCGAATATAAAGGCAGAAGGAACCGTGACTAAGCCACCTATAACAAAAGCTAGAAAAAATGATACAACCCAAAGCATAATCCCAGGTCTTAATCCTCTGCGATACGTATAAATGACAAATGGCAGCGGCAAAGCCCAGGCCGTAATCATTCCCAAAAGCGGAACATACGTAGTGATTGCTAAAAGTATTGCAAATACAGAGGCAAGTAATGCACCTTCTGTTAACGTTCTTGTGTTTTTCATACACACACCTCGTCTTCAAAGCTAAAAACATCCACTTATAAAAAAACGGTTGTCCTTGATCTATTTTATCGTACTTATTCTTAAAATTAAAGCGCCGTCTCCCCTCAGGTGTTCCCTTATGAGAAATCAGCTCTTTTTCAAGAAAAAAAGCATGACAGAGTCTTAATCTGTCATGCTTTTTAAGCTAATTAGTTTACATCGTTAACATAAGGCAATAAAGCGATTTGACGAGAACGCTTGATTGCAATCGTTAATTGACGTTGATACTTCGCTGAAGTTCCAGTTACACGACGAGGTAAGATTTTACCACGCTCAGAAATGAAACGTTTTAGAAGATCTGTATCTTTGTAATCGATTTTTGTAATTTTGTTTACAGTGAAGAAACAAACTTTACGACGCTTTGGACGACCACGACGAGCCATTACACAGCACTCCTTTCAAATTATTATTTATCATACCTATTATAGTTCTACCAATAGTAAGAGAGGACGTTAGAACGGCAAATCGTCATCCGATATATCAATCGGCTTCCCGTCATTTGCAAATGGATCATCATTAAATCCACCAGATGAACGGTTTTGATTATTGTTCTGCTGCTGCCTACCAAAGTCATTCCCACTAGGACCTGATCCACCACCATAGTAATCATTTCCTTGTCCTTGATTAGAGTTAGAACTAGCTCCACGCGGCTCAAGGAATTGAACACTTTCTGCCATAACTTCTGTGATGAAAACACGTTTTCCTTCATTGTTGTCATAGCTACGTGTTTGGATTCGGCCATCTACACCTGCTAAACTACCTTTTTTCAAATAGTTAGCAACATTTTCTGCTTGTTTGCGCCAAATGACACAGTTGATAAAATCTGCTTCGCGCTCACCTTGTTGATTAGAAAATGGACGATTTACTGCCAATGTAAAGTTAGCAACTGCTACTCCATTTGGTGTATACCGTAGTTCTGGGTCGCGTGTTAAACGCCCCACTAGTACGACTCGGTTCAGCATTCGAACCCCTCCCACTTCATCTTTAAATTATTCTTCGTCTTTTGTAATAAGAACACGAATAACGTTATCGTTGATCTTAATAAGACGGTTGAATTCTGCAATCGCTTCTGAGTTAGCTTGTACATTTAACAATACGTAGAAACCTTCACGAAAATCGTTGATTTCATATGCTAAACGACGCTTACCCATCTCTTTAACCTGTTCAACTTCAGCACCATTTGTAGTTAAAACGTTGTTAAAACGCTCAATAACTTCTTTAGTAGCTGCTTCTTCTAGGTTTGGAGCGATGATGTACATAATTTCGTACTTACGCATTCCGGTCCACCTCCTTTTGGTCTAGCGGCTCCATATCGGAGCAAGGAGCATCAACTCAAACAATTGAGTCATTGCACTCGCATTAGTAGATTATAACAGACTGAATTTCCCACTGCAAGTTGTTTTTAAATGGATGTTACATTTTGTCACAAAAAATGTTTGATACAGTCGAAACTAGTAGCGACGAGTTTTGTAAGTGTTGCAAGTGAAGGTCCTTTGATTCCTGAACTCACCTCTCTGCTCAGTTTCAGGAATCATACTCGCTCTTCGTTTCCCAAACTCACCCCTCTACTCCGTTTCGGGAATCATACTCGCTCTTCGTTTCCCGAACTCACCTCTCTACTCCGTTTCGGGAATCATACTCGCTCTTTGTTTCCCGAAATCACCTCTCTACTCCGTTTCGGGAATCATACTCGCTCTTTGTTTCCCGAACTCACTCCTCTACTCCGTTTCAGGAATCATACTCGCTCTTCGTTTCCCGAACTCACCCCTCTACTCATTTTCAGGAATCATACTCGCTCTTCGTTTCCCGAACTCACCTCTCTACTCATTTTCAGGAATCATACTCGCTCTTCGTTTCCCGAACTCACCTCTCTACTCCGTTTCAGGAATCATACTCGCTCTTCTTTTCCCGAACTCACCTCTCTACTCCGTTTCAGGAATCATACTCGCTCTTCGTTTCCCGAACTCACCTCTCTACTCCGTTTCAGGAATCATACTCGCTCTTCGTTTCCCGAACTCATCTCTCTGCTCAATTTCAGGAATCATACTGACCCTTTGATTCCCGAACTCCACCCCTCTTCACCATTTCAGGAATCATACTAGCTCTTTGACTCCCCCAACTCACTCCTAATAGAACAAAAAAAAGGCCACAAACTGGGCCTTTTTCTACTCTTATACATTAAACCTGAAATGCACTACATCTCCGTCTTGGACAATGTATTCTTTTCCTTCTAGACGAACTTTTCCTCTTTCTTTCGCAACAGCCATAGAACCGGCATCGATTAAGTCATCATAAGAGACCACTTCGGCACGGATGAATCCTCTTTCGAAGTCCGTATGAATGATACCAGCTGCTTGTGGGGCTTTTGTGCCTTTTCTAAATGTCCATGCTCGTACTTCCTGAACACCTGCTGTGAAATATGTTTGAAGTCCTAGTAAATCGTAAGCTGCACGAATTAGTTGATCAAGTCCAGATTCCTTGATTCCTAATTCTTCAAGAAACATTTCCTTTTCTTCGCCTTCTAACTCGGCAATTTCTGATTCAATTTTTGCACAAACAAGAATAACTTGGCTGCCTTCTGCACTGGCAAATTCTTTCACTTGTTTCACAAAGTCATTATCTTCAGGTGAAAGCAAATCTTCTTCACTGACATTGGCTACATAAAGCACTGGTTTGCTCGTCAAAAGGTGAAGTTGCTTGACGATTTTTTGTTGTTCCTCAGTAAACTCAACGCTACGTGCTGGTTTTTCGTTTTCAAATGCGTCACGTAAAAGTTCTAACACTTCTAATTCGGCTACTGCCTCTTTGTCTTTTGCTTTTGCTAATTTTGCCACGCGAGTAATTCGTTTTTCAATTGACTCCAAATCGGCCAAAATTAACTCAAGATTAATAACTTCAATGTCACGAATTGGGTTTACTCCACCAGAAACGTGTGTAATGTTATCATCGGCAAAACAACGAACGACATGAGAGATCGCATCAACTTGACGAATATGTGAAAGGAACTTATTTCCTAACCCTTCCCCTTTGCTTGCTCCCTCTACAATTCCAGCAATATCTGTAAATTCAAATGCTGTTGGAATTGTTTTTTTCGGTTCGACTAGCTCTGTTAGTTTTTGTAAGCGGTAATCCGGAACTTCAACAATTCCTACATTAGGATCAATTGTACAGAATGGGTAATTCGCTGATTCTGCACCAGCTTGTGTGATAGCATTAAATAGAGTCGACTTCCCGACATTTGGCAAACCGACAATTCCAGTTGTTAAAGCCAAAATACTCACTTCCTTTTTCTATTAATAAAACATTTTTCTCCAATGGGCTGTTTCAGAAAGAAAGGTCTACTTGCTTTCCGTTTGTTTACTTTAAACAAATATAGAGAAACTCTTAGATCATTGCATTCCAATTATAGTTTTTAGACAATAAAAAGACAAGGCAATCTAGGTAGCATTCAACCTACATTGCCTTGTATTACGATCCTTGTTCAACTACTTTTTTTAGTTTTTTCGCAAATTCTTTACGAGGAATCATCACACTATGTTCACAACCGAGGCATTTAATACGGACATCCATCCCCATTCGGATAATCTTCCACCGATTTTCCCCACAAGGGTGCTGCTTCTTCATTTCAACAACATCATGGAGTGCAAACTCTTTATTTACCATACAAGATGCCTCCTTAAAACTTTATATGGAGAGTATTATACACGAAAGATGTCACCCGAGTCGAGAATCGCGACTATTCTTCTACTTTAAATTGCTGAATACGTTCAAGTAATTGTGAACTAGATTCATTTAGTTGTTCTGCTGAACTTGCGATTTGTGATAATGCATCAACTTGTTGATCACTTGATGCATTCACTTCTTCGACCGAGGCAGAGGCCTCTTCTGCAACAGCCGCAATGTTTTGAATGCTATCAATGACCATATCTTTATGGGAAGACATCGTCTCTACTTCCATCCGAATCATAGATAAAGAAGAAACAATCTCCTCAACAGAAGAGACAATTTGATTAAACGCAGCTTGAGTATCATCAACAGCTACTGTTTGTAAACTGAAAATCTCCTTCGTTTTTGTAAGTTCAGATTTTACTTTTTCTGATTGTGTAATAATTGCACTAATCGTTTCACTTACTCCAACGGTAGCTTTTGAGGATTGTTCTGCTAACTTCCGTACTTCTTGCGCAACAACAGCAAATCCTTTGCCATGCTCACCTGCTCTTGCCGCTTCTATACTCGCATTTAATGCAAGTAAGTTTGTTTGCTCTGAAATTCCATTAATGGTTTCAATGACGAGTTCAATTTCTGCTATTTTTCCATATAATCCAGTTACCACTTCTTCAACATTATGAAGGACCTCATTTGCTTCAGATGTTTTCACTTGTAACTGATCTACTTGCATCGTTCCATTTTCGCTGATTTTTTTTGTACCACTTGATACTTTCTCAATATGGAACGTTTCTTTCGTTACTTTTTCAATTTGGTCAGATAAAACAACCGTTCGATTCTTCGTTTCCTCAACATCGTCTACTTGTTTAGTTGAACCTCTAGCGATATCATCGACGGCCAAAGCCACTTCCTGACTCGAAGCAATCGTTTTTTCAGAAATGGCACTTAAACTTTCTGCAGATTCATTTACTTCGTTAGCTGAACGTTGAACCGATTGAATTAAGCCTTTCATTTGTTGAACCATATCATTAAAATCTATTGTTAATTGTCCTACTTCATCACGAGAAGCTGATGCCGATTTAACCGTTAAGTCACCCGCTGCTACTTTACTAACATGAGTCTTCAACTGTTTAATCGGGTTAGCAATATTTCGAGAGACTACATAAGCTCCGACTAGTGAAAGAAGTAATAATACAGTAGAAAGAAGAACGATCTTATTTCTTAAATCCACTAATTCCCCAAGCATTTCGTCATAAATATAGACAACATTAACCTTCCAGCCTAGTTGTGAAATTGTATCATAAAACATAAAACGGTCGAATCCTTCAAAATGATATTCAATAAATCCACTATTATCACCAGATAACATCTGCCCAATGGTTTCATTTCCAGAAAGATCTTCTCCGGTATGAGTAGGATGAACAAGCGCCGTACCATTTGCATCAAAAAGAGCCGTAAATCCTCCATAATTGACTTCAACTTGATTGATAATGGCTGTTAAGGCGTCTAAAGAAAGATCAAACCCAATAACACCGAGAAGCTGGTTTGAAACTGGATCCAAAATGGCTTTTGCCCCCGTTATGACAATGTCGCCACTTCCATCTTGAGTCACATAAGGATCTGTCCAAATGACCTCCTCTGGGTTTTCTTTTGCTTCTATATACCAAGGTCTACTGGTTGGATCAAATCCATCTGGCAAGTCGACAGACGGAGTCACATCCATTGTTTTCCCTTCACCACCTATATAAACCAATTCAATACTTTCATTTAACTGACCATAGTTAGTGAATTGATTAGAGATGGATTGTCCAAGAGTTGATGTAGCTTCCAAATTAGCGTCTCCATTGACCTCTAGTAAGTAATTTATAATTCTTTCATCCTTGCTAAAAAGGGTTAATTGATTAGAGAAAGCTTCAAAATATTGATTTGTATATCTTGTAATCTCATAAGCAACATTACTCGCCTCTGCCCTTGTGCTATTTTCAATTACATTCTTTGTTTGTAGATAGGCAATAATCCCAACTGCAAAAATAGCAACAATGAGCATGACGGTAATAAGTGTCATAATTTTTGTTTGAATCTTTTTAAACATCCTATTTTTACTCCCTTTCCAATTTTCTGATAACTAAAAAAATAGTATATCAGAATTACGATAGGACAGGGACTTTTTTACTATTATTTGAATATTCAAATTATGACTGAACTCGTAAAGCACTAAGATACTTACCCAATAACCTATCATAATGCTCTATGATGCATAATCGGGTACAGCAAAATCGATGCTAAAACAAACAAGTTTAAGATGCCATATAACGGGTAAAGAACCGAAATCAAAGTTGAAAACCCGAATGTCGTTAGTGGTGCCATGATGGCAATTAATAATAAAGCAATCAACCAGGCTGGACCTTTAATCCACGCTCGTAACCTTGATAACAATCCAAATACTCCAGCTGCAGCTGTCGTATAGATGGCTAACCATAGCAAAGCTGACATAATGAGCATCATAAAGTAAGGATAATGCTTAAGGATGGCAAAGAGCGGGATTTCATATAACATAATGTCTCCTGCCACTTGTAACAAGGATTCGTTATAAAGAAACGAGATAGATCCTAAAATGACCCCACTTCCAATTGAAGCAATCCATATTTCGCCTTTATGTTTAATTTCATGACCAATCGCACCGATTACAGCAACTAATGGCAAAATATTGAGAGCCGTAAACGTTAAAGCCGATGGCCAATTATGTTGTGCATTAATGCTAAATTCAATAGGAAACCCTTTTAAATACTGGAATGCAACCAAAATGGCAATTAAAAAAACAATAAGGATCGGAATGATAAATGCATTCATCGATGTCATTCCTTTTGTATCCCACAAAAATAAGACAACAACCAATCCGCCAATAATTAATGTTCCTAACCAGTAAGGGATATGGATCACTTCTAAGGTGGCACCACCTCCTGCTAGCATGATAACCGTTGTTGAAAACAAATAAATAATAATCATTACATCGTACATATGAGACAAGCGTTTTCCCATTAATACATTTAACACAGGTAAGTAATGCTCAGACTTATGATGATAACTAATATTCATAATCACTTTTACTGAAACGATAAACAAAATCGCAAATAAAATAATTGCTAGTCCACTTTCAGCACCAAAAAATTCCCAAAGCTCTCTTCCAGAGGCATATCCTGCTCCAATCATCGTTCCAATAATAAGAAACATCCACTTTAAGCCATTTCCCCACATGCCAATCCTCTCCTCGCCTCGTCTATTTCGTCGTAGAGGTGTTTTTGACTTACCTCTTTGCATGTAATGTGAACTCTTATGTATAGAAAGGAAAAAAGTTCCGTATACTGTTACTACTATGGCAAAGGAGGCGATGTTATGAGTACAAACCATCGTCTGTTCGGAAAAAAAAGTTCATCTCTGCGAGTTCATATGGAAGAGGAGACAGCTGTCACCCAATTATCTGAACAGTTATACAGTTTTACAGAGGTTCATAATAAACGTGATCTTGTTATCGTATGTATTGGGACAGACCGATCTACAGGAGATTCTCTTGGTCCACTAATCGGTTCGAAACTAGAAGCAGCCAACTTGAAACGCTTCCATGTTTACGGGACGTTAGAAAAACCCGTTCATGCTGTAAATCTAGAAGATCGCCTAGCTGAAATCAAAGATAATCATCATCGACCTTTTATTTTAGCGATTGATGCGTGCCTTGGTCGAATGAACAGTGTTGGCAAAATATCATTAGCAGAAGGGCCTGTTCAACCAGGTGCTGCTGTCCAAAAGAAACTCCCTTCAATTGGCGACATTCATATGACAGGCATTGTGAACATTGGTGGGATGATGGAATATTTTGTTTTACAAAACACTCGCCTGCATACCGTCATGCAAATGGCAGAAAGAATGGCGGAAACGATTATACAAACCGATCAGATTCTACCAGAAAAACAAGCTACTTCCGCTTCTTTATTACAAACATTGCGATTAAAACCTTCTATGATTTTACGTTCAAAAAACGAAACGCCTATGTAGACTTCCGTCTCATAGGCGTTTTCTTTGATTATTTGGATGTTCTCGCATACTTTGTTATTTATATAGGATCGTGTGAATGAGTTATTACAAATAATGTATACCAGAAACTAATAGAGCGACAACTAAAATGCTAGGCAATAAATTCGCCACTCGTATTTGTAAAATCCCTAATATATTTAATCCAATGGCAATAATCATCACTCCACCTGTTGCAGTCATTTCAACAATAAATGCGTCCATTAAGGCAGTTGGAACAAATTGATCAATTTGTGTAGCGAGTAACGCAATGCCACCTTGATACAAAATAACAGGAATCGCAGAAAAAATGACTCCAATTCCTAAAGTGGATGTAAAAATAAGTGCTGAAAATCCATCTAGCATCGATTTCGTGTACAGAACAGAGTGGTCTCCTCTCAGGCCACTATCTAATGCTCCAAGAATAGCCAATGCTCCAAGAATAGCCATTGCTCCAACAACGTAAATCAATGTTGCTGTAACAAACGCTTTTGCTACCGCTCCATCTTCTTTTGATCCCACTTTCGTTTCGATCCAAGCTCCAACACGATTTAATCGTTCTTCTATATCAATCTTTTCCCCGATAACTCCACCAATGACTAAACTTCCAATGACAATTAAAAATTGTTCACTTTTGAGAGCCATTCCAATTCCTAGTACAACAACAGCTAACGCAATTCCTTGCATCGTTGTTGTTTTCATTTTTTCAGGAATATTTCGTACTAATAACCCTACAATAGCGGCTACCACGATGGCAAGCCCATTTACAAGTGTCCCTGTTAATACCATTCTACTCTTCTCCTCGTCTACATAAATGCTTCTGTTATTTCCTCTATCGCTTTTAAAAGCGTCTCTACTTCCTCTACTCTGTTATATGGTCCAAAACTTACACGGATGAGTCCTGAGTCCGTCGTTTGTAACATCTGATGTGTTTTCGGGGCACAATGCATCCCCGCACGAACTGCAATTTGGTAATGCTTATCTAAAATCATAGCCACTTCCTGACTTGATACCCCTGTTATTTCAAACGGAACGACAGCGACTCGCTTTGACAAGTCAGAAGGACCGTATACATTGACATTAGATAGTGTTGTTAGTCCATCTAAGAGGAGTTTCATAAGCGTTTGCTCATGTTCCCAGATGTTTTCTATTCCTAAATCAAGTACGGCATCGATGCCCGCCGATAACCCAGCAATTCCTGGTGTATTCAACGTCCCAGCCTCATAACGATTAGGCCAACTAGCCGGTTGAGAAAGAAGTTCGGATTGACTACCTGTCCCCCCCACAACAAGAGGAGTTAGGTGATAGTCTCCTTTTGAGATTAATACTCCTGTTCCTTGAGGACCCAATAACGATTTATGTCCAGCAAATGCGAGCAGATCAATCCCGTCTCTGTCCATTTTTATATCAATGGTACCAGCGGTTTGAGAAGCATCTACTAAGACGACAATTTCGTGCTCTTTAGCTATATTTGAAATAGATAAAATGTTAACTAGAGCTCCCGTCACATTAGAGGCATGAGTTATGGCAAACATCTTGGTTTTGTCTGTTACAGCTTTCTTCCATTCTTCAGCTTCAATTAACCCTTCCTCATTTGGTTCAATATAGGTAACAGTAATTTTTTTATCCTTTACGAGCTTTTCTAATGGGCGAATAATGGAATTGTGCTCAAACATCGTAGTAACAACATGATCTCCTTCTTGAAAAGGAAATCCAGCAATAGCTTGATTCAAAGCCATCGTTGCATTCTGGTAAAACCACACATGTTTCTTACCTGGTGCACCAAATACATTCGCTACTTTCTTTCGCGTTTCTTCAATCACATCTTTTGCCTTTTCAGCAAGCTTATGACCACCGCGACCAGGATTCGCACTATAACTTGTAACTGCTTCATACATCGCATCAGCTACTTCTTTAGGCTTCGGATAAGATGACGCAGCATGATCAAAATATATCATCCGTCTTTAGTCCTTTCATTTGTTACTTTACGCACGTTGTTCATAGAAAAAGAAGGTCCCTTGAATCGTCATCTCCTACCTTAATACAAGAAGTGGAAAATAACCACCATTTTGTCTAGGTACTAGGAGGAACGATTGTAAGTTCCCTTCTTAATCTACCTTATTAAGAATTCTCAGAATCAAGAAGCTGAATAATGCGCTCTAGATCGTCTTCCGAAAAATAATCAATTTCTATTTTCCCTTTTTTCTTTCCTGGTTTAATAGAAACCGATGTTCCTAAACGAGTTCGAAGCACATCTTGTCTTTCCTTCAAGAAAGGAGACAACGTTACTTTCTTTCGTTTCGTTTCTTTTGGTACTCGTTCATTAAGTTGATTGACCAGTTCCTCAACCTCTCGAACACTCAACTTTTCTTTTAGTATTTTTTCAAGAAGCACAGACAGCTTCTGTTTATCTTTTAATCCTAATAATGCTCGTCCATGACCCATAGACAATTTCCCATCGGAAATAAACTCTTGAACAAGTTTAGGAAGATTTAACAGTCGCAAATGATTTGCTATATGCGGGCGACTTTTTCCTACACGAACAGCCAGTTGCTCTTGAGTCATCGACAAATGTTCCATTAATTTTTCATAAGCAACAGCTTCCTCAATCGGATTTAGATCTTCTCGTTGAAGATTCTCAATTAAAGCAAGCTCCATCATCTTTTGCTCATCTAACTCTTTCACAACAACAGGAACTTCTTTTAACCCAGCTTTCTGTGCTGCACGAAATCGCCTTTCACCTACAACAATTTCATAACCTTTTATGCTTTTTCTCGCAATAATCGGTTGCAAGATTCCATGTTGCTCAATCGAATCAGCCAATTCTGAAATAGCTTCTTCTGTAAAAGTTTTACGAGGTTGATAAGGATTTGAACGTAACTGCGAAACAGGAACTTGCTCGACTTTACCTTGAGTCTCATCGTTTTGTTCAGGAAAAAACACTTGTAATCCTTTTTTACCTAACCCTTTCGCCACTCGCTACCACTTCCTTTGCAAGATCTACATATACTTCTGCTCCACGTGATTTCGCATCGTACGTTATAATCGGTTGCCCGTGACTCGGCGCTTCCCCTAAGCGAACATTTCTTGGAATGATGGTATCAAATACCTTCTCACGGAAATACTTCTTCACTTCCTCAATGACCTGTATACCAAGGTTCGTTCTTGCATCTAACATCGTTAACAAAACCCCTTCAATTTCAAGTTCTGTATTTAAATGTTTTTGAACAAGACGAACTGTATTTAATAGCTGACTCAATCCTTCAAGAGCGTAATATTCACACTGCACTGGAATTAAGACAGAATCTGATGCGGTTAAAGCATTAATGGTTAATAAGCCAAGAGAAGGCGGACAATCAATAAAGATATAATCATAGTTTGTTGCTACAGTAGAAAGCGCTCGTTTTAAACGTACTTCTCGGGAAATCGTTGGTACAAGTTCAATTTCCGCGCCTGACAATTGAATGGTAGAAGGTAAAACATCTAAGCGTTCCACAGATGTTGACCTGATTACATCGACCGCTTCAACATCTTCAACGAGAATGTCATAGACACACTCATCGACATCACCTTTTTCAACACCTACACCACTCGTTGCATTGCCTTGTGGGTCAATGTCAACAAGCAATACTCTCTTCCCTATATGTGCTAAACAAGCACTTAAATTGACAGCCGTCGTTGTCTTACCGACGCCGCCCTTTTGATTTGCTACAGCAATGATTTTGGCCACGCTGTCACCTACTTTCCATCCATAACTCGAACTCTTTTATTTTAACACAATTTTCGTACATTCTTTTTAGAAAAATAACAAAAATTCACCTAACACAACAGAGGCTACAGAAAAAAGGTTGCTTCTGCCTTTTTCTGTAGCCTCATCAAAATCATCGATTATTTCTTTGGTATTCTAATTGTAAATTGATAGAAATCATCATTCTCTTCTTCGTTCGTATCAACATGCATTCCGCTTTTTACAACCATGTCAACAGATTGTCGAATCGTATTCATCGCAATACGCATATCTTTTGAATACGATTTGCGTGTCGGTTTCTTCTTTTGGTTCGGTTGTCCTTCAAGAAGCACCTTGACTCGTTCTTCCGTTTGCTTAACGTTTAATTGTTTCTCTAATATTTCTTCTAGTAATTTCACTTGTAACTCTTCATTTTTTAATGAAAGCAATGCACGTGCATGCCGTTCAGATATATGACGTTCTAGTATAGCGTTTTGAACTGCTTCTGGTAGATTCAACAAGCGTAGCTTATTCGCAACGGTTGATTGTCCTTTGCCAAGGCGCTGCGCTAAACTTTCTTGCGTCAAACCATGCAATTCAATTAATTTTGCATAAGCAATCGCTTCTTCAATAGCGGTTAACCCTTCTCTTTGAAGATTCTCAATTAAGGCAACCGATGCAGTCTGCGAATCATTAAAATCCTTTACGAGTGCAGGAATGGTTTCCCATCCAAGTTTCGTAACGGCACGCCATCTGCGTTCCCCTGCAATAATTTCGAACTTACCATCTCGTTCCCTTACAACAATGGGTTGAATGACTCCATGAGTGCGGATCGTCTGCGCCAACTCTGCGATTCGTTCTTCGTCAAAAACAGTACGTGGCTGAAAACGATTTGGAACTATATCTGAAATCTTTATTTCCCTAACCTCTTCATTGTTGCTTTCTTCAATAACTTCTTCGTTTCCACTTACTTCAACCTCTGCCTGCTTGTCACTAAAGCCAAAAAGGCGTGAAAACGGTTGCCTCATCGCCTGACACCACCTTCTGATAGTAACCGTCTAAATTAAATTCGACATCTATTGCTTTAGTCCTTCTTTTTTCTTAACTCATTTATATCCCGCGTACGGTACAGCGTCAAGTGAATTTTCTGTTCAAAAACTAGAAGATCAACTTAGAACGAATGCTAGATTCCTATTTTACTAGACTTTCACGCAATGAAATTGAGGCTGACTAAACCCTCATACCACTCGTATTCCACGGGGAGGTGTCAAACTTCCACGGCTACGCCTGTGGGGTCTTGACGTTACCTCTTCTTCCCGCGGAAGTCGAGTGATTTCGGCTTCATTTTACGATGAGAAAAATGTTTCTTTTCATCAACAATCTTTACGAAAATAGCCTTATAAAAACATCTTGCGGAAGATTGAGAAAGACTTCAACTTTCTATGTTTCACGTGAAACATCTATTATAATGGCATTTTATTTGGCGTTCCAGGTTTTCTAGGAAATTTCTTAGGTGTTGTTTTCACCTTAGTCATCTGAATAATGTGGCGCTCACTCTCTTCTATTGGCAATAAGAAAGAGTTATCAGCTTTCACTTTTCCGCCTAACAACTTGATCGCTTTGTCGGCGTCTTTACGCTCATCAGAAGCCCCTGCACCCTTTAATGCAATAAAGTCCCCTTGTTCTTTTACTAATGGCAAACAAAGCTCAGAAAGAACTGAAAGCCTTGCAACTGCACGTGCAGTCGCAACGTCATATTGTTCTCGGTGTTGTGGATTTTGTCCAAACGTTTCAGCTCGATCATGGTAAAAAGCAACCTTTTCTAGTCCAAGTTCTTTAGCCAAATGCTCTAAAAAGCCAATGCGTTTTTTTAAAGAATCAACGATGCTAACGTGAATGTTTGGATAAATGATTTTCAAAGGAATACTAGGAAACCCAGCCCCTGCACCAACATCAATGATCTTTTGTCCATCTTTAAACTCATAATAAAAGCTTGCTGCTATTGAATCATAAAAATGCTTCAAATACACATCATCTTCTTCTGTTATTGCTGTCAGATTCATTTTTTCATTCCACTCAACTAACAACTCATAATATAGTTGAAATTGCTGATTTTGTTTATCTGAAAGCTGGATGCCTTTTTCTTGCAGTAACGAACTAAATTGTTTTTTACTCATGTAGACTCTCCATTTACTTATTGGGTTTTCGCTAATCTTCCTTGCTCAAGGTAAACAAGAAGAATTGAAATGTCAGCTGGATTTACACCAGATACCCTCGATGCCTGCCCTACCGAGAGCGGACGTACTTGAGCTAATTTCTGTCTCGCTTCAGAAGCTAATCCATGAATAGCAGAGTAATCAAGGTCTTCAGGAATTTTTTTGTTTTCCATCTTCTTTGAACGCTCTACTTGCTGAAGCTGCTTTCCGATATATCCTTCATATTTCACTTGAATTTCAACTTGCTCTGTTACATCTTCAGATAACGCTTCAGGTGGTGCTTCTATTACTTTTGCTACATCTCTATACGTTAATTCAGGTCTTTTTAAGAGCATCGTTGCTCTAGTTGCTTCTTGCATAGGAGTTGAGCCCACTTCTTCTAATACTTCTTTTACTTCTTGAGAAGGCTTCACGATAATGCCTTCTAGGCGTTTCTTCTCTTCTGCAATTTGTTCTTTTTTCTTTAAGAAACGTTCATAACGCTCTTGTGAAATCAACCCAATTTCATGGCCTTTTTCTGTTAATCGTAAGTCTGCATTATCATGGCGCAGAAGCAAACGATACTCTGCACGTGATGTAAGTAAGCGATAAGGTTCATTTGTTCCTTTTGTTACGAGATCATCAATTAATACACCTATATACGCTTCAGAACGATCAAGAATAATCCCTTCTTTTCCTTGTGCTTTCCTAGCAGCGTTAATTCCAGCCATAATCCCTTGGCCTGCAGCCTCTTCATAACCTGATGTTCCATTAATTTGCCCAGCTGTAAATAAACCAGGGACTTTCTTTGTCTCAAGAGTTGGCCATAATTGTGTTGGAACCATTGCATCATATTCAATCGCATAACCCGGACGCATCATTCTCACATTTTGAAGACCAGGTACGGTTTTTAAAATTTCCAACTGTACATCTTCCGGTAAGCTTGTAGATAACCCTTGCACGTACACTTCAGATGTATTTCTTCCTTCTGGTTCAAGGAAAATCTGATGTCTTGGCTTATCATTAAAACGAACAATTTTATCTTCAATTGATGGACAGTAACGTGGACCTGTTCCTTCAATCATTCCTGAATACATAGGTGATCGACTCAAGTTTTTGTTAATAATGTCATGTGTATGTTCACTAGTATACGTTAACCAACACGGCAGTTGATCCGTGATGTATTTGGTTGTTTCATAAGAAAAAGCACGTGGTTGATCATCACCTGGTTGAATTTCCGTTTGGTCATAATCAATGGTACTTCCATTGACACGAGGAGGTGTTCCCGTTTTAAACCGGACCATATCAAACCCTAGTTCTTTTAAATGGTACGACAACTGTACAGATGGCTGCATATTATTTGGACCACTTTCATATGATAAATCCCCAATAATAATTTTCCCTCTTAAGTACGTGCCTGTTGTAATCACGACAGCTTTTGCTGAATACTCTGCACCCGTATTTGTAATAACCCCTGTGCAGACACCATCTTCAATAATAAGACGCTCTACCATCCCTTGGCGTAATAATAGATTTTCATTTTCTTCAATGGTTTTTTTCATCTCATGTTGATAAAGGTATTTATCTGCTTGAGCTCGCAATGCACGCACTGCAGGGCCTTTCCCCGTGTTAAGCATACGCATTTGAATATGTGTTTTATCAATATTTCGACCCATTTCTCCGCCTAATGCATCAATTTCTCGAACAACAATTCCTTTTGCTGGACCTCCAACGGAAGGGTTACAAGGCATATAGGCGACGGCATCTAAGTTTAAAGTTAACATTAACGTTTTGGCTCCCATTCTTGCTGCTGCAAGGCCTGCTTCTACTCCTGCATGACCAGCACCAACAACAATGACATCAAATTGTTCACCTTGATAATTCATGATTCTAACCTCCTTGTGAGAGAATTTATTTTTAAGTAAGTTTAAATACGGGTAGCTACGTTTTAAGTTCGCCCTTCCGCCTTAGTGAGTGCGAACTTGACGTGCAGTGGCTGCGCTCGGCGTGCGCCTGTTTGAGAAGTTCGCTCAAACAGGCTTAAAAGATTACGACGGCTCCGCTCACTGCTTCGCATGATAAGAAAAAGGGAAGTTCGCCCTTTCCTCCTTATTAGTGCGAACATGGTGTGCAGTGGCTGCGCTCGTCGTGCGCCTGTTTGAGAAGTTCGCTCAAACAGGCTTAAAAGATTACGCCGGCTTCGCTCACTGCTTCGCTTTATAAGAAAAAGGGAAGTTCGCCCTTTCCTCCTTATTAGTGCGAACATGGTGTGCAGTGGCTGCGCTCGTCGTGCGCCTGTTTGAGAAGTTCGCTCAAACAGGCTTAAAAGATTACGCCGGCTTCGCT
>NZ_JAOANA010000033.1:0-34630 GCF_032335535.1 Alkalihalobacillus sp. MEB130
TGTCTTCTGTACTTTGGCGCAAATACTATGTGATACTTACAATTCCATGTTGTATGTGCTAAACTATTCATGTCCTTCACAGGGCATACCTCCTTCGATGGTGAGATGAAGTGGTCGGGAAACCAACTTTATCCTATCATGAAGTGAGGTTTTTTTTTACTACCACGCTATAAGCTCTTTTGAACCCCCGGCATAGCCAGGGGTTTTCTAAACCATTAACAAGATGTGTCAGAGAACTATATGTTCTCTGACACACATCCCCCTGACCTCTAACTAATTAACATTACTTTTTTCTACTGCCGAATCAATTGAGAAAAGATTGCTACCTGTTATCATTAGAGAAATACAAATAACTAAGAGTACGAAATCAAATTCAAATCCATTAATGTATCCTAAGGTCCCTTTCACTACAATAATAGCAATAATCATTATGATGGCAAAAAGTAACGCTACAAAACGTGTTGCTAAACCAACCAATAAAGCAACTCCCCCAACTAGCTCAACCCAAGCAACCACGTGCCCAGAAAACCAGGTAAACCTAAACTCTCAAAAAATAAAGCAGTATTTTCTAAGCCCCCTCGGAATTTAGCTAGCCCATGTAGGAAAAACGTTGCCCCTAAGACGACTCTTAGAAGCAGGGCACCCATTTCATATTTCAAAAGCATCTTATCCCCTCCTTGTTTCTTTGCAAAAAAAAAGCACCCATTATCTAAACAGGTACTTTATCATGCGTCGTTACTTCACTTTATGTACAGGCATTTATTAATATCACTTTGTTTATTTGGTCCAACCTGGTTCATACGTATATATGGTTTCCCCACCGTGCTGAGCATTCCCTCGAAAATCGATGGAATCCTCTTGCACTAATAAAGTGGTACGGAATACATGAAAATCCTCTTTGGATACTCGGTACTGGTTTATTTCTTGTTTACGCAATTGATTTAAAATCGTTAACACATCTGATTGATCCATCTTAATCCACCTCCCTATCCAATCATTGTATCACTCTTCGTCGCTTGGGATTTGCCGTCAATCGGTAAGTGAATATCAACTGTTGTTCCTTTATTCTGTATGCTTGAAATATTAACCTTTCCACTATGAGAATCAATAATTTTTAAAGCTGTCATTAAACCAAGGCCCGTTCCTTTTTCTTTCGTCGTATAAAAAGGAGTACCAATTTTTGATAGAAATTCTTCAGGTATTCCACTCCCTTGATCCACGACTTGTATAACGATTTCTGTTGAATTATACCTTTTTGCGGTAATCGTCACTTCTCCCCCTGTTGACATAGCTTCTATTGAATTCTTTATTAAATTAATAAAAACTTGTTTTAACTGACTACCTATACATTTAACTACTGGTAACTCGTCTATATTCGTAATCACTTCAACATTATTAATTAATGCTTGGGAGCTAAGAAGCATAACAACATCTTCAATAATTTTATCTAAACGTTCATATTCAAAATCAAGTGCTTGTGGCTTGGCTAGGACGAGTAGCTCACTAGTAATCATCTCAATCCTCGTAATTTCGTCAGACATGATATCTAGATAATCGCTACGTACTTCCTTAACAGTTGATTTGATAAGTTGCAAGAAACCCTTAATAGATGTAAGTGGATTTCTTATCTCATGAGCAATAGAAGCAGCAAGCTGACCAACTGCTGTTAGTTTTTCTGATTCATATAACAGCTTCTCCGTTTTTTTTTGGTTAGAAATATCTTTGGCAATACCGTAAACCCCAACAATTTCTTTTCCAATTATGATAGGGATATTGGTTACCTTTAAGTCAATTAAATGACCAGCCTTATGATGAATTCTTGTTTCATAATTCTGAGTCTTCCCCCTCACAGCTTCCATAAAGTGGCTATTCGTTCGTTCCAACTCCTCTTCTACTAAGATGGGGATATATGAAATTTTACAAAGCTCCTGTTCATTGTAACCAACTAATTGCTCCATTGCAGGGTTCACTCGTAAAAAGTTTCCATCTAAATCAAGAGAATACACAGCATCTGGATTGTTTTCAAACAGGGATTGATAATGTTGCTCACGGTTTAACACAGATTGTTTTTGTTTCGTTATATCATTAAAAAACACAGATAGACCTTTTAACGAGGGGTATGCTTTAATGTTAAACCAAAGCTTTAAAGGAGGATAATACATCTCAAACGATACGGCCTTTTGTTGCTCTAAGGCTTTATGATAGTACTCATATAATGACAAGGTGACGGTTTCAGGAAAAACAGCCCACACATTTTGGCCAATGATATCTTCTCTATTTTTCTGAAGAACTCTCGCTGCTTCTTTGTTAAAATACGTAAGATTCCAATTGTGATCTAGTGCATAAATTGGATCTGTAACTCGCTCTAAAACTTCAAATTCCTGTTCTGATATGTTCATTATTTAACCCCACCAATAATAATTAGTAGCATGAATACGCTTTTACAAAATAGTGTATTATTACCATTATTTTAGCACAGGCATGAACGGAACCAAAAGAAAACTTTATTTTTTGACAAAAAACGAGGTCATCACCATAGATCTTCCTGCTTTTAGGAATCCGACCTCTGGAACAACCTCGCTTTTTACTATTTATAATTTATCTAACGCTTGTTTAGCCGACAAATAATCAAGTCCTAAATCAGTCGCGACTGCAGCATAAGTAATTGCTCCTGCCGCTGCATTTAACCCTAATTCAAGTGCATGGTTTTCTGTCAGTGCTTGATATACACCTTTATTCGCAATTTGAAGGGCATATGGAATCGTTACATTCGTTAAAGCAATTGTAGATGTTCTTGGAACAGCACCAGGCATATTAGCTACTGCATAATGAACAACATCATGCTTTGTATATGTTGGTTCATCATGTGTCGTAATCCGGTCGACCGTCTCAATAATTCCTCCCTGATCAATTGCCACATCAACAACGACAGAACCAGGTTTCATCGATCGAATCATATCTTCCGTAACTAATTTAGGAGCTTTAGCCCCAGGAATAAGGACAGCACCAATGACTAAGTCAGAATCAGCAACAGCTTCAGCAATAGTAAGTGGGTTAGACATAAGAGTTTGAATATCCGTACCATATAAATCATCTAACTGCCGTAAGCGATCAGGACTTAAATCCATTATCGTAACATCAGCACCTAAGCCCATAGCCACCTTTGCCGCATTTGTCCCTACAACGCCACCACCAATGATCGTTACTTTGCCACGTTTCACACCAGGTACACCTGATAAGAGAATTCCCTTACCGCCTTTTGGTTTTTCAAGGAATTGTGCCCCAATTTGCGCAGCCATACGACCAGCTACTTCACTCATGGGAGTAAGAAGCGGCAACGTTCTTCCCACTTGTACCGTTTCATATGCAATCGCTGTTACTTCCTTTTCAACAAGTGCTTTGGCAAGTCCTGGTTCAGCTGCTAAATGTAAATAAGTAAATAAAATCAAACCTTTTCGAAAATAAGTATATTCTGAAGGCAAAGGTTCCTTCACTTTCATAATCATATCCACTTTTTTCCAAATCGCTACTGGGTCTGCCTCCAATTCAGCACCAGCTTGAACATAAGCCTCGTCCTCAAATCCACTTCCAAGCCCTGCACTTTTTTCAATAATAACTTGGTGTCCAGCTTGAACAAGTGTCATGACACTTGCTGGTGTCATAGCAACACGATTTTCATTGTTTTTAATTTCTTTTGGGACTCCGATTAACATTGCCTTTCCTCCTCTGATGTCTTTATTACTGTTAGTATAGACATTTTTTTACATAATGACATTGTTTACATTACAAAACGTCTCACACCACTTTTGTTACTATCTACAAAATCATTCCCATATATTTACCATTACATATATAGAACAAATTTCATCATAAACATCGAAAGGATTGAAATCATTAGTAAAAAGCTATATAACCGTAATTTACTTATATCATCCGCAGCATCCTTATCGGATTCTAGTTTCTCCCTAACGATGCGAACAGCTTTTGCTGTCATTCCAAGCATCGCACTTAGAACAAGCCATAGGATAAATACAATAAGAAACCAAACGGTGAACCATTGCGTCGTCATAAGAAAACCAGAAACAACAGCAACGATGACACCACCGTGGGCAAGCCAAATAATTCGTTTGTATATTTTCAACAAAAGAGCAAACCTTCCCGGCTCGTCCAATAGACTTCCTTTAATCAAAAAAGGAAAAGGAATAAGAACGAAAAACAAAACAGACACAAGCATATGAAACGCATAACTAATTAAATACATCATCTAACTCACCTCGGTTATTAATCTTACCAAACGTTTTCTAAATTTGGAATCATTCATTGTATTCGCAGGTAAACCTTTTTTATGGTAGGATAGGTATGATGAAAAGTTGAGGTGAAAAACGATGCCTACTTGGTTTATGTGGTTCATTGTCTTATGGACAATCTTTCTAATTACAGTCATGTTCATTGGTGGGTATTTCATGTTCCGAAAATTTCTTAAAAGATTGCCGAAAGAAGATGGAAAATCTATTTTAGACTGGCAAGATTACTATATAGAAAAAACGTTACATCTTTGGAACGATGAACAAAAAGCTTTATTAAATGATTTAGTTGAACCTGTTCCCGAATTATTTAGAGATGTAGCAAAAGGGAAAATAGCAGGAAAAATTAGCGAACTTGCTCTTCAAGATCGTGTAGACTATTTATCGCAAGATTACATCATAAAGGGTTATATTTTAGCTACCCCAAAACGGGATCATAAATTTTTAATAAAGAAATTACGAGAGAAAAATATTGATATGGAACCGTATAAAGAACTTCTTGAATCTTCATAAAAATAAGAGCGGCCTACTTTTAGTAAGTAAGTCGCTCTTGTTTTTTATTAAGTTTCCACTTGCATGACACTTTTTACTTCTTTGTCGAGACCTTTTTTTAAGTTACGATATTTCATATACATAGAAACTCTCCAAGGTATAATCATCCCATAAGCTAAAAGAAAAAACATACCTGCTAGCTCCTCTACATGTATCGCATCTCCAATTAATAACTTAAAAATAATCCGAGCAAGCAGCAGACCAATTAATATGAACGCAAAAGCTTTTGATCGTTTCATAAATATCTGATGATCCCTTACTTCAAATTTTGATGTTTTAATTAAAAGTAACGAAAAAATCACACCAACGCCAACAGCTTCAATGACTTGTAAGATTGCCGGTCTTGCAGGTTCATATAAAAACATTAAAAATCCAGTGGACATGAAGATAGGCGGTAATATAATTTTCTTAGTAGATACAGGTCGCTTAATTGCTTTTAGCCTTATAATAATAGCTAACATTGCCATCACTATTGCTCCAACTGTCGTGACCCAAATATAGATATCGTCCAAGCCGCTCACCCCTTTCTAACATGGTGATATCATTATTCATTAAAGATACATGAAACTACAGCTTGTTTCAATTCATTTCATCGCAACTCTAAAGTATCTGTGATATTATTCCTATTTTTCATTGCTCTTACATGAAAAGGTTGTAAGTTTACTAGTTAATTTGTATAATTATTACAAGATTTAGAGAAGAAGGGAATCTCTATGAGCGAAGGATTACGGAATTTGATTGAAAAAAAGAGAATTGAATTAATAGAACTTGCCCTTATTAAAGGACTTTCGTCGCATGCCGTCTTAACTGTTAGTCAAGAATTAGATACTCTATTAAACCATTACGAGATTGCTAATAATAAAGAGAACCAACTTCCTAAATAGAAGCTGGTTCTTTTTTGAATCATTGAACGAAAGGCTCACACTTATTTCTATTGATTAGTCGGTTCTAATTCTGCTGTTCCTTTTTGCAATAGGTACATCTTATGATAGAGACCTTTTTGTTCTAGAAGCTCGGCGTGGTTACCCCGTTCGATAATCTCTCCCTTATGAAGGACAATAATTTGATCTGCATCTTTAATTGTTGATAATCTATGTGCAATTGCAATGGTAGTCCTACCCTTTTGCATCCTTTTTAAAGCTTCTTGAATCGCTTCTTCTGTCTCCGTATCCACATTAGCAGTAGCCTCATCAAGAATAAGGATTTTTGGATTTGTCGCAATCGTCCGTGCGAATGAGAGAAGTTGTCTTTGACCACTTGATAAGGTTGACCCTCTTTCCGTCACTGGTGCGTCATACGATTTTGGCAATTTTTCAATAAACTCATTCGCTCGCACAAATTCAGCTGCTTCTTTTATTTTTTCGTGTGTAAGGTCTTTTCGGTATAACCGTATGTTACTTGAAATAGTTCCGGTATACAGGAATGGATCTTGAAGAACGAGACCTACATTGTCTCTTAGTTCAACATTATTAAAATTCCGGATCGATTGACCATCTATCTTAATATCCCCTCGCTCCACCTTGTAAAAGCGCATCAACACATTAATAATGGAACTTTTTCCACTACCAGTGTGACCAACAAGTGCTACAGTCTCTCCTTTTTTCACTGTGAAGGAGATATTCTTTAAAACATCAGTCTCTCCATCATATGAAAATGAAACGTTGTTAAATTCAATGGTTCCATGTTCAATTTCAGGTGAATCTTGGCCTTCTTTTGAAGGTGCATATTCAGTATGGTCCATTAACTTAAATACACGGCCAGCAGACACAATAGCTTGCTGAAAAAGAGATAAACGCATCATCATTTGGTTAACAGGTTCAAAGAATCGATCTAAATAGTTCACAAATGCATACAAGACCCCTATTTCAACAGAGCTTGTAAGTGATGTAATACCAAAATAACTTAGAATTAAAATAAGAGCCAAAATCGAAATCAAATCAACCATTGGTCTAAGTAATAGTCCATCTAATTTCATACTCTTCATTCCAGCTTGAAGATGTTCTTCATTTATATCACTAAACTCTTTACGGAGACGTTTTTCTTGACGAAACATTTGAACAATCGCCATTCCCTGAATCGTTTCATTCATCTTAGCGTTTAATTGACTAAGCTTTTCACTCATATCAGCATAAAATTTCGAGCTGATTTTGCGATACCATTGCATGAGTCCGAAAATAATTGGCAATAAGACAAGGCAAAAGAAGCCAAGTGTTGGATTCAAATAAAACATGGCTATAAAAATCCCAATTAAAAACATGATATTTTGTACAAAATTTGCTAACACAGTCAAATAAAATTCTTTAATGGATTCAGTATCATTCGTAATTCGAGAAATAAGTCCCCCAGCTGGCGTTCGATCAAAAAACGCAAGGCCTTGCCTCTCCACATTGGAAAAGACATCAACACGAAGTTGCTGCACAATTTTCAGAGATATCTTTTGAAACATAAAAGCCTGAAAATAGTTAATAAAAACAGACGAAAGATGCAGAAAAATATAAATCAAAGCTAACCACAACAATGGTTCAAATGGAAATTCACGTGGTGTCAAATAATCATCTATAAAAATTTTAATAAGGATCGGACCGAGAAGCTCAGCAGTGGTCGCTAGCAGTAGCAACGTAAAAGCAACGCTTAGTGATTTCGTATGTTTTTTGGCATAACGAAGCAAACGCCATAAAATTGCCCTTTGCTCTTCACTTGTTAATAATTGATCTTTATGTTGCATCATGCTGTCCCCCCTTTTCTACTAACTCCTCTAACTGCTGTTGCTCATACATTCGGCGGTACCATCCATCTTCTTTCATTAACACCGAATGGTTACCACTTTGAATTATACGCCCTTGTTCTAAAACTAAGATAAGGTTAGCATGTTTAATAGCACTAAGGCGATGCGCTGTTATAATAGTAGTCTTTCCTGCTCGATTTTGCCTAAGTGATTCAAGGATCTGTTCCTCTGTTTTAGCATCTACTGCTGATAACGAATCATCAAGAATGAGGATGTTCGGTTTTGGCAAAATCGCCCGCGCTATTGAAACTCGTTGTTTTTGTCCACCAGACAATGTGACACCTCGTTCTCCAACAATTGTTTCATACCCGTCTTTAAACCCAATGATGTCATCATGAATACTTGCAAGTTTACAGCTATTCATAATTTCCGTTAACGTTGCATTCGGTTTAGCAAAGGCAACATTATCAGCAATTGTGGCTGAAAACAAAAAGTGGTCTTGAGGTACGTTACCAAAGGTTGCTTTTAAATCATCCAACCTAAATTCCTCAATCTTATTTCCACCAATGGTGATCATACTACCTTGTTCCAAATTATACTCTCTTTGTAAAAGTCGAATGAGCGTTGACTTACCACTTCCTGTTCTCCCTACTATTCCTAATGTCTTGCCTGCTTCTAACGTAAATTGAATATTCTCAAGTGCACATTCATCGCTTCCAGGATATGAAAATGAATGAATGGAAACATGAATGTCTCCTGCAGCTTTCTTTTCCGTTTTTGCTTTATCATCTGTAATGTCTTGCTTTTCCGACAATAGAGATGTAATACGATCATAAGAAGCCCGTCCTCGTTCCACAATATTAAACAACCATCCAAATGCAAGCATAGGCCAAATTAATAAACCTAAATACAAGGTAAAACTGGTTAATTGGCCGATTGTCAATTGATCAGCTATAACAAAACGTGCGCCAAAAACAACAGCTAAAAAATAAGAAATCCCAACAATAAGGGAGATTGTTGGATCAAACAATGCATCAATTTTAGCAACCGCTACATTTTTCTCTACAACGTCCTTTGATTTATCTTTAAAACGCTTAATTTCATCTTCTTCCTGACCAAATGTTTTAGCAACCCTAACACCTGTTACACTTTCCTGAACATTATCATTCAATTCAGAAAAAGCAGATTGAGCTAAGTGGAAGCGCTTATGTAAAAGCGTGCCATAATAACTAGTTAAATACGCCATAAACGGCATCGGAATTAAACAAATTAATGTTAGTTGCCAACTAATCGTAGCCGCCATAGTAATAATAACGAATCCACCCATGGTGAGGGAATCAACTAAAGTTAAAACTCCTTGCCCTGCCGTCATCTGAACTGCCCGAATATCGTTTGTCGCATGGGCCATTAAATCACCTGTTCGGTGTCGCTGATAGAAACGATGGGACATATTCGTAAAATGCTCATACAAGCGATTGCGAAGCAATCTAGCAAGTCTAATGGATGCACCGAAGATAAGAATTCTCCAAACAAACCGTAACCCGTACGTAAGGAATCCTACTACTAAAAGAACCCCGATCCACATAAGTAAAATATTGGTTGTTAATGTAGCTTCTACAATGTGATCTACCATAATTCCAACGATTAGCGGAGGTGTTAATGTGAGTAGAGACACAAGTGCTAATACTACTATCCCTAACCCATAAGATATTTTCTCTTTTTTAAAGAACCACCATAAATCTTTAAACACTTTCACGTTATAACCGACACCTCTCCTAAGGCTCTGCTTTGACCCTTTTATCTCATTCAATGCAAAAAGCAATCTTCCAATATTTGAAAGATAATATTATCTTACCATAAGTCCTTCCACTTCGTAGTAATGAAAAATAAAGCAGTTAATACAAGTAGAAAAACACCTCAAAATTGAGGTGCTTGTCCATTTCAGTTATTTAGATTGCTGTTTCTGCATCGCCTTCATCATTTGATTGATTTTCTTTTGCGATGGATTTTGTCCCATTTGCATCATCATGACACGGAGCATTTGCTCATTAAATGGTGGGTTCTTTTTCAAATAAGACATCATCGTCTTACGTGCTATAAAGAAGCCAATTGCAATACCAGCTGCAACAGCCAGGGTATACCCTAAAATATGAATCCACATAAGTCCAACGTCCTCCTTCGTGCTATCTAAACCTGTTCGGAAAAACCCGAATCAACCTTATCTATTATATCTTACTGACAAGAGATTTAAAAGCACTTCAGAAAAATATCCATATGTCTTGCATTTATACTTGTGTCGTCCTTAGCAAATCTTCTTGTTTTATCGGCTTTAACCAGCCATATCTATGTTCCTCAATTGTAAAGGCAAAAAAAGTCGGTTCACACTTTCGAAGTATCTCAAAAAAGATGGTTTCCACATCGAATGAACCATCAGCCGTAATATAAAGTGCATCTGCTCCAATAACGAGCTCAGCTTTTGAATCACGATCTTGTATTTCAATCATATGAGTATTTTTCTTTTTTCGATAGCCTTCCTCTTTCATGAGGTCCTGTTTCAACTTTTGTTGCAAAAACAAAGCAGGAATCGGTTTCGTTATATATTCGATTTGTTTTCGTAAGATTTCCTTTTGGGATCCTCTAGCTTTTTCGTGTTCAAGAAAAAGATAAAATAACTTTGATTCTTGTCCGTAATATTGACGAGCAACATCTTCTTCAAAAATATACAATTCATAATGTCTCATCATGGACACCCTCTCGCATTTTATTTTCTCTAGTATACGAGATGTCTAGTGAAATGATTGTCTTAAAACGGAGCAGATACACACTATTTTTGTCGAATAACAAAATGAACCACAAAAAGAGCTCTAGCATGTACTTACAACTAGAGCTCTCACTTTATTCTTTTCTCTTATTTGTTTAGTAAAACTTTAACTTTTGCAACTACATTCTCCACAGTAAAACCATATTCAGCTAGAATTTTTTCAGCTGGTGCAGAAGCTCCAAATTGATCAATAGCTAAAACGTCGCCGTGATCACCCACGTATTTTGACCAACCTAACGGAGCAGCCATTTCCAAACCAAGACGAACTTTTACATTAGGTGAAATGACTTCGTCCTTGTATGATTGTGGCTGCGCCTCAAATCGATCCCAACTTGGCATACTTACTACATCTGCATGAATGCCGTCTTTTTCTAGTACAGCTTGAGCTTCTACAGCTAAAGGAACTTCAGAACCAGTAGCTAGTAAAAGAACATCTGTTGTTCCACTAGATTTTGACACGATGTATGCTCCTTTTTTCACTCCTTCATACGCAAGTTCAGCCGTATGATCTAACGTTTTTAAATTTTGACGTGTTAATACTAAAGCAGTAGGAGTATCCTTGCTTTCAAGAGCGACTTTCCATGCTGCAACTGTTTCATTGCTGTCTCCTGGACGAATAACAGATAGTCCTGGCATTGCACGAAGAGCCGGTAACTGCTCAACAGGTTCATGAGTTGGACCATCTTCTCCAACTGCAATACTGTCGTGTGTGAATACATAAATTACTGGTAGCTTCATCAATGCTGCTAAACGAATAGCTGGACGTAAGTAGTCAGAAAATACAAAGAATGTTGCCCCGAAGACTTTCACTCCTCCATGAAGAGCCATACCATTTACAGCCGCTCCCATTGCAAATTCACGTACACCAAACCAAATATTACGTCCTTCATAGTGATCGCGTGAATAATCACCTAAATCTTTCATGTACGTTTTATTAGATCCTGCAAGGTCTGCAGATCCCCCGAATAGTTCTGGAACTTTAGTAGCAAATGCATTAAGTGCTTCACCTGAAGATGAACGAGTTGCGATACTTGAACCAGCTTCATAAATAGGAGCATCAGCGTCCCATCCTTCAGGTAGTTCTCCGCTATTTGCACGCTCGAACTGAGCTGCTAATTCCGGATAGGCTTCTTTATAGCTAGCAAATAGTTCATTCCATTCTTCTTCTTTCTTGGCACCAGCTGATTTAACTTCAGCAAACAATTCACTTACCTCAGAAGGAACATGGAATTCTTCTTCATGAAGCCACTCATAAGTCGACTTTGTTAATGCTACTTCATCTTTACCTAACGGGGCACCGTGAGAAGCAGATTTACCTGATTTATTTGGTGAACCATAGCCAATTACTGTTTTGACTTCAATTAAAGTAGGACGCTCATCTTGCTTTGCGTCAGCAATTGCTTGGTTAATTTCTTCTAAATCATTTCCATTTTCAACACGAATAACTTGCCAGCCATAAGCTTTGTATCGATCTTCTACATTCTCAGAGAATGAAATATCTAGATCTCCATCTAAAGAGATATCATTCGAATCATAAAGAACAATCAAACGACCTAATTTAAGATGTCCAGCTAGCGAAGCAGCTTCAGCGGAAACACCTTCCATTAAATCTCCATCCCCACAAATGGAATATGTATAATGGTCAACAATTGGAAATGCATCTTTATTATATGTGCTCGCCAAATGACGCTCAGCCATCGCCATCCCTACTGCCATCGCAACACCTTGTCCAAGAGGACCAGTTGTCGCCTCAACGCCTGGAGTGTGACCAAATTCAGGATGTCCAGGAGTTTTACTTCCCCATTGACGGAATTGTTGGAGGTCTTCCAAAGATAAATCGTATCCTGTTAGATGCAATAAGCTATATAGTAGCATAGAACCATGGCCTGCTGATAAAACGAACCTGTCTCTATTTGCCCAATCTGGATTACTTGGATTATGATTCATAAATTTCGTCCACAAACTATACGCCATTGGTGCTGCCCCCATAGGCATACCAGGATGTCCTGAGTTTGCTTTTTCAATACTATCGATTGATAATGTGCGGATCGTATTTACCGCTAGCTGATCTACTAGTTTCGTCATGCTTTCAATCCCTACCCTTCAACAATAACTGATTTCTTTCTCTCTCTTTTTACATCTTATACTTTCTCCTTAAATTTCACAAGCATTCAGACAAATCTTTCTTTATTCAAAAAAGCCTCTAAAAGTAAATTCAGAGACTTTTTAATGAATAGGTTTATTGTTATTTTTTTTACTTTCTTTTAACGCATCTGGAGTCACGTCATTCCCATTTTCATCTACAACCGTAACGGAGTGTAAGTGGTTTTTAAAAGACGAACGGAATGTTTGAAGATATTCTTTTCGAAGTACTTGCTGCTCCTTCTCTTCTGCTTTTGTAAGTCCACTTGTTTTAGCTCGTTTAGCCAAATCGTTAATTCTAGTTAGTTTTTCTTTTGAAAGCATATTAAACACCTCTTTCTTTGCCATCTATAACTTTACCTGAACAGAAAGTGGTTTTCAACTGATAGACATTACAGTTCGCTACCTTTGTTTTCTAAATTTTGCTCTTTTCTATATTGCTGATATCGTCTATGAACCGTTGCTTTCGATATATCATAACCAAACCCTCTTAAAGTTGCCGCTATATCATGAAATGTTAAATCCATTTTTCTTAGTCGAACAATCTCATTTATCGGTACCTCTTTTTTTGCTCGGCCACCACCTACATGTGTTCGTAAATTATCTTGAGGTCGATAACCATTTTTTACGGCTTCCTTCATTCCACGTCTTATTTTGCTATTATGTAGTTTACGTTGAAACTCTTCGACTATAGAGACGATTTCCAATACCATTTCATCTGCCTCTGATAACTGTAATTCTCCACTATCTTGAATTGAAAATATTCGAACGTGAAGTTTTCGTAATTGATGGAGAAGAGCTATTTTTGCATGCCCTCTTCCTAACCTTGTATCATCTTGGACTAATAGAATAGTAGCCTCGTTTGCTTGAAAGAAATCAAGTGCTTTTAATATACCGTCTCGATCAATATCATATCCACTCGCTCGTTCCTCTATTATGTCGATTATTTGCAATTTGTTTTTTAACGCTAACTTCTCTAGTTCCATCGCTTGCCTTTTTAGAGAGGATTGCTGTTCCTCGTTGTTAGTACTTACCCGACAATAAATAATCGCTTTAGTCATAACTTTTTGTTCCGATAGTTGGCAAACTAGCAACATTTGATTCATTTATCTCTTTCATATCATAACTAACGTATGTATCTAATTTATGATTATCTTTCGACTCATGCGAAGGTGCTGATAGAATAATAGTTGCATACATAAAAAGCAATACAAAAATAGCTGCTAAAATAATAAAAATCTCTTGCCCTGAAAAACGCTTGATCATTTCTTTCACCTCAATAAGAATATCTGTTCGTACATAATGATAATACGAACGTTCGTTTGTGTCAATGGTTTTTAGAACAATTGTTTGCATTACATATGTTCGCATGTTACAATTTATCCAATAGAAATGTAAGTGGGGGTGTTCATATGTCAAAGCTATCAAAGCGTCAAATTGAGATACTAGATTTTATTAAGGTTGAAGTAAAGAAGAAAGGGTACCCACCATCGGTAAGAGAAATTGGAGAAGCTGTAGGTCTTGCTTCTAGTTCTACGGTCCATGGTCACCTTTCCCGATTAGAAAAAAAAGGATATATTAGAAGAGACCCTACTAAACCTCGTGCTATAGAAGTTTTAGAACTTGATAACGAAACAACACATGTCCCAGATAAAAAAACTACATATGTGCCTGTACTTGGTAAAGTAACAGCTGGATTACCAATTACGGCAATTGAAAACATCGAAGATTACTTACCTCTTCCTGAACATCTTGTGACGGGTGACAACACATACGTCCTTGTCATTCAAGGAGATAGTATGATTGAAGCAGGGATATTTGATGGGGATATGGTTATTGTTCGCCAACAGCAAACAGCGAACAATGGAGATATAATTGTTGCTATGACTGAAGAGGATGAGGCAACAGTAAAACGATTTTTCCGCGAAAAAGATTATATCCGATTGCAACCAGAAAACTCTACAATGGCACCTATACTTTTAAAAGAGTGTACTGTACTAGGAAAAGTTATTGGCGTTTTTCGTACAATCCATTAAATTCAAAGAAGCTTGTCCGTTACATAATGGACAAGCTTCTTAAAATTTTTTCTATTTAGATGCTACCTCTATTTGTTCTTTCTCTTTATCTTTTCTTCTTTCCTTTAAGTAAGTTAAAAGTACAAACGTCATAACTAAGGCACTTAACATTACCATTCCATACCCGCCTGTCCCTTCATTTACAAGAATTCGAAACAAACTGCGTAAGAAAAACATAAACGATAGCACATACATAATCAATAACACAGTTTTCTTTGACATATAACCACCCCCTTCTTCATTATTGGTGATACATTGTTAGAATTCAATAAAAATATGGAACTTTCTAAATACATATGAAGTGAATCATTTTTCTTCGAAGTAACACTCATATCTACAATGAAAATAGGTCATTCTATGTATAACATAGTTCAGAATATCACTCCACGACACACATCTTAACTATGTTGCCCCTGCTTAAAGCAGGGGTATTCCTTTAATCGAGTTTGTGCATTTTTAATACTTCTTTTTGCTCCAAGCCTTTTTTACTAAGATAATTATTTTTCCATCCAGCCCAAATAAAATATCCACCTGAAATAACAGCAATGAGATCATTGACAAATTGTTCAGATATTGTTTGGTACCCTAGTAAATTTAAAACCGTATTAATAACCGCAACAATTAAAATCGTAAAGCGACTAATTGATGCTTTATCCATCATACCCCTCCTCTTCTAATAAAAACTACTTCCTTTATTTAGAGCTAGTCTATGTACTAAATTCATTCGTCATGACCATTTAAAAATTACAAGAAAGTCTTTTGTCTTAATAAGTATTTATCGTTTTTTTTGTCAATTTTCTTTTTTCTGCATAGGCTAACGTATACATCATCGATCATACAATTAGAGAGGAGATTCTTCATGTACTATTATGGTATGAACACTGACTATGACTATGGCTATGGCTATGGTTATGGTGGACAGATTTGTGACTATCCAAATGATCAGAAATGGAATTTAGATTGGATCTTAATTCTTGTATTGTTTATTTTATTAATTATTGTAGGAGCTTACTTCTTTTTATAAGAGGAAAATAGAGGTATGAAGGTTTCTTACGAAGAGTTTTCTTAATCAACATAAGGTAAAACCCTCGACACACAATTAGTGTCGAGGGTTTTTGTTTCTCTTAATAGTTTTGCATATATTGGTCACGTTCCCACGGATGTACTTGCGTGCGGAACATATCCCATTCAATTTCTTTTGCTTCAACGAAGTTCTCAACTGCATGCTCACCAAGAGCTTTTACTAGAACATCATCTTTAATTAGCGCATCAATCGCTTCTTTTAACGTTGAAGGAAGGTCATTAATCCCTTCTTCGATACGCTCTTCTTTGCTCATCACGTAAATATTACGATCTGTAGCAGGTGGTGGAGATAATCTCTTTTTCACACCATCTAATCCAGCAGCAAGCATAACAGCCATCGCTAAATACGGGTTAGCAGCAGGGTCTGGACTACGTACTTCGACACGAGTACTTACTCCTCTTGAAGAAGGAATACGAATTAATGGACTACGATTACGCATAGACCAAGCAACGTAAACTGGTGCTTCATAGCCAGGTACAAGTCTCTTATATGAGTTAACGATTGGGTTCGTAATTGCTGTAAATGCTTCTGCATGTTCTAAAATTCCAGCTAAGAATTGCATTGCAGTCTCACTTAATTGTGATTCTGTCCCTTCATCAAAGAAAGCATTTCCTTCTTTTGTGAATAAAGACATATTACAATGCATTCCTGATCCGTTCACCCCAAATAACGGCTTTGGCATGAATGTCGCATGTAGGCCATGCTTACGTGCAATTGTTTTTACTACAAGTTTGAAAGTTTGAATATTATCGCATGCTGTAACAGCATCGGCATATTTAAAGTCGATCTCATGTTGACCTGGTGCTACTTCATGGTGTGATGCTTCAATATCAAAGCCCATATCTTCAAGCTCTAATACGATATCACGACGGCAGTTTTCCCCTAAATCGGTTGGAGCTAAATCAAAATAGCCGCCTTTATCATTTAGCTCTAATGTTGGCTCGCCGTTTTCATCATTTTTAAACAAGAAAAATTCCGGCTCAGGTCCAATGTTAAACGCGGTAAAGCCCATTTTTTCTGCATCTTTTAATACTCTTTTTAGAATACCACGTGGGTCTCCAGCGAATGGTGTTGGTTCCTCACCTGGTTTACCTGGTAAATACACATCACAAATTAAACGTGCAACTCGGCCTTTATCTGGAGTCCAAGGGAAAATAACCCATGTATCTAAATCTGGATATAAATACATATCTGATTCTTCAATTCGAACAAACCCTTCAATAGAAGAACCATCAAACATCATTTTGTTATCTAAAGCTTTCGGTAATTGGTTAACAGGGATTTCAACATTCTTAATTGTACCTAGTAAATCTGAAAATTGAAGACGAATATAACGAACATTTTCTTCGTTAGCAATTCTAAGAACATCTTCTCTAGTAAACTTTGCCATCTTTTATGTACTCCCCTTTCAAAAACTAATGTGTTTTATAGAAAAACAAGTCCAAAATAACCTTGTTTCTTCTTCCCTTATCCTTCTAGCTTGTGCTTAAAATGCATATGTACAGTGAATCTATCGCAAGTTTAATGTTACTAGATGCACTGTGTACTGTCAACAGAATGGTCATATAGGCTTACACCCATTTCACCTACCGTAGAACTTGTTTTACTTTTTCAAATGAATAATGGAATCTATTGCCTGTAGTACGGCGATTTTTACATGCTCGTATGTTAATCCTCCTTGAACATATGCTACGTAAGGGGATCTTATCGGTCCATCTGCTGTTAATTCAATACTGGCTCCTTGTATAAATGTACCAGCTGCCATAATAACCGGATCTTGGTATCCTGGCATTGGACTCGGTTGCGGTGAGACGTGTGCATTTACCGGTGAAGCAGCTTGAATAGCTTGACAAAAAGTAATCATTTCCTCAGATGAAGAAAAGGTAACTGATTGAATTAAATCCGTTCGTCTCTCACTCCATTTTGGTGTCGTATTCATTCCTACTTTTTCTAGCATGGCAGCCGTAAAGATTGCCCCTTTTAAAGCTTGTGATACGACATGGGGAGCTAAAAAGAAACCTTGATACATCTCAAGCAAACTATAGAGACTTGCTCCTCCTTCTGAACCTATACCAGGTGCAGCTAAACGGTAAGAAGCTAACTCCACAAGTTCTCTCTTCCCGACAAGGTATCCACCTGTTTTTACAATACCGCCACCTGGATTTTTAATGAGGGAACCAGCCATAATATCTGCCCCAACTTCGCATGGCTCTCTTGTCTCAACAAACTCTCCATAACAATTATCAACAAAAACAATAACATCCTCTTTAATGGATTTTACAATCTGAATCATTTCTTGAATTTGACCAACTGTATAGGACGGGCGATCCCCATATCCTTTTGAGCGTTGTATTCCGATAACTTTTGTTTGCTCTGTTATCGATTTGCGAATAGTCTCTTCATCTATCCACCCTGATTCTAATAATGGAATTGCATGATATCCAATATCAAACTCTTTTAAAGAGCCATTCCCTGTACCACGAATGCCAACTATTTCTTCAAGTGTGTCATATGGTTTTCCTGTTATGTATAAAAGGTCATCACCAGGCCGTAATAAGCCAAACAGTACAGTTGCAATAGCATGTGTACCTGAAATGATTTGAGGGCGGACTAGAGCCGCCTCTCCACCAAACACTTGTGCATAGATTGATTCCAACGTATCGCGTCCGGCATCATCATATCCATATCCAGTAGACGGAGTGAAGTGAAAATCAGATACATGATGATCGCGAAAAGCCCCCATGACTTTTGCTTGATTATAAAGAGCGATCTCCTCTATTTCGTGATGATGATCTCGAATTTGTTGCTCTACTTCATTTGTTAACGTTTCTAACATTTCTTGGTGCTTTAACCTTAGCATTTCATTACTCCTCAATATTCACTTTCTTTGGTTCAATCACGGAACGTATGGCAAGTTCATGACCTAAAGCCGTATTTGGAAATACATAACCTTTTAGGTCATAATGTTCCGTTTCTTCATTCCAATCTTGCTGTTGAATTAACGTTAATTCACGACATTTTGAAAGAAGACTTCCTTCGTCCGCTTTAAGCAAAACATGATATTCCGACATTTGTTCCATTACTTTTTCTTCAATTGCATGCTTTAGACTAGTTAAATCTTCTTTATCTAATGCACTAATCTCAATTGAGTCTTCATCATGAGACGGAAAGAAATTGTCATCTTTCAATTCACTTTTGTTATAAACAATAAGTTGCGGAATACTTTCTGCATCTAATTGTTGAATCAACTCTTTCACCGTTCTTTCATGTTGTTCATAGTCAGGATTTGAACTATCCACTACATGTAAGAGAAGATCTGCTTCTTGAAGCTCTTCCAATGTAGAGCGAAATGCAGCAACTAACGTAGTTGGTAAATCTTGAATAAACCCAACTGTATCAGATAGAAGAATCTTCATTCCACTTGGTAACTTAAACTGGCGAGTAGTTGGATCTAATGTTGCAAACAGTTGGTTTTCTTCTAATGTATCTACCTCAGCAAGTCGATTTAATATCGTTGATTTTCCTGCATTTGTATAGCCAACAATTGCCACTTGGAAAGCTTCATTTTGTTTTCGACGTTCACGGTAACGTTCACGGTGGCCCACAACAGCTTCAAGTTGATGTTTGATTTCATCCATTCTTCGACGAATGTGCCTACGATCACTTTCAAGCTGTGTTTCCCCAGGTCCCTTTGATCCAATTCCCCCTCCCTGTCTAGAAAGAGCTAACCCTTGCCCTGCAAGGCGTGGAAGTAAATAGGAAAGCTGTGCTAGTTCCACTTGAAGTTTCCCTTCTCTGGAACGAGCTCTAGAAGCAAATATATCTAGAATTAACTGCGTTCGATCAATGACTGTTTTCTTAGTTCGTGTATGAACGTTTCGTATTTGGCTAGGCGAAAGTTCATCATTAAACACAATGGTATCAACCTCTTTTTCATCTATCAGAAATTGCAGCTCATCTACTTTTCCTTTCCCTATATAGGTAGATGGCTCTGGTTTTTGACGATTTTGAGTAATCGTTCCAACAACTGTACCTTTTGCCGTTTCAACCAAGCTCTTCAATTCGTCCATCGAATGATCAAATGCAGTAGGATCTGTTTCAAAGTTGCACCCAACTAGTACGACATTTTCTGTTTCTTTATGATTAATCTCTTGCAAGAATATCCACTTCCTTTTTTTTTCGGACTTGCTTTTAGGGTATCCATCGATTTCGTTCATACGCATCATACCATGAACTAGAAAAAAATAGAAAACAAGAAAGCCAATCAACTGAAAACAAGTCGATTGGCTGAGCATTAATTTAATTTCACGTGTGAGGAATGAAATTTGAAATCCTCCCGTTTCATCGTTAGCAAAGATTCACGATCATAGACATTTTCCCTAAGTAACCGGACCGCTTGCATTCGAATAGCCTCTTCAATAATGTTTCGTATATAACGTCCATTGCTAAATGTTCGTTCTTGTTCGTGTCTAATCTTTCTTATGTGATCACGAATGTGAACTTCCCCTTCTTTTGTTAGTTCATATTCGCGCTCATTTAACATTCTCCTAACCATCTCCATTAACTGTTCAGTTGTATAATTAGGAAAATCAATAGCAATCGGAAAGCGCGAAGGTAGACCGGGGTTAAGAGAAAGAAAATACTCCATTTCTTTTGAATAACCTGCCAATATTAATACAAAATCGTGTTGATGATCTTCCATGGCTTTCACTAACGTATCAATTGCTTCTTTCCCAAAATCCTTTTCTCCACCTCTTGCTAATGAGTAAGCTTCATCAACAAATAAAACCCCACCGCTTGCCTTTTTCAAAACTTCTCTTGTTTTTTGAGCTGTATGCCCAATATATTCTCCCACTAAATCCGCTCTCTCCACTTCCATAAAATGTCCCTTTGCTAAAACACCCATTTGATGCAGAAAGTCAGCAATAATTCGTGCTACTGTCGTTTTACCCGTTCCAGGATTGCCTTTAAAAATCATGTGCAACACTTGTTTACTCGCTTTTAACCCTAGTTCTTCTCGTTTTTCGTTAATATAGATCCATGCATAGATCTCATTTACAAGTCGTTTCACTTCCTCTAAGCCAACATATTCCTCCAGTTTTTCTTCAAACCTTGTTAAAATATCATGTTCCTCTTTAGCATAATCTGATTGAAAAAGGGATTCATTTTTGCCCATTTTCTCAATTGGTTTATGATTTAATACAACATTAATACGCCCTCTATTTTTGGAGTTAACCGGGTTACTCATGATGTACACCCCTTTGCTGTTCCGTTTAAGCCCAACTTTTGTACCCACTATACTATACGCAAAAATAGGCGAACATGTGACAAACATCTAAAACGCTTTTCCAATTAATCAAAAAAGCTTTTGCCTATATTTATCATCATACGCAGAAAGAAATGGAAGGATTACAATTTTTCGTAAGAGCAAAAATGTAGGAGGAGGGTGTAGATAAATAAAAAAGATCGCTGCAGTAGCAACGATCTTAATTCTTACAATCATTAAACATGATCCAGTTCAACTGTTAATACATGCTTAATGTTTTTTATTCTATAGTAAATTTCAGTCGTATATAATGTTTCCGGAGCTGATATTGTTAATTTTATTTGATGTTTTCCACCTTCTAGATCTCTTATTTTCACATTTCTTATTTGGATAGAACTTTTGGGGGCTGTAGGGAAATCTTCACTATTTTTCTCGATTGCAAGAAGTAGATCGGTCATTTTATAGTTAGGTTCCATGACAATCTTTGCAAATACATCTCGCTCCCTTAATGCTCTTGGTCCAACTTTTTTTATGATTGCTGGAAGTAGATTTACAGCCACAATTAATAGGACAACCGCCACTAAAGATGCAAAATAAAGTCCTACACCAACCGCAATTCCTAATCCGGATGCAGACCAAATCATGGCTGCACTAGTTAATCCTGAAATGACATCATTGCTTCTTCTAAGAATAACACCAGCTCCTAAAAAACCAACTCCAGACACGATTTGTGCGGTTAATCGCATCGGATCCATTGCATTAAAGGTCGGTGTGGCAAACATATAAAAAGCTTCTAGGGAGACAATTGTTACAAGACAACTTGCCACACTAATCACCATGCATGTTTTTAATCCAAGAGGTTTATGTTTTAATTGACGGTCAATTCCAATTAACATTCCTAGTAACAATGCTAACGTTAATTTCCCGACAATGACCAGATCAAAAAACATACCTCTGCTCCTTTCTAAATAAAAGATCAACTTATTTAGTTTACCCAATAAATTATTTGTTCACCGATTTTTCATAAAAATATTGAAAACCATACATAAGAATTGATTTTACTAAAAAGAGAATAGAGAGCTCAAACTTCTTTAATTTCTTTAACGACAAGTATTTTATTTGTGTGAACCACGGTACCTGAATGTAAGTAAAGAAAGCATCAATCAACAAGTTTACAAAAAGATATCTAAAAAATCGACCATACGTAAATTTAAAAATCCAAATAGAACCAACGAAGAATGGTCCGAAAATTAACGGAACAATTCCCCAGACTTTAGGGTGCAGTTTTTCACGGAATATCCACCATTTCCGGTTTTCAGCTACATATGCTTCTATTAAAAGATAGATGGACATTGCTATAGCACCTGGATAGAACCTCCTAATGTCTTGCTTTCCGATGAATGGCATCGTGAGCCATGGCAAAAACATCATTGCAACAATAAAAACTTTTGGATATCTCATACAACTTTTCCTACCTTTTTTTCTTTATCGTTCCTAGAATGTTGTCGTTTTATTTGCAAAATCAAAATACTTTCTTATTTAAGCTTTCCTTTGTAAAAAAGCACTTTTTTTCTTGCACTGAAATGCGTTCCATCAATTACCATCAAAACAAGAGGAGGGAGAATGATGGATATATTTATTGGAATCTTATGTCTTTTTAGTTTATGCATGATTATTCTTATTTTAACGAGCCTTATTTTAACAAACACTAAAGAAATTGACCCTTGCCGTAAAAAGGACCCTTATCGTTACTTGTTTCATGATCACATTTTTGACGAGAAGTAGAATTGTGAAATGTAGGTAATAAACTAGGAGGCCCCTAAAATCTATGCAGGAATTTATCAATTGACATCAAATAGTATCATTATGAAAGGAGGGGGATTTATGGAGTATTTATTTCCTTCATTTATTGATCAATACATCGATGAGTTAGCGAAAAAAGGGAGAAAAGATTCAACCATTCAACGCTATATGTATGATTTAAATGATTTTGCGTATTGGCTTCACAAAGCACGTTCAACAACCGAATACATTAACTGGAAGTCCATTACAAAAGATGAACTTGATCTTTTTTTTCACGTTTTATCAGAAGAAAGAAAGTATAATGTAAGGACGATCAGACGAATTCACAGTGTTTTGAAACAAGTTTATCAATACCGAAAATCTCTGGGTCAAAGTGAATTAAGTCCTATACAAGAAATCATCCCTCCTGAACTACATTCAGGGCCGCTACAAGAATCTGAATGGGTGGATCAAAATGAACAGAGACAATTGCTTTCGACTCTTTCATCAAAAAACGGACTATCTGAACAACAATTAGAAATGTTCTCATTTTATAAAGAGCGGAATGAATTTATTGTACGATTGTTTTTACATTATGGTTTAACGTTACATGAAGTCCAACAACTATCCATGAATGACCTTAGATTCGAGCGAAATGAAATTCATATTCAAGAAGACAACCGAATTATCTTGTTAAAGGAAAATGACAAACAATTGGCCTATACGTACTTTAAAGCAATACCAGAACCGGTTCGCCCTCGCTTTTATAGTCAAGATCCATTTTTCGTATCATTTGACTTCAAGCGAAAAACATTTCATTGGTCGTACGATGACGACGAGCCAAAACGTATGTCACCGATTGCGATTCAAAAAATGGTTCGGATGGAAGTAAAACGTGCAAAATTACGAAAGGGGATAAGTGCTCAAACACTTAGAAATACGTTTATTTTGACTACTCTTTTACATGGAGAAAGCTCCGATGAACTAGTTCAAAGAATTGGCTACACAACCCCGTTATCAATGAACCGTTACAAAAATACAATCGACTCCATAACTGAAAAACAAAAACAACGTTTACTAGCGGGGATTTTATAACCCCGCCTTGCTCAACATGTAAATTGCTGTCTCTCTAATCAAAGTCGAGGTTCTTCCTAGAGAGAAGTAATCTACCAAACTGGAGAAGAGATCAAAATAAAAAAAGCGCCAAGTCGGCGCTTTTTTCTATTCTTGTTCTTCAGACTTCAATTGCACATTACGTTGTGGCGCAAAGGTGGAAATAGCATGCTTATAAACAAGCTGTTGCTTTCCTTCCGTTTCTAAAATGACCGTAAAATTGTCAAAGCCCTTGATTAATCCTCGGATTTGAAATCCATTTGTCAAAAAGACTGTAACGGAAATATTATCTTTGCGTAATTGGTTTAAAAATTGATCTTGAATATTAATCGGTTGCTTCATCGGGGTGTCCTCCTCTAATTGACTCTCTCTTTATTTCGATATAAATGGCAGTTTTCCTTCAATAAAAGAAGAAATTTCCTGAAAAGTTTGATCCGTCAATCCATCCGTCATGTCAAACCATGTCGCATCTGTCTTATTTCGGAACCACGTTAGCTGTCTTTTAGCATAGCGCCTTGAATTTTGTTTCAATAAGTCAATCGTTTCATCCAATGAAGAATTACCTTCGAAATAATCATACAACTCTTTGTATCCTATCGCTTGAACTGATTGACAACCTCTGATTCCAGCATCATATAATGCTCTCACTTCTTCTAGTAGGCCTTGTTCCATCATCAAGTCAACACGCTGGTTAATTCGTTCGTAGAGCCTTTCTCTGTCCATTGTTAGGCCAATAAACGCTAGCGAATAAGGCGATTCAGTCTGTTCTTCCCCTTGTTGCTCAGAAAAAGGAATTTGTGTAACATGCGTGACTTCAAGTGCTCGAATCACGCGCCTAACATTATTCGGATGAATTCGTTCAGCTGCTTTCGGATCGACTTCTCTCAGTTTATTATGTAATGATTCATTGCCTATTTCGCTTACTAGCTGTTCAAGTTCTTGTCTATATTGTTCGTCTGTGGGCATGCTTTCAAACTGATATTGTTTTGTAATGGCATTCACATATAGACCAGTCCCTCCAACTAATAGGGGGATATGTTTTTTTCTATTAATCTGAGAAATTAAAGGAATGCATGTATCTTGAAATTCGGCAACAGAAAATGATTCTTGCGGGTGCTTGATATCGATTAAATAATGAGGAACACCGTCCTGTTCCTCGTCCGTAACCTTGGCGGTACCAATATCCATACCTTTATACACTTGCATGGAATCTCCACTAATTACTTCACCATGATACTTTTTTGCAAGCTTAATACTAAGTGCTGTTTTTCCAACAGCAGTTGGACCGACAATGACAATCAGTTGTTCTTTCATCATCTTCTCCCTAATTCATTCATTTCAAACCTACGTTAAAATGATTATTTTTTTATTTCAATATTTCCATAATGGAACGCCGCATGCTGCCTTTTTATCACCTGAAAACCAAATCGTTCAAAGCGCTCACTTGCATAGTGATCTTTCAAAACGACTCGTGACCTTGCTATACGTAACGCTTCTTCTATAACATGGTCGGATAAATCATCGTGACAGGCAAACTGTTTTAATGCTCTGATCCCTGTTGAACTTGATATATGTTGTTCAAACATAGGATCAAAATAAACAACATCATAAGAGTTCTCGGCCAACTTAGGCAGATAGTCGCTATGGTGAGCATGAATGACTTCAATTCGCCTCATCGAATTAATCATAAGTGAACTCCCATCTTGCCATGATTGTAGACCAGTGCGAACAATCCAGGCAAGAATTTGATTGGCCTCAAGTCCAGTTACATGTCCAGTCTCTCCAACAGCTAACTGCGCCACTAGACTATCCGATGCTAAACCTAATGTACAATCAAGAAAAGACATTCCTGTACTTAAGTCAGCAGCTGCTACAAGCGGATCGTAATTCGTTTTTTGATATTGCTTTACCCGAAACATTGCTGAATTCGGGTGATAAAAAAAAGGATCTCCTCCTTGTTTAGAATAAAGAGAGGTTTTTCCTTTTCCTATTACTAGAACATCATCTTTGTAAAAAGAAATCATCTCTTCAATAGAGACATCCTTTCGTGGAACAAATTGCCCTTCTAACTCTAAGGTTATCAATTGTGCACGTCCCTCTAAAACATCCGCACCTTTTCTTGTAGTTGTTACTATCATTTTTATATCCCCTACTATTATCTTTCCTTGTATGTTTTAAACCCTGCTTGGCAATTTCTTGCCGTACAATCGTGAAGCAACCTCCTTAATTACGTACGAACATCCCTTTCTCTGTGCGAACATGGGGCGATGGCTTCTCTCGTCGTGCGCCTTTTAGGAGAAACCCGCTCCTAAAAGGCTTATAACATTACGACGGCTCCGCTTACAGCTTTGAGTTCAAACCAAAAGTGAAATGAGCCTTTCCACCCCTTACTCTGTGCTAACATAGGGCGATGGCTTCTCTCGTCGTGCGCCTTTTAGGAGAAACCCGCTCCTAAAAGGCTTAAAACATTACGACGGCTCCGCTTACAGCTTTGAGTTCAAACCAAAAGTGAAATGAGCCTTTCCATCCCTTTCTCTGTGCGAACATGGGCGATGGCTTCTCTCGTCGTGCGCCTTTTAGGAAAAACCCACTCCTAAAAGGCTTAAAACATTACGACGGCTCCGCTCATCGCTTCGAGTTTTTACCAAAAGGAAAGATCGACCTTTTGGTAAAAACTCTACATCACTCGTTTAAACATTTTTTCTAATGCATATGTTGAGAAGTGAACAAGAATGGGTCGTCCGTGTGGACAGGTGAATGGATCGCTGCTTTTTCTCAGTGATTCAAGAAGGGCAAACATCTCATCTTGGCGCAGATGACGATTTGCTTTAATTGCGGCTTTACAAGACATTAAAATAGCGGCCTCTTCTCGCAGCTTCTTTAAATTTACACTTCGATTTTCTAATAAATAGTCAATAATTTCACGGATGGTTTCTTCTTCTTGTCCCTTCGGCAACCAAGTGGGATGCGATCGAATAATAAATGCTTGTGTTCCAAATTGTTCTGGAAAAACTCCCACGGTGTGAAGATCATCTAAGTGTTCATTGATGATTGAAAACTCCTGTGCTGTACATTCAAGTGTAATAGGTACGAGCAGTTCTTGAACATGCGGACTAACCTCAGCCACTTTGTCTCTAAAAAACTCGTACTTGACTCGCTCTTGGGCAGCGTGCTGATCTATTAAATACATTCCTGTCTCATTTTGCGCAATTATATACGTCCCATGCATTTGTCCAACAGGATAAAGAACGGGAACGCGTTCAAGAATGCTCTCTTCTTCCTTTGTCTCAACCTTACGAGGCTCTACTTCTTTTATATTAGTTGCTACTACATTCTCCTGAGAACTTTCTTGTTGCTCTCTCTCTTTATTTTGTTGAGGCAAAGGGTTCTCATAAGTACTGTCCGTCTGAATTAAACGGTCATATCCTTTTTCCGGAGAAGCTAGAGCTTCATACTGTTCTTCTTTTACTTGAATCGTGGGACTTGTTCTTGCTTCTATCGGTGTATCAAAATCAAATGAAACTTGTTCACTTTTATAGCTTTCAAAATTTGTACGTTGTTTTGTATCAGCTGATGGAATTAATGTTTCCGTTTCGAATAATCGTTTGATTGATTGTGTAATTAATTGACCTAATTCTTCCTCTTTGCTTAAACGAACTTCTAATTTAGAAGGATGAACATTCACATCAATTAGTTTTGGATCCATTTTTATGGAGAGGACGACCAGTGGATAGCGACCAATTGGTAGCAATGTATGATAACCATCCTGAATGGATCTTGCAAGTGCGTAATTGCGAATATATCTACCGTTAACAAAGATAGACATATATTGTCTAGAGGCTCTAGTTAATTCAGGCATCCCTACAAATCCGCTTATCTCATAATCAAGTGAACGCCCTTCCACATGTTTAACTTTTTTTGCCACATTTCTTCCATAGATGGAGGCAATGACTTGACGTATATCACCATTACCTGATGTTTTTAAAACTTCTTTTCCATCATGCGAATATTCGAATGATACGTGAGGATGAGCTAATGCCAAGCGATTTACAATGTCGCTGACATTCCCTGCTTCTGTGTGGACGGTTTTTAAGTATTTCAGTCTCGCAGGAGTATTATAGAAAAGATTGGTAACTTGAATTTCTGTACCTTTTCTAGCTTTTGCAGCTTTCTTCTCCTTTATGACTCCACCTTCTATCACGATTCCCGTACCTGGTCCACTCCCCGTGTTCGTGGTCATACTAACAAAAGCTACTGATGCTATACTCGGCAATGCCTCTCCACGAAACCCTAACGTTCCAATTTGAAACAGGTCACGATCCGTCCGAATTTTACTTGTTGCATGCCGATAAAAAGCTGTCTCCACCTCTTCAGAAGCAATCCCATCTCCATTATCAATAATTCGAATGGAAGACAGGCCTCCTTCCTCAATTTGAACAATTATTTGAGAACTATTTGCATCAAGTGCATTTTCAACTAACTCTTTTACTATCGATGCAGGGCGCTCGACAACTTCACCTGCAGCAATTTTGTTTGATAACGCATCATCAAGCTTTATGATTTTCGTCATCGAACCCCTCCTTTACTTTAATAGTCGTTGCAATTCATTTACGAACTGGATCGCCTCAATCGGCGTCATATGAAGAACATCTTTTTTCACAAGTTTTTTTATTACCTTATCTTCTTGTCCAGAAAGATTTGCTTTAACCTTGTTTTCTTTTGTCGTGTCCTCTTCAAACAAGGTCAACTGCTGATCGATTAAGGTCACTTTCGGCTCCGGTTGATTGGTTGATGGAGCTTTCGTTGAGACAGCACTGCCTTCATACTGCTTTAGCAATGCCTCTGCCCGTTCCGTCACTTGACTCGGTAGCTCTGCTAATTCGGCAACATAAATTCCATAGCTTCGATCAGCTTGTCCATCAATAACCTTATGCAGGAACACTACCGTTCCATTCTCTTCTACTGCTGACACATGAACATTTTGCAAATCCTCTAGTTCTTGATCAAGTTGAGTTAACTCATGATAATGGGTAGAGAAAAGCGTTTTTGCCCGGACCGTATCGTGAATATATTCAATAATCGCTTGAGCGAGAGCCATTCCATCATACGTAGATGTACCTCGTCCAATCTCATCTAGCAGTATTAAACTGTTTTGTGTTGCTTTTGTGAGAGCATAACGTGTTTCTAGCATCTCAACCATAAATGTACTCTGCCCACTTGCCAAATCATCGGCTGCACCAATCCTTGTAAATACTTGGTCGAAAATCGGTATTTCACAAGACGTGGCAGGCACATAACAACCAATTTGCGCCATTACAGCTAACAAGGCCAACTGGCGCATATACGTACTTTTCCCTGCCATATTCGGTCCAGTTATAAGAAGCATTTCCCTTCCTTTTTTCATATGAACATCATTTGCTACATATTGACCTTTTTCAATAACCGTTTCAACGACTGGGTGGCGGCCATCTATTATAGAAATCTCTCTCTTTTTTGAGAAGACAGGTCTTATATAATGTCGTTGTTCACTAACTGTCGCGAATCCCGCCAGTACATCTATCTCGCTAATAGAATGGGCTAATGTTTGAATGTATTCTAAATATTGTTTAGCCTCATCTCTTACAAGGACAAATAAATCATACTCAAGCTGTTCCATTTTCTCTTCTGCTTCCAAAATTAATGCTTCTTTTTCTTTTAGCTCCGGCGTAATGTAGCGCTCTGCATTGGTTAACGTTTGTTTTCTTTCATAACGTCCTTCCGGCAGTAAATGCATATTCGCTTTTGTGACTTCAATATAATAACCAAATACCTTGTTAAACCCAATCTTCAGCGAACGAATTCCCGTTTCTTGACGTTCTTTTTGTTCAAGCTCTGCAATCCACTGTTTTCCATTTTTACTTGCATCACGGTAAGTGTCGAGTTCTTCATGAAAACCAGAACGAATCATCCCACCTTCTGTAACAGAAATAGGTGGCTCTTCTACTAGACTACGATCAAGCAAGTCAATTAATTCAAATACACGTTCCTCTTCCGTAAACCAATGATTTTTAGAAGTTGGTACCATTTTTCCGACCAATTGTTTTAAAACTGGTACCTTCTCTAAAGAACGTTTTAACTGAACCAATTCTCGGGCATTTACGCTACCGTAAGCAATTCTACCCGCTAATCTTTCTAGGTCATACACATGTCGCAATTCATCACGCAATTCTTCTCTCTCAAAATAAGACTCGAGAAAGGCAGAAACAATCTCCAACCGTCCATCTATTGCTGATTGATCAATTAGAGGTCGCTCTAACCAGTTTTTCACAAGTCTTCCACCCATAGCTGTAACCGTCTTATCTACAATTGAGAGTAAAGACCCCGCTTTCTTCTTCTCTCTTAGTGATTCTGTTAGTTCGAGATTTCTCTTCGTATGAGTATCCATTTTCATAAACAAATCTGAATGATAATACGTTACTTTTTGCAGATGATTAAGAGAACGTTTTTGGGTTCGAATTAAATACTGTAATAGTCTAGCAAAGCTCTCACGTAATTTCTCAGATTGAAGATCCACACAAAGATCCTCATAACGTGGGTCTAATTCGACTTGGTCTTCAAAAGAGATCGTTACCGAACACTTCTCTTGTATTTTCTTTAAAATTGTTTCATCAAGGTTAGATGCAACGACTAACTCCTTTGCGTTTGAACTCGCAATATCATGAATGACATCTTCAAGGTCCTTACTAATTAACGTTGCAGCACATTCTCCAGTTGTTAAGTCTGTTCTCGCTAACCCAAATGATTGATCCTTAAAAGACGTTAATGCAACTAAATAATTGTTTTCCTTCTCTTTAATGACATTTCCGTTCATCATTGTACCAGGTGTTAGCATTTTTACGACTTCACGCTTGACCACACCTTTTGCCTCTTTTGGGTCTTCCACTTGTTCACATAAAGCAACTTTATAACCTTTTTCAATGAGACGGGACATATATTGATCAGCAGAATGATGAGGAACTCCACACATGGGAATGCGGTCCTCACCTTGTCCTCGACCTGTTAATGTAATTTCTAATTCTTGCGCAGCAAGCTTCGCATCCTCAAAAAATAATTCATAAAAATCGCCAAGACGAAAAAATAAAAAGGCATCTTGATGCTGCGCCTTTATTTCTAAATATTGTTTCATCATAGGGGTAATTTGTGTCATGATAGTCCTCCACCGTACATAATTAATACGGTTTATTATATCATAGTGACTATAAATCTCGCATTAGGGAGTCTTTTACTATCTATGTATATGAATACTTTATAAAAAAATGGAGCAAGCTTCATAGCCTGCTCCATCGCCTTATTTATCAAATTCACTGTGTAGAAAATTTGGATCAAGACGCTCATACTCTTCGTCAGATACATCATCTGTAACAGCTGCTGCTGGAAAATCCTCTAAATGCCCATCCGGATTCACCGCTACAGCTACCTTTGTTTCACCGATGCACTCAACTAAAAATTCTCGCTCCACCTGCACATCTACATTCGCACCATTTTCAGATATCGTTGCCTCTAACGTGTTCGGTTGCTGAACCGCACGCGCAATAACATCCATTTCATCAGATAACACGTTTTCGTCTTGCATAGATAGTGGAATCACATCAGAATAAGTAACAGTTTGCGTTGCAACATCTGTCTTCGTATTTTTGTTATACGAGAACCAAACGTTGATATCATAGCTCCCTTGCACCACTACAGAGTCGCCCTTCTTTTCTGCTGAGTACTTATGGTTAATAATCCAACAGCCTAGAATGCTTGACGGTCTGTGTGAAGGGCTAATCGTATGAGTTGCTTCTGAAAACTTACGACCTTTTCCACATACCGCTTTTGTAATAATTTCACGATAGTTAAATTTTTGAGACATGAAACAAAACCCTCCTCTTTCTCATATCATATCGAGTTGTCGGTCGCTCGTGTCGGCTCGTCGTGCCTAATTCGCTCCGCCAAATGCTTCACTGTCATCCTATGCAGGGCGAATAACCAATGTGCGAAAAAAATAAAATGAAAGATGATAGCAAAGCGTTATCTGTAACACGATATGTTGAGTTTACAAAGTTTAGTACATCAATCGAGAAAAGTTTTAATAAATATCTTTTTGCAAGTGAAAAACAGAGGTAAATAGGTTCATCGTTTTTCTATTTAAAAGCACATTCATATATCAAGTATATGTGAGCTCATAAAAAAATGAACTAATATATAGAACTAAAAGAAAACAGATCTATTTTCTTTGTAAGAAAACAAATCTGTTTTTTTATATCTATTAAACTTAACTACATCCACCATCAAAGTATGGATTTTTTGTTGTGGTCCCTTTTAAAAGATCTCCGCCCATTGAAGTAATAATCTCATCTGTTACCGTTTTAGAGATGGTATTTGAGACCATTTGTAATAATTCATTTACTTCAATTTGGCTTGATTTAAACTCTTGAACAAGTGGGATCGAATCTATTTCTTCGTGCAATGCATCAATTTTTGCTTCCACTTCTTTTAAAGCTTCAGATTTCCCATAATGTTGAAGGTTTACAGCTTCTTTTTGAAGCTTTTTAATTTGAGCAATTAGTTCTTGTACTTTTAAATGCTCATTGATTTGTTTTTCAGCACGTTTAAAGAAATCTACTTCTTCCGTCTCTGCCATCATTTTAGCTAATTCTTTTGCTTTTGTACGAATATCTTCTCTTGTATAAGTTGTTGTCATTAGTTATTTACCTCCGCCATTTTAACCATTTCACCATTAAGAGACCATGTTTTAGCTTCTGTCACTTTGACAAAAACAATTTCACCAATAACTGATTTAGGTGCTTTAAAATTAACTAGACGATTCGTTCTCGTTCGTCCTGCCAATACTTCCGGATTTTTCTTACTTTCCCCTTCAACAAGCACTTCCACAATTTGATCTTGGTAATCAAGATTTTTCTTTGCTGAAATTTCATTGACTAGCGCATTCAGTCGTCCTAGTCGCTCACGCTTTACTTCCATTGCAACATTGTCTTTCATTTTTGCTGCTGGTGTTCCTTCACGCGGTGAATAGATATAAGTAAACGCGCTATCAAACTCAATTTCACGCACAAGAGAAAGGGTCTCCTCAAATTGTTCTTCAGTCTCATTTGGAAATCCTACAATTAAATCGGTTGTAAAGGATGCATTTGGAATCGCCATTTTAATTTTGTGAGCAAGATCTACATACTGCTCTCTTGTATACTTTCTTGCCATCAATTTTAAAATTTCAGAGTTTCCATGCTGAACTGGCAAGTGAATGTGTTCAACCAAGTTTCCACCTTTTGAAAGAACAGAAATTAAATGATCATCAAAATCTCGTGGATGACTAGTTGTAAAACGAACACGTGGAATATCGATCTTATGAATTTCATCCATTAAATGCCCAAGACCGTAGTCCCTGCCTTCTAGGTCTTTTCCATAAGCATTTACATTTTGTCCAAGCAAGGTAACCTCTTTATACCCTTGTCTCGCTAAATCACGCACTTCTGCAATGATATCTTCCGGAAGACGGCTTCGTTCCTTTCCTCGCGTATATGGAACAATGCAATACGTACAGAATTTATCACAGCCATACATAATGTTAACCCATGCTTGTGTTTTGCCTTGACGGGCACGTGGCATGTTTTCAACTATGTCTCCTTCTTTAGACCAAACTTCTACAACCATTTCTTTTCCGTAGATTGCATTTCTAAGAAGCTCAGGTAGACGATGAATGTTGTGAGTACCAAAAATCAAATCAATATGCTGATGTTTTTGCATAATACGGTTAACAACCGTTTCTTCCTGCGACATACAGCCACATACCCCAACAATTAATTCAGGACGCTCAACCTTTAACGTTTTTAGGTGTCCTATTTCACCAAATACTTTATTCTCTGCATTTTCACGAATAGCACATGTGTTTAGTAGAATAACATCAGCTTCTGTCGTTTCATCTGTTGATTCAAATCCCATTTCCAGAAGTAAGCCTGCCATATTTTCAGAGTCGTGTGTATTCATTTGACAACCGTACGTACGAATTAAAAATTTCTTCCCATTACCAATCCCTTTCATCTCTTCAGGAATTAAACTATCTGGGCGTAAAACTTGCACATCTTCTTTCCCACGACGTTTGCCTTGTTTATAATCGGGTTGATCATAAATGGAAATTTCTCTTCCTTCAATTCGAATCGTCTTTTTGTTTTCTTCCTCGGAAATGACTTTTACGTTTGAGAAATCAAAATATTTACTATAATCTTTTTTGGGCTTTTCTTTATCTATAGGCTTATCTGTATTCCCTAAACGTCCTAAACGTTGATCTTCATTCATTAGTAAAACTCCTTCCATCTAGCTTTTCCAAGCAAACAAATAGAAAGCCCACTTGATGTGAGCGAAATTTTGCATAGATTCCTTCATACATTATACGTGGAAGTTTCAAGAAACTCAATGAATCTTGTTTGTCTATCTTTTAACAAGTCCGTACTTAATTGGAAGTACGGGAAAAACGACGTTTTTTCACAATGAAGAAACGTCGTTTTTCCCGTAACAATATCATATAGTTTCAACTTTTGTGCGAATTGGCTTAATAGATCGCAGCGGCTTGGCCCATCACTTCGCGGAAAACAAAAAAGGGAAAATCACCCTTTTTTGGCGAACATGGTGATGGCTTCACTCGCTGCACGCCATTTAGGAGAAGATCACTCCTAATTGGCTTAATAGATCGCAGCGGCTTCGCCTATCACTTCGCGGAAAACAAAAAAGGG